>NZ_CP134398.1:315102-630204 GCF_002968335.2 Mycobacterium sp. ITM-2016-00316
GGCTCAGGACTCTCTCACCGAGCTCTTTCATGGTCATCGGATCGGCGGGGACGAACTCGATAAGGCAAGAATCTCCCTCATGCGTGACGGTCACAACGCCACCGTCAGCCGTGCTGGCTGCATCCTGTGATTGCGTGTACCAGATCGGTCCGGTCACACGGAATCTGCAGGCGCTATATGTTGTTCGATCATCGACATGCTCGTTCAGAATTGCGTGTCGCAGAGTTCGGAACTCCTGCCGATAGCGGAAATCTCGAAAATCGTGCGGTGGCTTCATTTTTCCCTGCGCGCCCACCATCGAGACGAGTGTGCCGTCGTCGAGGCGGCCCTGGATATTTCGCGGCAGCCAGTCAAGCACCCGATCATGCGGGCGACCGCCTCTTGCGAAACCTCTCATCAGGCCGTTGGCGCCGAACTCGACCTTGTTGGCGCGCTCAACGAAAAGCTGTCCGACCACCTCCAATGTCGGGCTTCCGTCGGCGAGCGTCAGTTCCCCTTGAACGATGTTCTCGGGCGTCTCAACTTGCCAGAACGTGCCAGTCAATGACGGGGGGACCTCCGCTATATCCATCTCGGCCCATTCCTCCTACCGATCGAACTCGCAAGAGCGGAATCCTGTCGATCGAGGATAGTCGGGCACCAGGACGTTCAAAATGCTTACCTGCATTTCGCCTCGTCGCCCACGGCGCCCAGAGTCTGGAGTTAACGGGTCGGACCCGGAAGCTAGCTGGTCCGCGCGACTTGGAGACGTCGTGCGCGTGGCGCGTAGCGAACTATCGCTTGATGGCTTTGCCGTCTTCGAACAGCCACCGTTCGACAACGTCATGCCGCGACAGGCGGTGCTCGTTGACCCAGCGGTCCATCAGGAGCGCGTAGCGCTCGTATGCGCTTGCCAGCCAAGCCTTGTCGATCGGCAGCGTCTCCCATCCGCAGGTGCGGTTAAGCGACGCTGCGACGTTGCGGTCGAGGATGTAGCTCCGGTGGTCAGCGCGTCCGCCACCAGCGAAGTACAGGTACTTAGTGAAGAATGCTGGACCGAGGTCGCCGATCGCGGTCTTGTTGTTCGGGCGGAGCAGATTGTACGCGGCGCGTGGGTCAGTACGGCTGAGCCGGGCGCCCTCTTGGAGAAGTGCTGCGGCGGAGTAGGGATCGGCCGCGATCGAGGCGATCCGCGCCTTGTTTGTTGCGTTGTCTATCTCCGCTTCCCCATGCGAGCGAGTTCCACAGGAGTGTCAGCGCTGCGGCTGGATCATCGAGGGCTGGCTGTGCAATGTTGAAAATGTCGCCGCGGGTGATGCTGTCGCCCAGGATCGTGTCATCGAGGCCGTGCTTGGTGAGTTCGACTGTCCACCAATCGCTGTTAACCGGAGATCCGTGGCTGTGGATCCAGCGGATCGTATCTGTCGCCCGGAGTTGGACGACAGCGTCGGCAGGCAGGTGGATATCAGCAAGGTCGGTGGCAGCCATGGAGATGATTGTGCCCGGCCGATCCGACAATCAGGCCGTCCGCTAGAGGGCCGGAATATCGGCGGTCGGCCAAAAGCGTACGATGTTACACCCGTTCCACCGCATATTTTTGCCAGCGCGACATTGGCAGCTGGTGTAGCCATCATTCGGCTCCGTCGGACGTTGAATCCAAACGCGCTGGTGTCATTTAGTCATTTGGGCTGTCGCCAAATGTCGCAAACGACACTTATATGACGAAACCCGTAGCTGCCCTCCGTATCGCCCCCAGGGGCTGCTGTAGAGGCGTCACTTTTCCAGTTCACATCTTGTCTCCTTCGGCCGGGGGTAGTGTTCGGCGCGATGTTCCGTACGCCCGGGGGATGTGTCTATGGACAGCACGGTCACTGCTGCTACGCCTGAGTTAACTGAAATCCGTGTGCACGGGGTCGGCGACCACAACGCTTGGTCAGCGCTCGGCACCCCTCCGATCGTCGCCCGCACTGAAGACCCGAACGAAACACAGGGGCTTTGGAGTCGAATTAATCCGAAGGCCAGGTTGAAGCGGCGTCGGTGGGTGTCACTCGCAGGACCGCCCGAACCGGTTTCTCACGAGTTGGTCCTGGTGAATTGGTCACGCATGTCGCGAAAAGGTTCGGCATTACTGTGGCTGCTCGTTTTCCCGTTGACGCTGCTTAACGTCGCTTACGAGATGCGACCAGAAGGGAATGTGCGACGCGCAGTCCACGTGACGGCGGTGTGGAGTGCTGCACTGGTCATGACCGTTCTGACGACTTGCTGGGGAACGGCGATCGTCGAGACGGTGCTCCGATTCATCACCCTGCCCGAATCCGTTGAAGTTTGGCGTCGAGAGACGGCGGTAGGTATCACGGCGTCAGTACTGGTTGTGATCCTGTTGATCCGCGTGTGGCAAGAGCGGGAGTCGCGGCTGCACGTCGTGAGTGCAATAGTGCACTCGTCAGTTGTATTGGGGGTGAGTGGTTTTGGGTACTTCGCTCGGCCGTCAGAGTGGCAGGTCGTTGATGATACGTCGGTTCTTCACTTCTTCACCCAGGACCTACCTACAAACTTACAACTCAAGCAACAAGACGCTCTATGGTTTGAATTCGGCCAGCGAGGTGACTATTCCGATGCCGCAGTTTCAGTGATCCACGAGCGACTGGCAGTGCTATCCAAGTCGTGGCTGATCTATGTCGACCCGGCAGGATCTGTGGCAGGCGCGTCGCTCGTCGTCATGCTGACTTTGGCTGCTGCTGTCGTGCTGACTTGGCGCCCAAGTCAGCCAGGACCGTCTGGCGGGGCAGCCTTTGCCATCATCCTCGGGATCTCGCTGCTGATATTGACGCTGAGTTGCGTCCATGCCGGCCTGACTCAGTTGCTGATGACGCCGCGGTGGGGGGTTATTGGTTTGGAAGAGAATCCGCATCCCGATTCAGTGTGGCTGATGAGACTAGGCAATATGAGCGAGTCGTCTGCCATGCTTCCGCTGCTCGCATTGGGACTCGTGATCGCAAACGTTCTTGCCCTCGCGGTTTCAGTAGGAGCGCTGAGCGGCTTCCGAAGGTGGCGGCGCCGGCAGCTGACAGGCGATAGCGCGACCGACACCTCTGCGGCGAAAGACTTATCACGCTGGCGGTGGATTCACACGACTATTGGACAGGCAGGGCGGCTGTCTTGGTCAACGGCCGCGATCGCGCTGACGCTTTGTGGCAGCGCGACAGCGGCGTTCTTGGTGTATGTCCATATCACCCAGTGGTGTGACGACACTGTGCCGGGTGATTGCGAAGGAGAGAAGTACTCGTATGCCCCCGTGACTTACTCGTTCGCGATCGCTTTGGGCGTCTTCTTTCTGATCCGAAAAGTGAACACGACCCCAGTGCTTCGTAAAACAGTCGAGGGCATCGCTGATATCGCCTGCTTTTGGCCGATCACCCTGCAACCGCTCGGTGCGAGGACCTACCGAACCCATGCCATCGACGGGATAGCCGACGCGCTGAAACAGGCCGGCAAGGCACCGACCGTCCTCGTCGGTCATAGTCAGGGATCTGTCCTGGCGCCCTGGACGTTGACGTCTGATCAGACGACAGCAGTAGTGAAAGCGCAGTGGCCCGATCCTGATGACCTAGTGCTCGTGACGTGCGGATCACCCCTAGAGTCTCTATACGCCACGTTCTTCCCCCATAGTTTCAATCGAACCTGGTTCGCCGATGTCAACGCGAAAGTCAAAGCGTGGCAAAATTTTTGGCGCGACACCGACCCGATCGCCAGCGCCCTGCCATATGAATCCATCGACAGCACGCCGATACCGGATCCCCCAGGCAAGGAGACGAAGGTGTTTGCGCATAGTGACTACTGGATCGCTGAAGAGCAGAGAACATTCATCTCTCGTCAATCTGCATCCGCGGCACCGGATCGCCTTGTCGGGCATACCCCAGCCGGTGGCAATAGCCCTAAGTGAAGCCCCGCGAAGTGACCAGGGGCGTTGTCGCTTTCCGCCGCAGAGAGGTACCGAGGCACTCAAAATTAGCGCTGATACGCACCCCGCAAAGGCCGGACGGCACCCTGGCCGCGAGCCGGCTAAGCGAAGCACAGCCGACCGGCGGCCCTGCCGCTACACACGAACCTGCACCACCGTACCGTTCCTACTTTTGCCACTACAGATGACTAAAACCACCGGGGCGGGGCCAGTAGCCCGGGTCTGTCGCGAGGTTGAGATTCCTCAATTCTGACTATCGAAGGTTTCACGGGCCAGTTCAGATCTCCGGCATATGGGCGTCTGCCCAATTCAGAAGCACTTCCACCGGTTGACGAAGGGTCTTGCCCAACGAGGTGATCCGGTACTCAATGCGCACTGGACGCGTACTCAACACGACGCGTTCGATGATGCCATTTCGCTCAAGCCGCCGCAGGGTGGCGGTCAGGGACTTCTGGGTGACTGACGGAATGACACGCCGAAGCTCATTGAACCGGCACGCGCGTTCGCAGAGCGTATTGAGCACGCTCAGCGACCATTTGTCCAACACCTGATCCAGTAGTTCACGATGAGGCGCGGCGATAACGAGGTCCTCACTGTGCACGCCGGAGGTATCTGTCATGAAACCTAGTCTCGTTGAAGTTTCCTCAACACACGAGGTACTCATGAACTACCACCCGCGAGTCGCTACAGAGGAGACCCATGTCGGTCCACCGCTTCACCCCGGACGGATTGTTGCAACCGGTGCCGTACCACCACGTCGCCTTGGGCACAGGTACGCGCCATGTCCACATCAGCGGCCAGGTCTCGCGCCTGCGCGACGCCGCACCGGTAGCAACCGGCGACCTCGCCGGACAGATCGCGCAAGCTCTGCGCAACACAGCCATTGCGCTTTCCGGAGCTGGAGCAACCTTCGATGATGTCGTACGCCTGACCTTTTACGTCACCGACTGGGAACCGGAGAAGATGAGCGCGTTCATGACCGGAGTACAGCAGGTAGCCGACGAGGTCGGTCTTCCGTCGCCTTGGCCGCCGGCATCACTGATCGGTGTCGACCGCCTGTTCGAACCGGACGTGCTGGTCGAAGTCGAAGCAACCGCCATCCTCGACTAATTGCGATATCGCCTGGATTGCTCGGACGACAACTCGTCACATGTTGCGTCGGGCCCGAATGATCACGTTGTGGCTGATTTCATGTCCTGCACCGCCGGGGGGTGACATTCGGGGGCTGCGGGTGTCAATGGAGATGGTCCAGTTTCCCTGTAGCAGTGCAGAAATAACGTCGATGGGCAGCACATAGTCAGCCGGATCTATGCCACGGGCTTTGGCTTCGTCGCTGTCGAATCCAGCGTGGTAAACCATAAGTAGTCGACCGCCCGGCGCGACAGACTCCAGCAGTGTGCATTCAGTGTCGTGTCGGTCCGAGCTGGGCAGCGCAGGGTAGTGCGCGACAACCAGATCGAAAAATGCTGGAGGAAGCCCTGCGTGAACGAGTCCCGAGTGCACCCATTGCACCGCGGCGCCAGCCTGTTCGGCGCGCGCCGTGGCCCGTTTCAGCGCCACCTGCGACACTTCCAGACCGGTGACCTCCCACCCTTGCTGCGCGAGCCACACCGCGTCGGCGCCCTCACCGCAACCGACATCGAGTGCCCGGCCCGCCGGAAGGCCCTGCACCTCCTCGATCAATGATGAGTTGGGTTCGCCGCTGAAGAATTCAGTCTTGCTGGCGTAGAGTTCATCCCACTCCGGGCTGAGGTCGGGGGCTTGCGCGCAGCGACGTCACTGTCGTCAGGCAGAGCCGGTGTTTCGGTCATTGAGGTTTGCTCCTTGATTGCGTTGTCGCACTGATCGTCGTGCCGGGGCTCGCCCGGTCTGCTTGTCGCTTTCGGGTCGTTGGTCATAAATCGTTGAGCATCAGAATCATTCGTCGATGGCCTCATAGCCGCGGTTCTGAAATAGTTGGCGTACTGCATCATCGGGCGAGAGCAGCTGGTACATGAAGATCTGGATCATCTGCTCGACGGGATCGGCCTGCCACCATGTTCCCAGGGCCCCGGAGAATCCGAACGACCCTCTCGACGCGTAACCTACATACTGTTCGTGGAGGGCGGGGTCGATGACGACCTGCAGCCCTAGTCCCCAGCCTTGGCCACGGTAGCTGTCGACTACCGGCGCTGGAAGCGCTGCACGCTGCTGGTCGGACAGATGATTGGTGGTCATCAGGGACGCGAGCCGACGAGACAGCACCCTTTCGCCATTGAGTGTTCCACCCGCCAAGAGCATGCGCGAGAACTGTAGATAGTCATCGACAGTGGACACGAGCCCGTATCCGCCGCGCGGAAAGGGTGGCGTGACGGCAGTTGGTCGGTGCTCGGTGAAGAACTCTGAAGTCAGAACCTCGATGGTCGGCGTATCGGGTTGGCGCTCATACGCGGTAGCCAAGCGGTGCTGCTTGCCTGCGGGGACCACGTAACAGGTATCCACCATGCCCAAGGGTTCGAAGATTCTCTGGGACAGCAACTCTGGGTACGGCACACCGGAGATTCGCTCGGCGAGGATGGTGACCACCTCCGAACCTGTGCCGTAGGACCACGCCGAGCCGGGTTGGGTCTCCAGCGGAATCGAAGCGACCGCCCTCAGCCATGCCTCGGAGTTATCGCCATGCTCGTCGTACGCGGCTGTGATGGCAGACGTGACAGGTGTGGGCGGCTTCCATGGATGGGGGCTCACCAGGGTGGCGATGCCTGCGCGAAAGGTCAGCAGGTCTGACAGTGTGATCGACCGCGTGCGCTCGATGGTGTCGTCAAGATCCCCGTGGGGATGCCGAAGTACGCGCTGTCCGCGGAACTCCGGAAGGACCTTCTCGATGGGCTCATGCAGTCCGATCAAGCCCTGATCAACGAGGGTCAATGCGCATACCGCCGTGACCGGTTTGGTCATCGACATGATCTGGAAAAGCGTGTCTGGCCGCATCGGCGTACCCCCGGCGACGTCCTGCCAGCCGTGCGCCCTCAGATACGCAATCTCGCCTCTGCGATAGATGAGACCGACAGCTCCGGGAAGATCACCTCGCGCGACAACTGCCGCGATCTCATCGTCCAACGCGCTCAGGCGACGTGCGGACATCCCCGCCGAACCAGCGGAGACGCGTGTCATGACCACGCGCCTAGAACCCGTGCCGCAGCAGCAAGGGTCGGTAGCTGCGGTCACAATCCATGAACACGGTCTCCCAACACGATTCGCGATACCTGTCGCTCGGATTCAGCCGAGAAAGGCTGCACTGGCTTCGGCCCACGCTCGCTCTGGCGGAGCAAACGGCCGGCCCGTGTCAGCTGCGCCATCTTGCGAACCGGTTCAAAGAAGGATTCGGTCATGTCAACGAGCATCGTCAGGCAAGACGGCTCGCGGCAACACAGATTGCCAATCTGGCAATGCGCTTGAGCGCATCGAGGGATCGGCGATCTGAAGCAACTGCTTGCCGAAGTCGAGGCCAAAGAGATTGAGATTCGACAACGCTGGAGTCGTTCACGGCGGGCGGTGCTGCTAACGTCAAAGTCGGTGCGCCGGGAAGTCTGGTCGGCAGGGTATTTGTCCTGCGACGGCAAGGTGTGCACGCGGTGGTAGCTGGTGATGAGGCGTTGACCCGCCGGCCGCGCGCCGCGCTGGTCGACATCCTGTCCATTCCGGAGACCTTCGTCAGTCCGGGCCGTCGCATCCTACGAAGGCTGGTTTACGCGCTGGGCGCACTGGCCGCGGTAACCGGCATCGTCTACCTCGACCGCGGGGGCTACACCGATTCCGCTGACGGCGAGGTGTCGTTCCTGGATTGCGTGTACTACGCGACGGTTTCGTTGTCGACGACAGGCTATGGCGATATCGCCCCCGCCACTCCCACGGCGCGTTTCATCAATGTCGTCGCGGTGACACCCCTACGGGTGGTGTTCCTGATCATCCTGATCGGAACGACGGTCGAAACGCTGACCACCCAGTCGCGTCGGGTGCTCAAGATTCAGCGGTGGCGACACCGAGTGCGTGACCACACCGTCGTCGTCGGATACGGCACAAAGGGGCGAGCTGCGGTTGCGGCGATGGTCGGTGACGAGGTCGTCCCCGCGGACATCGTCGTCATCGACGAGAACAGCGCCGCACTCGAGCGCGCCAGGGGCGCCGGGCTGGTCACCGTGCACGGGGACGCCACCAACGCCGATCTCCTGCGAATCGCCGGCGCCCAGCATGCGAAGGCGATCATCGTCGCCACCGACGACGATGCCACGGCCGTGCTGGTCACCCTCACCGCGCGTCAAATAGCCCCGAAAGCAAAAATCATCGCGGCTGCAAGGGAAACCGAGAATCAGCATCTGCTGCGGCAGTCGGGTGCGGATTCGACCGTGGTCTCTGCGGTGACGGCGGGCCGGCTACTGGGCGTGGCGATCCGCACCCCCAGTGTCGTCGAGATGATCGAGGACCTGTTGACACCCGATAGGGGATTCGCCATCTCGGAACGCGACGCGGCCGAGAGCGAGGTGGGTTGCTCGCCAAGGGATATCGAAGACATCGTGCTGGGCGTGGTGCGCGCGGGCCAGTTGATCCGGGTGGACGCGCCCGAGGTCGGTGCCCTGCATGCCGGGGACCGGTTGCTGCTCGTCCGCAACAACGGTGACCTCCGATGACCGCGTCACGGCGCGTCGTAGTCGACCGCTACCGTCGCGCTCGTCGGATGGGCCTGACACGTCAGCACATACCCGGCCGCCAGTTCGGCGGGTCCGAGCGCGAAGTTCTGGTCCATCACCACCGTGCCGCGCACCAGCTTGGCGCGGCAGGTCCCGCAGGCGCCACCCATGCACGAATAGGGGGTGTCGCTGCGGCTTCGCAAGGCGCCTTCCAGGATCGAGTCGCCCGGCTCCAGCGTGACCGTCTGCTGTTGCCCGGAGAGCGTGAACGTCACTGTGGCCGAGTCATAGTCGCGATTCGCCGCGCGGTTCTGCGGGTAGCCCGTGAACAGTTCCAGGTGGATGCGCGCCTCGGTGACACCGTTGCCGATCAGCACATCGCGGGCGACACTGCTCATACCGATCGGGCCACATACGAACCACTCGTCGACGGTGTCGGGCGACAGGCTGGTTGTCAGTAGCCGCTGCAGCCGCTCCCGGTCGATCCGGCCGCGCAGCGCCGGGGTGTGCCGCGGCTCCTCGGAGAGCACGTGGATGATTTCGAGCCGGTCGGCGTAGCGGGACTCCAGCCGGGCCAGATCGTGCCGGAACATGGTGGACTCCCTGGTGCGGTTGCCGTAGACCAGAGTGAACCGGCTCTCGGTTTCGATCTGCATCACGGTTTCCAGGATCGACAGCACCGGGGTGATACCGCTACCGGCCACCAGGCCCACATAGTGCCGCTGTGCCAGCGGGTCCGGGCGCGTGCCGAAACGGCCGGTGGGCGTCATCAGCTCCAGCACGTCGCCGGCCTGGAGGTGGTCGGCAACAAAGGTCGAGAAGGCGCCCCCGGGAATGTGTTTGACCGCGATCCGCAGTTGGGCGCGGGTCGCGGGCGCACAGATCGAATAGGTGCGCCGCACACCCTCGCCGCCGAGATCGGTGCGCACGGTGATGTGCTGACCGGGCTCGAAGCGGAACTCGTCACGAAGCGTCTCGGGCACCGCGAAGGTCACCAGTGTGCTGTCGGCGGTGATCGGGTCCACCGAGGCCACCGGAATGCTGTGCAACACCGCGTGCGGCGCACTGGACCGCGGCGGCATGTACACCGGCACCACCCGGCCGAGCTTGCTGTTCAACTGTTTCCAGGCGCGGTACTCGCCTGCATTGAGCTGCTGACCGAACACCGTGGTGATGGCCGCGTCCCGCTCCAGATAGGCCTCCTCGTTGCGGTGCCACGTCTTTCGGTATCGGTAGAACGGCACCGACGGGTGCAGATGATGCACCAGGTGGTAGTTCTGCGACAGCATCAGCGGGGTGTACAGCCATTCCATCCCCACCCGGGCCCGGGTCGCGCCGTAGCGATTGCTGCGCTGGGTGTCGGCCAGCCCGTGATGCGGCAGCCAGTCGAACCACCACAACAGCACGATGAGCCCGATGCGCTGGGGAATCAGGAACACCACGGCCAGCGTCCAGAAGTGGCCGGTGGCGATCGCGACACTCAACCCGGATATGCAGAGGGTGAGCATGCCCAAGGTCTCGGCGACCTCGGGCTTCGGCCGGCTGCGCAACGTGCGCAGAATGAAGCCGGAGTACATCAGCTCAGGGAAGGGCCACCGTAGCGGCATCTGCCACCACCGCGAATGCGAGGCCCAGGCATCGGGATCGTTCTCGTCGTCGTTGGCGTGCCGGTGGTGCTCGATATGGATGAACGCATAGGTCGGGAACGAGATCATCGGGACCACCAGCGCAAAGGCCAGGCGCCCGACGAGTCCGTTGACCCAACGGGTGCTGCTGATCGCGTAGTGGATCGCGTCGTGGCTCACGGTGAACATCACGAACGTCACCACCGCGTTGACCGCGATCGTCACCGCGGCGGGCACCGCACCCTGGATGTATCCGACCGTCGACGCCACGAACGCCGTCCACCCGACCACCAGGATCGCCACCGTCGGCAGCGCCAGCCTGGGCACCGGTGCGCCCGGATCCGGCAGCGCGTGGCGGTCCGGCGACGCTGTGGCGGTGTCGTCAACTGCTGCGGTGAGGGACATGGGTTTCTCCGGGACTCTCGGTGTCGGCTGCGGCAGGGAGAACCGCTCAGTACAACGCTATGAGCCGTACGAGTCGAAAACGACGTCCTCGCGACATCAACCGGACGTCCATCTTTGTTCTGTGCGGACAAGTAGGGTTCCGAATGTGGACCAACACACTGCCGGCGGCCCGGTCGCGCAATCCGCAGCGGCGGTGGTCGGTCGACTTGCCGACAAGCTCGATGAGGTCACCGCCCGGACGCAGGCCGTCCTGATGGATGAGGTCTCCGACCTACGTGGTGACGCGCAGTTGGTGCAGTTGATGCGGGACAACGTCGCCGCGAACATCGACACGGTGTTCTCGGCGATCCGCCACGGCATTCCGGTCGAGCATGTCGAGGCGCCGACGGCCGCTCTGGAGTATGCGAGGCGGCTGGCGCAGCGGGACATAGCGGCCAACACCTTGGTGCGCGCTTACCGGATCGGCCACCAGGAGGTGCTCAAGATCCTGCTCGAGGAGATCCGGACCTCCGAGCTCGATGCGCAGCACCGGCTGGACGTCTTCGATGAGATCCTCACGGTGACATTCCGCTATATCGATTGGATCAGTCAGCAGGTCCTCACCGTCCATCAGGACGAACACGGCCGGTGGCAGCAGAGCCGAAACCATCTGCGGGTAGCAGAGATTCGTGCCGTCTTGGCCGGCGATGACGATATCGACATCGACGCGGTCTCCACGGCTCTGCGCTACCCGCTGCGGTGGAACCACCTGGCGCTGGTGCTGTGGTGTGAGGAATCCGTTGACCAAGACGAACTGACCACCCTGGAACGCTATGCGCATGATTACGCCACGGCAGTGGGCGCCCGCGACCGCGCGCTGTTCGTCTCGGCGGACCGGCTGACCGGGTGGGCCTGGATACCGCTGGAGAACGACCATTTCGTGCCACCACCGGACACGGCGGGCACGTTGGTCAATATCGCTGCGGGCCAACTCCTTCCGGGCGTGGACGGGTTTCGCCGCTCCCACCGTCAGGCGCAGCTGGTGCGCGCGGTGATGACCGCGGCGGATGTTGCCCCCGGCCGGGTGGTCGGTGCCGGCGAGCCGGGACTCCTGCTGGCCGGTCTGGCCGGGGGGAATCTGGACGAGGCGCGGGTCTGGGTACGCGAGGTCCTGGGACCGCTGGCCACAGTCGACGACAGGGATGAGCGGCTCCGTGACACCCTGCGGGTGTTCTTACGGGCAGGATCGAGTTTCACGGCCGCCGCCGGGGAACTACACCTGCACTTCAATTCGGTGAAGTATCGGGTGGCGCGGGCGATCGAGCGCCGGGGCCGACCCATCGCCGATGACGTGCTCGACGTGGAAGTTGCTCTGCTGCTGTGTCATTGGTATGGCAACGCGGTGCTGACCTGCCACCTCAACACTAGCGGCGGCGTGGCCCGATAGTTTTGTACGCATGTCGGATTCGGCGTGGATGCACCCCGGCTTCGGTACCACGCTGCGGTCAGGTGATCGACCGCCCGGGCGCCTGCTGGGTGCGGATGAGTTCGATGAGCAGGCGGCGCAGTGCCGGTTCGTGGTCCCCGATCGCGGCGATCAGGGCAGGGTCGTTTCGCTCGCGTTCGAGCAGCGCCTCATACACTCGACGACCGGCCGGTGTACTCGTCACCGATTTGCGTCGCTCATCGCGGGGGTCGGTCTGGCGGCGGACATAGCCCAGGCGTTCGAGTCGTTCGATGGTGCGGCTGGCGGTCTGATCGGTCACCCGGCAGGCCCTGGCGATCTCGCGTTGGGTCGCCGGCCCGGACGCCACCACGTGCAGGACGACCAGGCCCGCGCTGGACAGGTCGTACTCGCGCAGCACGTGTTCCCAGGACTGCTCGACGAGCCGGGCCGCCATCGAGAGCAGCCGCCCCGTCGGCCATCCATCGATGCCGTCCATCAGCGATGTATGCCTCTCGTCGGTCGAGCCATTTGCATTTTACTCAGCAGGCTGAACAATATAGGAGAGCCCCGACTCCAAGGATGGATGCAGATGACCACCGAGACATCGACCACAGGCCGCTCCCAACACATTCCCGCACTTGTCGTTTCGCTAGTCGTCGTCGCCGTGGTCGCGGCGCTGGGCGGGTTCGCGTCGGCCGATGCCGCATCCGAGTACGGACAGCTGGCACAACCCAGTTGGGCCCCACCGTCCTTCCTGTTCGGCCCGGTGTGGACGGTCCTGTATGTGCTGATGGCGGTGGCGGCCTGGTTGATCTGGCGGGCGTACCCGCGGTGGAGCAATCCCGCGATCATCGTCTACGGCGTGCAACTCGCCCTCAACGTGGCCTGGTCACCGTTGTTCTTCGGGCTCGGCTGGCGCGGCCTCGCACTGGTCGACATCGTGGCACTCGACGTCGCGGTCGCCGCCACGATCGCACTGTTCTGGAAGGTCAACCGCCTCGCGGCCGCGATGCTGATTCCCTACCTCGGGTGGGTGCTCTTCGCGACGGCACTGAACTACGCGGTGTGGTCGCTGAACACCTGAGACGCGCCGAGGCGCCGGGTCGCCAGGAACAGGACGGCGCCCACGGCGAGCAGGACGGCAGCGAACAGCCAGACCTTCGCGGACTGCTGGGTCAACAGCAGCAGGCACGATGCCACACCCAGCACCGGCACCGCCGTCCACACCCGGAAATGCGGATGATCCACGGTGTCCCGCCGCAGCACCAGGACCGCGACGTTGGTCGAGATGAACACGAACAACAGCAGCAGCACCACCGTCTCCGCCAAGGTCGACAGATCGCCGACCAACGTGAGCAGCATCGCCACGACGGTCGTTCCCACGATCGCGACCCACGGCGTGCGGCGTTGCGGCAGAACGTAACCCAATTGTGGGGGCAGTAGACCGTGCTCTGCCATGCCGAATGCCAACCGACTCGACATGATCATGGTGAGCAGGGCGCCGTTGGCCACCGCCACCAATGCGATGGCGCTGAACGCCCATGCGGGAACCCCGAGGCCGGACGCCGAGACGACGTCGAGCAGGGGACCGCTGGACCGGGACAATTCTTCAGGTGACAACACTGCGGCGCTCGCGAGGCCCACCAGGACGTAGATGACTCCCGCGGTGATCAGCGAGGCGAACAGCGCCCTCGGGTAGACCTTGCTCGGATCACGGATCTCCTCAACGACATTGGCCGAGGTTTCGAATCCGACAAACGAGTAGTAGGCGATGATCGCGCCGCCCAGGATCGCCAGGGCCGGCGTCGTGTCCGCCGGGAACTCCACGACTCGCCCGAGGTCACCGCGGCCCCGGCCGACCATCACCGCACCCGCGACGATCACGATCAGCAGGCCGGTCAATTCGATGACGGTCAGGACCACGTTGCTTTTCAGCGATTCGCTGATCCCGCGGGCGTTGAGCGCCGCGACCAGCCCGAGAAACACTACGGCCGCCGGTATCGCCGGCACATCGATGAACGTGGCGAGGTAGTCCCCGGCGAAGGCGAGTGACAGTCCCGCCGCGCTGGTCACGCCCGCGGCGAGCATGCAGAAGCCGACCAGGAACGATACCAGTGGACGACGGAAGGCACGCTCCGCGAAGACCGCTGCACCACCGGCTTTCGGGTACTTGGTGACCAGCTCGGCATACGAACCCGCGGTCAGCAGCGCCAACAGGAGCGCTGCCAGCAGCGGCACCCACAATGCGCCGCCGACCTCGCCGGCCAGTACCCCCATCAAGGCATAGATCCCCGCCCCGAGGACGTCGCCGAGGATGAACAGGAACAACAGCGGACCGGTGATCTTGCGGGCGAGCTTGCCCTCGGCCGGTGCGCCTTGCGGCGCATGCGCCATGGCCTCCGATGTCATCCCTGCCTCCGTGCGAACCGATGTTGTGATGATGCGGTGTACCCCGCGGAGACCGATCGCACGCAGACCGCGGGGTGGGAAAATATTCAATTTCGCGACCCACGGAGTCGCGCCTACCCTGGGTAGCCGCGCTAACTATGTGCGGCCATCCAGGGAGTGTGCATGAGTACCCGAACAGCAACGCAGCCGAAAGCACCGCCCAGCGCGAGCGTCATCATCGCGCTGCTGGTGTTCTCGGCGTTCGTCATGATCCTCAACGAGACGATCATGAGCGTTGCGCTGCCCGTGCTGATCGTCGATCTGGAGATCGCCGCCCGCACCGCGCAATGGCTGACCAGTGGCTTCCTGCTCACCATGGCCGTGGTGATCCCGATGTCGGGATCACTGTTGCAGCGCTTCCCGGTTCGGGTCATCTTCGTGGCGTCGATGTCGCTGTTCTGTGCGGGCACCCTGGTCTGCGCACTGGCGCCCGGCTTCGCCGTCCTGCTGGCCGGACGCATCGTGCAGGCGTGCGGCACCGCGGTGATGGTGCCGCTGCTGATGACGACGGTCATGAAGTTGATCCCCGCCGAACGTCGCGGGCAGACCATGGGCACCATCTCGATCGTCATCGCCGTCGCACCCGCGGTGGGGCCCACCCTGTCCGGTTTCATCCTCGGCTCACTGAACTGGCGCTGGATGTTCTGGATCGTGCTGCCCATCGCCCTGCTCGGACTCGCCGCCGGGTGGATGTGGCTGCGCGTCGCCGATGAGCGGGAACAACCCACCCGCATCGATCCTGTCTCGGTGCCGCTTTCGGCGATCGCATTCGCGGGCTTGGTGTTCGGACTCTCGGAACTGGGCGCGCCCGGGCACGGCGGACAGGCCGTACCGGCGTGGGTGCCGCTGGGCGCCGGTGCGGTCGCGATGGTGCTGTTCGGCGCACGGCAGCTGCGGTTGCAACGCGATGATCGCGCGTTCCTGGATCTGCGGCCGTTCACCTACCGGCGGTTCTCGGTCTCGGTGGGACTGGTGGTCATCGGATTCACCGGGCTGTTCGGCGCGATCATCATGGTGCCGCTCTACGTACAGGACGTACTCGGGAAGAGCGCCTTGGTGGCCGGGCTGACGAGCCTGCCGGGCGGACTGCTGATGGGCATGGCGGGTCCGCTGGTCGGGCGAGTGTACGACCGGCACGGGGCGCGACGGCTGGTCGTTCCCGGTTCGGTCCTGCTGTTCCTGTCGCTGTGTGGCTTCGCGCTGCTGTCGACGGCCACGCCGGTCTGGGAACTCGTTGTCCTGCAGACGATCATGATGGTGGGACTGTCGATGATGTTCACCCCGCTGATGACCGATGCGCTCAGCGCCCTGCCCGACCGGCTGTACTCCCACGGCAGCGCCATCATGACGACCCTGCAACAGGTCGCGGGCGCAGCCGGCACCGCACTGTTCGTCACGGTCATGGCCAAGGCGTCCGCCTCGGGTGGCGCACCGGATATGCCCGGCGTGCATGCGGCCTTCGTGGCCGCTGCGATGATCGGCGCAGTCGCCGTGGTCCTGGCGTTCTTCACCGCGACGCGCCCGCTTCCGGCCGGCGGCACGCCGACCCGCTAGCGTCCGTCACGCGAGCCGGCGGTCGTCGTCCTGTTCGGGCTCGGCGGCATCGGCGGGACGTGCCGCGATGTGGTCCCAGTGCAGCCGCACCTCGGTGCCGGTGGCCGTTGCGTCGACCGCGGCGCTGTCGGTGAGCGCTCGCATCAGTATCAGCCCGCGGCCCCGCGCGGGGTTCGGCGCCGTCGAGGGCTCCTTCGCGCGCCAGCGGCCCTCGTCGGTGATCCACACCGTCAGCGTGGCCAGCTGCGGATCGTATTCGGCGCGGGCATGCATCAGTCCCGGCTCCGGGGCGTCGAGGTAGGCGTGTTCGGCCGCGTTCGCCAGCGCCTCGTTGACGGCGAGAACGATGTCGCTGGTCTTCTCCGCGTCCACGCTCAGGGACTGGGCCAGCCAGGCGGCGAAGTCCTCGCGGATCTGCACGGCATGCACCATCGTGGCAACGACTCCGGGGCGGGAGAATCCCGCGCGCTGCTGTGCTCGATCACCCATGACACCCGGACTTTACCCAGTTTGGGCGACGTTCATTCGTGACGCGGATAACAACTCTGCACAGCATGGCAAACATATTGGGTACCAGCGGTATCACCGGTCGCGCTGACGCATGATGGACACATGGCAACTGATTCGCTGAGCGAGGACGTCATCAGATTTCTGTCGACGGGCACCCGGACCGGCAAGCTCGGGTACGTCGCGGCCGACGGCCGCCCCCTGATCGCTCCCGTCTGGTTCCTGGTGGAGGACGGCCGGCTGGTCTTCAACACGGGCGCGAACACCGCCAAAGGCCGGGCTCTGCAACGTGATCCTCGGGTGGTGCTCGTCGTCGACGATGAGCACCCGCCGTTCTCCTTCGTCCAGGTGCAGGGCACGGCCGAGCTCAGCGAGAACGACCCGGATCTGCGCGGCACCGCCACCCGGATCGCGGCGCGCTACATGGGAGCGGAGCGCGCCGACGAGTACGGCGCACGCAATGGCGTCCCCGGGGAACTGGTCGTGCGCATCACGCCACGTAAGGTCATCTCCGCCTTCGACGTCGCCGACTGACCGGCGATCGGCAACTCTCTGTAGCGTTGGTCGTGCGGAAGTTTCCGTGCAGGGCATAACGGCAATACACCGACGGCGGGCTGCGGCTACGCGAGACCTGGGAGGAGTCAGATGTCGACACACGCGGCCGAGCCGTCGCAACCTGCCGCCACGTCATCAGATCCCAAACCCGAAGAGCAGGCCAACGAGCCCGCGGAGATCACCTTCGACGAGCACCTGCATCCGGCACGCCCGAAAGTACTGCGATTCCGCCCCAGGGTGCGCACCCCGTTCGTGCGGCGCTCGCTGGCCCAGGACGGTCCCCCGACCGGTGAAAACCACGCCTATGTCTCGTGGTTGCTGTCACAGTCGATGCTTGCCGACGCCAACGAGATCAGCCAGCAGTTCTCCGGACAGGGTTCGATGTGGCAGAACCCCTTCGCCCGGCCCAACCCGCGGACCGCGGTGGAGACCGCGTCGGTGTGGTTCACCGCCTACCCGCTGTCGCTGATCACCCGCTCCGACGAGTCGTTCCTCAAGGCGATGTCCGATGAATCATTGTGGAAGGCCTTCGCGGAGATCGGTATCCAGGCGGTGCACACCGGTCCGGTGAAACGGGCCGGCGGTATCTCGGGCTGGCAGCTCACCCCGAGTGTGGACGGCCACTTCGACCGCATCAGCACACAGATCGACCCGGCCTTCGGATCCGAGGACGAATTCCGGCAGATGTGCGGAACCGCCAACTGGTACGGCGGCACGATCATCGATGACATCGTGCCGGGCCACACCGGCAAAGGGGCGGACTTCCGGCTCGCCGAGATGAAGTACGCCGACTACCCGGGCATCTACCACATGGTGGATATCGATCCGCGCGACTGGGAGCATCTGCCGAATGTTCCCGAGGGCGCGGATTCGGTGAATTGCGATGCCGCGACCGAGGATTGGCTCGACAAGGCCGGCTACATCATCGGCCGCCTGCAGCGCGTCATCTTCTACGCCGAGGGCATCAAGGAGACCAACTGGAGCGTGACCCGCCCGATCGTCGGCGTGGACGGTGTCGAGCGGCGCTGGGTGTACCTGCACTACTTCAAGGATGGCCAGCCGTCCATCAACTGGCTTGATCCCAGCTTCGCGGGGATGCGGCTGGTGATCGGTGACGCGCTGCATTCGCTATCCGACCTGGGTACCGGTGGTCTGCGCCTGGACGCCAATGGATTCCTCGGCGCCGAGAAGTCCTCGGAGGACGACGTCGGCTGGTCAGAGGGTCACCCGCTGTCGCAGGCCGCGAACCAGTTCATCGGCAGCATGGTGCGCAAGCTCGGTGGGTTCACCTTCCAGGAGCTCAATCTCACCATCGACGACATCCGTGAGAACAGCATCGCCGGCCCCGACCTGTCCTATGACTTCATCAACAGGCCCGCCTACCACCACGCGCTGGCCACCGCCGACACCGAGTTCCTCCGGCTGACCCTGCGCACCACGCTGGAGACGGAGATCGATCCGGCCTCGCTGGTGCACGCCATGCAGAACCATGACGAACTGACCTACGAACTCGTGCACTGGTCGGCCGGGCATCGCGACGACATCTACACCTACAAGGGCCACGAAGTCACCGGCGAGGAACTCGGACACAGCGTGCGCACCGACCTGATCGAGGCGCTCACCGGTCCCGACGCCCCGTACAACCTGGTGTTCACCACCAACGGCATCGCCTGCACGACGGCGACCGTGATCGCGGCGACACTGGGGATATCCGACCTCGACCAGATCACCGATATCGATCCCATCCGGCGTGCGCATCTGCTGCTCGCGATGTTCAACGCCCTGCAACCGGGCGTGTTCGCTCTCTCGGGATGGGACCTGTGCGGCATGCTGACGCTCCCGCCCGGTGATGTGAGCGAACTGCTCCGTGGCGGGGACACCCGGTGGATCCATCGCGCCGCGCATGACCTGATGGGTGTGAACCCCGATGCCCGACACTCCAGTGCCGGGATGCCGCGCGGCACAAGTCTTTACGGATCCATCCCGGACCAGCTGGTCAACGAGGCCAGCTTCCTGCGGCAGCTGCAGGCGATTCTCGCCGTGCGGACGCATTTCGGTATCGCCACCAGCACCCAGGTGGACATCCCGGAGGTGTCGCACCGCGGCATGCTGGTCATGGTCCATCAGCTGGCAGATCCGCACCAGCTGCAACTGACGGTGCTCAATTTCGCCAACGCCGATATCGCCGGGACGGTGCGTTCGGAGTTCCTGCCACCGGATGCCGTCGTCTCGGACATGTTCAGCGGTAAAGAGATCGCCCACGTCGATGACCTGCACAGCTTCACCGTGGAGATGCCGGCGCACCACGGGATGTCGCTGTTGGTGGAGCGGCCGGTCGCCGAAGATCCCGCCGACCGACCGGACGATCAGGGCAGGGCGTAGTCCATCGGGGGGCCGTTGAGGTCGGCGGCATCGCGGTGCACGACGGTGGTGGCGAGGTTGTCCCCGCCGCGGATCACCCCGATGATGGACACCTCGTCATGGAGTGTGAAACGTTCGGCAGTGCCGCCCAGTTGGCTACCGGCTGCGGTGATGCCGTGCGTCTGATCGTCGATGCGATACGTTCGCGCCACCCCGTCGGGCCCCTGTGCGGTCAACGAATCGGGTGAGATGGCGACCACCCGGCCTTCTTGGGTGACGGGTGTCGTGGCGGCCACGGGGGCGGGAGCGGGCCGTGACGCCGCGACACCGGAGTCCATCAGGTGCATGAGGAGCGCGGTGATGACGGCGGCGAATGCGACTGCGAAGGAAATCGACAGGCTGAGCACGGTGGTGTGCGGTGTGCTGCGTGCGTGCCTTCCGGGTCCAGTGCCCATGTCCTGCCCTCTCGTCCGTTGCCGTGCGGTTACCCGGCGACTCGGGCGGAGTAAACGCACCGCAGACGACGAGGTCGCCCTTCGGCCGAGCACGCGCGCGGAGCTAGGCGTTGTACGCCACCGCGGCGATATGCGTGGCGACCGCACGGGCGACGACCGCGGTGGCGGGGTCGTCGTCCGCTTCGTACCGGTCGGCGGCGGCGTCATAGCGAGCCCCGGCGATCGATCCGTGGTCGGCCGCGACCTCGACGATGTCGGCCGGCCACTCCAGCGCGCGCAGGCCGGCGGCGAACTCGACGGCGGCTGATGCGGGCACCACATCATCGCGCTCGCCGACCAGCAGGCTGAACGGCGTCCGCACGCCGGCGTCAGGGACGGCGCGCAGGACCGGACCGCCAGAGATCGGATCGTCCACCATGAACGCCCCGCCCAGGCAAACCGTATGCGCGACAGCGACATCGAACTCTTGCGCACGCAGCGTCAACCCGGCCGCGGCGACACCGCCCAGCGACCAGCCGACGAGCACGAGATCGGCGCCGGCGCTGTGTGTGTGCGCGAATCGCGCCGAGTCCAGCAGGTCCGCACGCCCACCGTCGGTGGCGTGCGAATCCCAGTCCGGGGCGATCACCCCGACTCCGTGCTCGGCGACGGCTTCGGCGAGCACGCGGACCGCGGCCCGGGAGTCGGTCTGCGTACCGTGCCACAGCAGGACGGTGGGCCGCGACGGCTCACCGTAGAGGTCGGCCCACCGGCCGGGGGCGTACTCGACCGGCATCACGATGAGTGCGGCGTGGGACTCTGCGCCGACTCCCACTTCGACTCCAGAGAACGCTTCACCGGCTCACCGGCGGCGATGGTGAGCTGGAACGTCTCGCCGTCGTCGCCTTCGAAGGTGACCAGGTAACCGGATTCGGTCTCTTCCTTGTGGACCACTTTGTAGGCCAGCTCGCCGGTGCCACGATCGAGGGCGACGATGTCGCCGGGGGCCACGGCGTCGATGCGACCGTCAACAGAAGATTCAGACATGCCTGGGTCGGTAGCCACATCGGCGCCGCTGCAAACACGTCCCTGATGAAGAGCGGGTCCCAATCTTGAGGTTTCAGGCGTACGGTCATAGGTGCCGAGGGTGGAATGGTTGCTTCAGTACCCGGAGTTCAGGTGACGTGTCGGATGCAACCGTGAGGTTCAAAAACCAGCCTCGGCCTATGCGTCGCCGCCCCGCGGCACCCCGAATGCGAGCACCGCGGCGTCATCCTCGACGCCGTCGCCCAGCGCATCGAGCAGATGCCGAATAGTGTCGACGAACTCGGAGGCGCCGGCCGGTGCCTGCTCGCGGGCGAATCGCAGCAGCGCGCCATCGTCGTCGTAGCGTGCGGTGCCCGGGCCGACCCGCGCCTCGGTCAATCCGTCGGTGTAGAGCACCAGGGTGTCACCCGGCCCGAGATGCATTCGGCTGCTGAAGAAGTGCGGATCTTCGATCATGCCGACGGCCTGGCCGCCGATGGTGTCGGCGAAGTAGGCGCTACCGTCCCCGCCGAGCAGCAGCGGGGGCGGGTGACCCGCGCTGGCGAGATCGACGTCGAAACCGTCACCCCGCGCCGTGAGGTTTCCGTAGACCACGGTGCACAGCCGGTGGCGTTCGATGCCCAACTGCTGGTGCAGCACCGCGTTGAGGTTGCATAGCACCTGTACGGGAGCGTCGTCGAACACCGCGGCCGAGCGCAGGACATGGCGGGTCAGCGTGGTGACGACGGCGGCGTCGACGCCCTTGCCCGCGACATCGCCGAGGAAGAAGCCCCACGTGTTCGCGGCCAGCGGGAACAGATCGTAGAAATCACCGCCCACATCGTCGGGTGAGGCGGTGTGGTAGTGGTCGGCGGCATCCAGTCCCGGTGGCGGCGACAACAACGGCGGGTGCAGTGAGCGGCGCAACGTGGCGGCGAACGCGCGCGCCCGCTCCTGCTCGGACTCGGCACGACGGCGCTGCTCCAGGAGTTCGCGTTCGTAGGCCCGCCGATCCCCGGCATCCACCGCGGTGACGCGCCACAATTCGGGAGATCCTGGGGTCGCCGCTTTGACGTTGGCGGTCAGGAACATCGGGAGCCGCGCGCCGTCGGCGGTCAGCATGTCCACGGTGACACCTTCGAGCGTGCCCGTCATCCGAAGCAGCGGAACGAAGTGGGTCTCGTAGTGGATTTTTCCGCCGGTGGTCAGCAGATCTGAAAAGGACTTCTCGTGCAGCGCGCGGTCCGGGTAACGCAGCCAGTCGATGATGGTGGAGTTGGCGCTGACGATGCGACCGTCGGCGGTCAGGATCAGATGCCCGGACGGCGAGTTGTTCCAGAAGTCCTCGAAATCGAGGCTGGTCACGCGGTGCCCGCGAACGCGGCGATGGCGACCGCGGTGGCGTCCGGGTCACTCACGTGCGGGCAGTGGCCCATCGCGTCGAGGGTGACCAAGGTGCTGCCGGGTATCTGCTGCTGGACGAAGGTGCCGACGGTGCGTGGGGCGATGGCATCCTGTGTGCACTCCAGGACAAGCGTGGGCACCGGAACGCGCGGAAGATCAGATCGATTGTCCGACAAGAACGTCGCGCGGGCGAACACCCGCGCACACGCCGGGTCGGTCCGGCAGAACGTCGCCTCCAGTTCGGCGTGCAGGTCGGGGCGGTCGGGATTGCCCATGATCACCGGCGCCATCGCCCGCGACCAGCCGAGGTAGTTCGCGTCGATGGATTCCAGGAGTTCGTCGATATCGCTCTCGGAGAAGCCGCCGTGATAGTCGCCGTCGTCGATATAGCGCGGTGACGGCGTCACCATGACGATTTTGGCGAATCGGCTCGGGTCGGCGATGACCGCCAGGGCGCCGATCATCGCCGCCACCGAATGGCCGACGTACACCACGTCGTGCAGGTCGAGCTCGCGCACGATGTCCAGCACATCGGCGGCGTACCCGTGCAGCGTGGAGTATTTGTCCGCGTCCCACGCCGCGGGGTCGGCGCCGCCTGCTCCCACGTGGTCCATCAGCACGATCCGGAAATCGGACCGGAGGCGTTCGACGATGGGCCGCCACAGGTTCTGGTCGCAGCCGAACCCGTGGGCCAGCAGCAGCAGGGGTGCGCCCTCGACGCCCACTGTCTTGATGTTGTTCCTGGCCACCACACCCATGGTGAGCAGCATAGGACCAGCCGGTTACTCCGCCTGTTGGAACACCGTGACCGAGCGCGCGGCGACCTTGCGTGAGGCACCCGCGGGGGTGGCCGCGTCACCGGTGCCGGCCGGCGCCGCGGTGTCGATGACGGTGTGCCAGGCCGACCCGAACTCCTCGGGGGGCAGGGTGAATTCGAGGGCCTCGTGATGGCCGTTGAAGCACACCAGGAATGAGTCGTCGGTCACCCGCTGCCCGCGCGGATCCAGATCGGGGATGCCGTTGCCGTTGAGGTAGACCGCGATCGACTTGCCGAACCCGGTGTCCCAATCCTCGTCGCTCATTTCCGAGCCGTCGGGCCGGAACCAGGAGATGTCGGGCACGCCGGCGGATCCGCGCTGGCGTACCGGCCTGCCGTTGAAGAACCGGCGCCTGCGGAAGACCGGATGTTCGGCGCGCAGCGCCGAGACCCGGGCGGCGAAGTCCATCAGCTCCTGGTCGGCGTTCTCCCAGTCGACCCAGGTGATTTCGTTGTCCTGGCAGTATCCGTTGTTGTTGCCGCCCTGAGTGCGGCCGAGTTCGTCACCGTGGCAGATCATCGGCACGCCCTGGGACAGCAGCAGCGTGGTCAGGAAATTGCGCTCCTGCTGGGCGCGCAGCGCGGTGATCTCCGGATCGTCGGTGGGCCCTTCGACCCCGCAGTTCCACGACCTGTTGTGGCTCTCGCCGTCGTTGTTGCCCTCACCGTTGGCGTCATTGTGCTTCTCGTTGTAGGACACCAGATCTCGCAACGTGAAGCCATCGTGGGCGATGACGAAGTTGATCGAGGCGACGGGCCGGCGTGCGCTCTGTTCGTAGAGGTCCGCCGAACCGGTGAGTCGGGATGCGAACTCGCCGAGGCTCCCTGCCTCACCGCGCCAGAAATCGCGCACCGTGTCTCGGTATTTGCCGTTCCACTCGGTCCACTGTGGCGGGAAGTTGCCCACCTGATAACCGCCGGGGCCGACGTCCCACGGCTCGGCGATGAGCTTCACCTGACTGACAGTCGGATCCTGTTGCACCAGTTCGAAGAACGTCGACAGCTTGTCGACATCGTAGAACTCGCGGGCCAGCGTCGATGCCAGGTCGAAACGGAAACCGTCGACGTGCATGTCGGTCACCCAGTACCGCAACGAATCCATGA
Organism: Mycobacterium sp. ITM-2016-00316; assembly: GCF_002968335.2. Lineage (NCBI taxonomy): Bacteria > Bacillati > Actinomycetota > Actinomycetes > Mycobacteriales > Mycobacteriaceae > Mycobacterium > Mycobacterium sp. ITM-2016-00316. The sequence goes on from NZ_CP134398.1 coordinate 339,376, forward strand.
TGAGTTGCAGCGAATGCGGGTGTCCGACGTTGAGGCTGTTACCGGTGCCCGTGTAGTCCATGTAGTAGCGATTGTCGTCGTCGACGAGGCGGTAGTAGGCGGCGTTGTCGATCCCGCGCATCGACACCGTGGGGCCGAGATGGTTGCCCTCGGCGGTGTGGTTGTAGACCACATCCAGGATCACCTCGATACCGGCCTCGTGCAGGGTGCGCACCATCGCCTTGAACTCCTGCACCTGGCCGCCGGGGGTGCCGCTGCTGGAGTACTTCGCATCGGGGGCGAAGAACCCGATGGTGTTGTAACCCCAGTAATTGGACAGGCCCTTGTCGATCAGGGTCGAGTCATTGGCGAAGTGGTGTACCGGCATCAGTTCGATGGCGGTGACTCCGAGCGCCTTGAGGTGATCGATGATCGCCGGATGACCGATCGCGGCGTAGGTGCCGCGCATCGCGTCGGGGATGTCCGGGTGCGTCTCGGTGAGGCCCTTGACATGTGCCTCGTAGATGAAGCTGTCGGCGTATTCGCGCTGCGGTGGGCGGTCGATACCCCAGTCGAAGAACGGGCTGATCACCACCGACTTCGGCATGCTGGGCGCGGAATCGTCATCGTTGCGGCTGTCGGGGTCCCCGAAGTTGTAGCCGAACAGCGACTGGTCCCACTGGAAGATCCCGTCGATGGCCTTGGCGTAGGGGTCGAGCAGCAGTTTGTGCGGATTGCACCGATGACCGGCCGCAGGGTCGTGCGGTCCGTGCACCCGGTAGCCGTACCGCTGGCCCGGTTCCACCGACGGCAGGAAGCCGTGCCAGACGAATCCGTCCACCTCGGGCAACGAATATCTGGTCTCGGTACCGTCCTCGTCGAACAGGCAGAGTTCCACCCGTTCGGCGACCTCACTGAAGAGGGCGAAGTTGGTACCGGAACCGTCATAGACCGCGCCGAGAGGGTAGGCCTTACCCGGCCACACTTCCTGCTCGGCCACCTGGCTGGTCGACGGTTTGGGAGATACCGGCATGGACGTCCTCACTGCTCAACGGCGTACTTCAGACTGCGCGGCTCAGCGCTGAGCGGCGAAAATACGGGGTACCCCACTTGTCCCGATCGTATTCTGCGAGGCCGGTCACGTCCGTGCGGGCTGCTCGTTCCGCGGTCCCTGGATGGCCCCGATGGGGGTTCACGGCGGTCGTTGGGCACAATCGGTGCATGGCAGAACCGCTGATCATCGCCCTTCCGGACCGAACGCCGCGGTTGGCCGTCACCTCATGGGTGGCGCCGAACGCGGCCGTGATCGGCAACGTGCTGCTCGGTGCGAACGTCAGCGTCTGGTACTCGGCGACGTTGCGGGCGGAGTTCGAGCCGATCGAGGTGGGTTCGGGCTCCAACGTTCAGGACAGTGTCACCATCCACACGGATCCGGGCTTCCCCGTCAAGATCGGGGCGCGGGTCACGATTGGTCACAACGCGGTGCTGCACGGGTGCACGGTCGAGGACGACTGCCTGATCGGCATCGCGGCCGTCGTCGGCAACGGCGCCGTGATCGGCGCCGAGTCGCTCATCGCCCCGGGCGCGGTGGTGCCGCAGCGGATGGTCATCCCGCCGCGATCGATGGTGGCCGGTGTGCCGGCCAAGGTGCGCCGCGAACTGACCGCGGAGGAGATCGAGGCCAACGTGGTGAATGCCGCGGCCTACGAGCACCTACTGGGCGTTCATCGTGACGCGAACTCGCCCTGACCGGCGCTAGGGGTGTGAGAACGCCGCGCGAGCACCGAGGGTCGCACGGGTCTCGGCGCCTGGAGCCACGGCCTCCAGTCGCACCGCCACCCCGTTGAGCACCGACATGCCCGCAAGTGCCTCGAGGTCCTCGGCGCGGCTTGAGGTCAGCTCGTTCACATTGACGCCGGGATTGGCGTTGGCCAGCCGCCAGCCGCCGCCGCGGTGACCCCAACCCTGTGGGATCGCGATGGTGCCGGGGCCGACCTCGTCGGTGATCGTCATCTCCAGTTCGATCGCGCCGGTCGCGGAGACCACCCGCGCGATGTCACCGTCGGCGATACCGGCCGCCTCGGCGTCGGCGGCGTTGATCCGGGCGCGCTGCCGGCGGTTGCCCTTCATCAGCGTGGGGCTGTTGTGCATCCAGCTGTTCTGTGACCTCAACTCACGAATGCCGATGGCGGACAACGGGAAAGCCGTACTTGTGCTGGGTGCGGTGCCGAGCCGGGCGACCTCGGCGACGATCTCGGCCGGGTCCAGGCACACCTTGCCGTCCCGGTGGACAACCACATCGCGCAGCACCCCGTGCGGCGCATGTTCGGCCAGCACGATGCCGTGCGGATTGTCCCTGAGTTTCTGCGGATTCAGCCCGCCCCGGCGCAGCCCGAACCGGTCCCCGTACGGCCCGATGCGCAGCAGCGCGTTCATCATCTTCTGCGGTGTGAGGCGCAGGCCCCGGCGTTCCAGCCAGCGCAGCACCGGGTTGAGCCGGGCGATCGGACCGGTGGCCAGTAGCGACACGTCCATCCGGGCGGCCAACTCCTCGAACACTTCCCATTCGGGCCGGGCCTGACCATAGGGTTCCAGCACCGGTTCGGCGGCCTGCAGGAACACCGTCGGGCAGCAGCCGGCGAACGCCATCGGCATATCGTCGCGTTCCAGGAAGGTGGTGGCCGGCAGAATGTAGTCGGCGTGCCGATTGGTCTCGTTGACGTAGAGGTCCAGCGACACCAGCAGGTCCAGCTGCTGCAGCGCCGCGTCCAGTGCGGCGCTGTTGGGGACCGACAGCACCGGATTGCCGGCGAAGACGAACAGTGCACGCAGCTGGCCCGCGCCGGGCGTGGTGATCTCGTCGGCGATCAGCGCGGCCGGGAAGGAACCGAACACATCGGGGAAGTCACCGATCCGGGACCGCTTGCTGTTGTAGCCGAACGCGCCCGATCGTTCGCCCATGTCCTCGATCGGAATCACCTGGTGTGACATCAGCGCCCCGCCGGGCCGGTCCATGTTCCCGGTCACCAGGTTGAGCGCGTCGATCAGGAAGCTGACCAGGGTCCCGTGATGGCCAAGGCAGGCGCCGGTGCGTCCATAGGCGACGGCCGTTCGGGCGGTAGCGAAGTCGTGGGCCAGCGCGCGTACGGTCGCTGCGGGGACCCCGGTGCGGATGGCGGTGTCCTCCGGCGCGAAATCGGCACACAGCGCGCGCAGCGTGTCGATTCCGGTGGAGTGCGCGGCGATGGCGGCCCAGTCCTCCAGCTCATCGGCGAACACGACGTGCAGCAGCGAGAGCATCAGCCAGGAATCCGAATCCGGGCGCACCGCCACATGTTCGTAGGCGGCCGCGGTTTCGGTGCGCCGCGGATCGACCACGATGATGCGGCCGCCGCGTTTGACGATCGCCGACAGGTCGTCCTTGACCCGGGGCACCCGCAGCGCGCTGCCATGCGACACCAGTGGATTGGCGCCGAGCATGAACAGGAAATCAGTGCGCGGCAGATCGGGGAACGGGATCTGGGTGGCGGCCCCGTAGAGCAGCTTGCTCGCCACGTAGCGGCTGTTGATGTCCTGGGATCCGGCCGAGTACAGATGCCCGGCGCCGATCCGTTTCATGAACAGGCCCGACCACAGGCTCGCGGCGTACCCGAACGCCGACGGGTTGCCCAGGTACTCGCCGACCGAGTCGCCGCCGTGGGTGTCGAGCACCGCCTGCAGCCTGCGCGCGATGTCGCCGAGCGCGTCATCCCAGCCGACCTCGGTGAAGCTGCCATCGGCTTCCCGGCGCAACGGGTTGAGCACCCGGTCGGGGTCGTTCTGCACATCGGTGAACGCGATACCCTTCGGGCACGCCCGGCCCTGGGACAGCGGATGGTCCTTGTCGGGGCGCAGCGACTGGAGGCGGCCGTCCTCGACGGTGGCGATCAGCCCGCACAGCGGCTCACAGATCCGGCAGTAGGTCACCTTCTGCTCGACACTCACGGGGCCTCCTCGATCACTGTGGTGCCGGTCACCGTAAGTCGGATGACAGCCCGTGGGCAAGGATTTGCATAATGCAAAACGCGCAGGTGTCAGCGGGCGTTGAGGCGTGCGGTGATGGCGTCCGCCGCGGCGCTGACGCGCGCCCCGAGCCCCCGCAGCTCTCGGCCGGTTCTGGGCTCTGCCATGGTCAGCACCGACAGCGCGGCGACCGGATTGCCCCCGGGGTCGAAACAGGCAGCGCTGACCGACAGCGGCACGTAGACCGCGGCGTCGTCGATGTCCCCGAGCATCAGCTCCGGCGTCATGACCGGCCGCTGCCCACCGATCATGCGTTCGGCCCGGCGGGAGCCGTGCACCTCACCGATCGCGAAATCCGTCAGCTCCCGCATCTCGGCCTGCGACGCCGGTGACAACTCGACCGAGAATCGGCGTTCCCGGATCATCCGCAGGATCTGCCAGGTGCGCCCCGGGTCGTCGGGTCCTGGCTCGACGCGGCGCAGCCAGGTGTCGACGGTGTATTGGCCGGCCCACGCCGCCAGTACCGCGCCGAGCGGCGGGCCGAACTCGATGTGATCGCCGGCCTGCAGCGGGAGATGCTCGGTGTCGTTGCCGTCCGGATAGGTCAGGTCGGCGATCACCAGGTCGTCCGACGACGGGATGAACAGGCAGGCGGGCACGCCGGTTTCCGTACTCACGCGTTGCATCTCGGGGCGGGCGTAGGTGGCGATCTGCAGGGACGACTGCGCCGAGGCGCCGACGGCGATGAGACGCGGCCCGAGCCGGTAGGTCTTACGCACGCGGTCCTTGACCAGCCAGCCCACCCGGGTGAGCTCGGTGAGCATCGGATGGCAGGTGGCGGCATCGAGGTTGACCAGCCGGGCCAACTCGGTGAGCTGGTACTCGCGGTGCGGGTCGGCCGCCAGGTACTCGACGATCTCGACGAGGCGTTCGGTTTGCGGAGATCTGCGGGCCATTTGGCCCGATCCTATTCACGCGCGATGTTCTGATCCGGTCCAGCCACGCTCACCAACGGCGTGATCGGGGGCGGGGCGCGGTTGCCGAGGCCGCGCGGTTCTGCAGGCTGTCACCGTCGCTGAGCACGCGCACCGTAGGTGCAGAAGTGTCACCACCGAGCCCTCAAAGTGTCACCGATGTCCTGATGCAGAACTGTCACCGATGTCTTGAGACATGACACTTGCACCATGCAATTGTGCGGCGTGGGATCGAACATAAGTTCGAATGCGACGTTGCTCCCATCTCCACTCGGTGAGCACAGACCGCGACTTCGGTCGCCGCGAGGTTCGATGGCTCCCGTGGAGCTGTGCGAACCGTTGTGACTGATCGTGTCCCGTTGGGCACCTTCTGTGAAAGTCGGTATCCCTATGGACGCCACCCATCTCGATTCCATCATTGATGCGCTGATCGATGACCTCACCCCGGCGCCCGCGCGGGAGGAAGATCGCATTCTGTTTCATCTGCTCGACAGTCCCCGCCGGGTGATCGATGAACAACCCCTACTCGCGGTGCTGGTGGCCGCAGTGACCTTGCGCAATCTGTTCGATCATGTGATCGCCCAGGCAGCCGCGGCTGCGGAGCGTGCCGGGATCCCCGCACGTAAACACCTGAGCTCGGGCGCCGATCTGCTCACCAGTCTGGGTGTGGCGCCCGGCGTGGCGTACCGGGCGGCGCGGGTGGGGCGGGCGGCGCACACGATGCCGGCGTTGACCCACCAGCAGCGCCTGGGCGGGGTGGGTATCGAGTTCGCCGACGCGGTCGGCAAGGGCGTCGCCCACATCAATGCGCGAGTCGCCTTGTCTGATGAGGACCGGGCCGGGGTCGTGACGAAGCTGATGATCGAGACCACCCCGGCAGCAGTGGAGAAGAGGGCCCGCGGAATCGCCATCGCCACAGCCAAGTCCCGGCCGGTCGACGACGGGGCGGTGCCGATCGCGGAGAACACCGACCTCAACGACATGACCCTGGTGCAGACCGAGGACGGGCGGGTCAGTGCCGGCCTGGACCTCGACATACTCACCGGGGAAGAACTGCTCGCCGCCTTGGACCCGTTGTGCCGGCCGGTACCGCTGCCGGATGGATCACCGGATCCCCGCCCGATCGGGCGGCGCCGCGCGGACGCGTTCGGACAGATCGTCCGGGACTACCTTTCGGGCCAACGGCGACCCACATCAGGGGGTGTCCTTCCGCATGTCACCCTCATCCGCTCCGCCGCATCAGTGGGGTCCGCAGCGGGGGCCGAGGGGTCTGTGGATTCACTGGGGTTCACCGGCCCGGTCAGCGCCAGCACCGCGGACCTGATTGCCTGCGACAGCACCCTGACCACGGTGCTCGTCGACCACTCGGGCATACCCCTGGACCTCGGGCGCGCCGAGCGACTGTTCACCCCGGCGCTGCGCAAAGCCCTGGGCATCCGCGACCGGGGCTGCGCATTCCCCGGCTGCGGGCGGCCGGTGTCGTGGTGCGACGCCCACCACATCACTCCCTGGAACAGCGGCGGGCACACCAGCATCGACAACGGGGTGCTGCTGTGTCGACTGCACCACACCGCGATCCACCACGGCGGCTGGCAGGTCTACCTCGGAGCTGACCGCCACCCCTGGTTCATCCCACCGTATGACCCGGCCGTCCCCGAACCGGCGCACCTGCGCTCACACGCCCGACGCACCATGACCGACCTCTCGGCAGCCGCATAACCCCAACTCTGGGCACCTTGAAAACTACACAGAGAAATCGCCGCCGCGGGAAGCCGCTGGATATTTCGGTACGCACTGCCGCGGACCGAAATATCCAGCGGGCGAAGCGGAATCACTCTTCCCTCGGTTCCTTCCGCGACGCGCGGAGTGAACCGGCATGCGCCTTGGCAGACGGATCCTTGCGGGTCTTGGCCAGGCTGGCGACGGTCACGATCACCAGGATGCCGATGATCACGACGAGGCTCAGATAGGTGTTGATCTCGGGGATGCGCGCGTCGATGTCGACATGCCCCCAGTGCAGGATGAGTTTCGCACCGATGAAGGCAAGGATGATCGACAGCCCGGTCGACAGGTACACCAGCCGGTCCAGCAGACCCTTCACGAGGAAGAACAGCGCCCGCAACCCGAGGAGCGCGAAAGCGTTTGCGGTGAAGACGATGTAGGGCTCGCTGGTGACACCGAAGACCGCGGGAATCGAATCGAGCGCGAACAGCAGATCCACACTGCCGATCGCGATGAGGACCGCCAGCAGCGGGGTCGCCATCCGCCGGCCCTCCCGACGGGTGAGCAGCTTGCCGCCGTCGTAGTCGTCACTGATGGGCAGGATCTTGCGGGTCGCCCGGATCATGATGTTGTTCTCGACGTCGGGATCCTCGTTGCGATGCCGGAAGAGCTGGACCGCGGTGTAGATCAGCAGCAGACCGAAGATCAGGAACATGAAGGAGAACAGCGACAGCAGCGTCGCGCCGAGTGCGATGAAGATCGCCCGCATGATGAGCGCGAGGATGATGCCGAAGGTCAGCACCTTGTGCTGGTGTTCCTCGGGCACCGCGAAGGTCGTCATGATGATGACGAACACGAAAAGGTTATCGACCGACAGACTCTTCTCGACGATGTACCCCGCGAAGTACTGCGTGCCGAAGTCCCCGCCGTGGGCCATCGTGAACCACACCCCGAAGCCGACCGCCACCAGGATGTAGAACACCGACCAGGCGGTGGCCTCGCGGAAGCCGACACGGTGCGGCCGGACTGCCGCCAGGATGAGGTCGACGGCCAGCAGTGCGATGATCACGCCGATCGTCACACCCCACGTCACGCCGCTGATCTCGAGCATGCAACATCACCTTTCGGGTCAGAGGATCACGGCGGGAAGCGCGCTGCTCGCTGCCCTGCGCCCAACTTTAACGACGCGAAAAGTTCGCTCTGCTAAGCAACTATCTGCCCCGGTCAGGAGGCCGCCATCCACACCCCGAGCGCCACCATCACCACCGCAATGATCCCGTCCAGGACGCGCCACGTGGACGGATTCGCGAACAGCCCGGCGAGCTTGCGCGCGCCGAGGCCCAGTCCGGTGAACCACAGGGCGCTCGCCGCGACCGCACCGGCGCCGAACAGCCAACGCTGCTCCTGATGTTCGTTGGCCAGGGACCCGAGCAGGATGACGGTGTCGAGGTAGACATGCGGGTTCAGCCAGGTGAGCGCGGCAGCGGTGAGCAGTACCTCGGCCAAGCGCGCCGGGGTCGCTTCGGAGGGGGTCAGCGCGCTCGGGCGAAGTGCACGGCGAGCGGCCAGCAGTCCGTAGCCGATCAGGAAGGCGGCGCCGCCGATCTTGGCGATCGTCACCGCGGTCGGGTGCGCGGTGATCAAAGCGCCCACGCCGGCGATCCCGGCGGCGATCAGGATCAGGTCCGACACCGTGCACAGCGCGATCACCGGCACCACATGCTCGCCGCGGATGCCCTGGCGCAGCACGAAGGCATTTTGTGCGCCGATCGCAGCGATCAACGCCATGGTGGTCAGGAATCCGATGAAGACAGGTGAAGCCATGCGATGACGGTAGGTCGCGACTAGGGCCAAGTACAGCTAATGATTCTTATACTAAATTAGTAACTCTAATGTGCGGAGGGGTCGGTCTCCGGTAGCTCTGGCAGTTGGTGGAGGTTCTCAATGCAGCCTGGTCTACACCCCGCCAGGGCGGTTCGGCGCCATCTCCGCCTGCGTCGTCTGCGTAGCCACGCGCACAACGTATTACGCGCGTGAGCAGGTAGCTTGGTCGCTTGTGGCGGGGAATTTGCCTGTACTGCGCCGGGCCGGGAAGGCCGAACTGCGAGCAGCGAAAGCGACACAGAAGGCGACGAGGGCAAGAGCGATCATGATGGTGGGCAATCCGAGACCATCGTTGCGGGTGATCAACACTGCTCCGGCCACGCCACCGCCGAAGATGGCGGTGTTGAATGCCACTCCGACAAGCGAATTGGCGACGTCGGCGTTCTCGCCGCTCGACTCGGCCATCGCTGTCTGAAGCTGCGTGGCCGCACCTCCGAACGCCACGCCCCAGAGCACTATGGCGGTCAGTACGGCGACCAACGAATGGTGCGCCACGGCGAAGATGACACCGGCGACGATGAACGACACGATGCTCGTCAGAACCAGCATCCGGAGTGCGCGGTCGATCAACAGGCCAGTTGTCCACACGCCGACGATGGCGGCAAGACCAAAAGTGACCAGGGCTACCTGAGTCGAGAGACCGACATCGGCAAACCTCAGGTAGGAGGCGATGTAGGTGTAGAAGGTGTTGTGCGCCAGCATCCACGCGAAGATCACCACCAGGATCAGCGCCACGCCAGGCAGGGTGAACACCTTCATCACGGGCACCTGCGATGTGGCGCGCTGACCAGCAGCGTCTGGTACGCACACCACCGTGAGGATGACCGCGGCGAGCGCGATGGCCGCGAGCACCACGAACGAGTATCGCCATCCGAGAGTCGAACCGATCCACGACCCCAGCGGCGTGCCGAAGGCCAGGCCTGCCGGGACGCCGATCGACGCGATGGCCAAAGCGCGTCCGGCGTGCTCGGGCGGGCTGATTCGCCGCGCGTAACCCGCAAGGATTCCCCACAGCAGGCCCGAGCATGCGCCGGCGAACAATCTCACACCGAGCGACAGCATGATGTCCGGAGATATCGCGGTCACCACATTGGCGGCCAAGATGCCGAGCATGCCAAAGACAGCAAGGGGTTTGCGCCCCAGTCCGCGAGTCGCGGCGGTGGCCGGAATCGCTGCTATCACGGTGCCCAATGCGTACGCGCTGACCAGCTGCCCCGCGGTGGCTTCAGCGATGTTCATCCCCGCAGCGATCTGCGGAAGAAGGCCGGCCGGCATGGTTTCCGACGCGATGAGAACGAACCCCATCAGCGCCATGATCAGCAGAGCAGTCGAGGGCAAGCGGCCGTTGTCCTGTTCGGGCGCAATCGCATCTGTGGCAGTTGAGTTGTTCATCAGACTCCGGGGTCGGGCCGCGCTGTACCGTCTCGGTTGTTCGGCGCGCGGCGATGGCTGTCGGTCCTATTCAAACCGTGGCCGATGTCGGATGGGAGTGCTCGGTTGTACATGTACTGATAGGGAGCCCCTTTGACGAAGGGGACGAGACGAGCGCCCACCGGGTGACGCGACGGATCAATCATGCGGGTGCATCCCGCCGGTCCATCGCCGTCGATTGGCAATCACCAGAACGGTGACGCCGATGACGTTGTTAGGAAGTATCTTTCGCAACCATAGGTCCTTGGTGTTCGGGTTGCGGGGTCGACCGGCACCCGCCTGAGGGGTGTACTGACAGTGCATCCCAAAGCCGGATCCCGGCGGGTATGAAATAGCTGTGCAACATTCCTACGCAACGGGATGTGGCTACGTGGTGCTACGACCGGTGTGCAAGCGAGACGACAGGAATTCTCATGGCTGAGGGCGAATCCAACGGTCCGCGGACCGAACCGCGAACGCGAATCAACCGCCGAACCTTCGTCGGTGGCACAGTCACCGCAGGACGGGTTGTCGTCGCTCTTCCCTTGCTGCGGCTCTACTGGACGAGGTCGACGGTCGCGTCGAAGTCGCCGGACAGGGCGGCGACGGCCTGCATGTCCCCGTCGATGCGGCCGACGCGCATGATGCCGGTCCAGTAGCCGACCTTGCCGTAATACAGCACCAGGTTGCCGTCAGGCGCCCAATAGCCCAGATCGCCGACCTGCGGGTCGTCGCCTTCCGGCATTCCGTCCACCGACAGTTTTCGGGGGAGCGGTGCGCCCTTCTCCACACCGTGCAGGTCGGCGAAGGTCAGAGTCATCGGCAGCTGCGACGCGAAGTCTCAGCGGTCGCGTTGTCGAAGAGGCGTCCGGTAAGCGTGGTGTCACCGATCAGGACGCGAAACTGCGGAGCAGTGTCGGTTGGGGTACTTATCGGCGCAGCCGATCTTTCTGCCGGGCCGGTATCAGTGGCTGTGGCGGAGGGGGTCTCGCCGCGTTCCGTTTGCCCACCGCACGATGCCAACAGCATTGCGCTACATGCGACGTGAACGATCCCGGCGGTGCGCAGGACGGTCGGCCAACGGCCTTGGCTCCAAGCCGGGAATCTCATGTCAACCTCCTGGTATCTTCTGCGACGGCCGCGCCGGGCACCTGCTCCGCGGTCCATGACGCAAGTAGGTCCAGTGCGTGCTCGGTCGGCGAGGCAGGTTCGGCGACGTAAAGTGTCAGCGTCAACCCAGGATCGGAGATCATGTCGACGCTCTCGTAGAACAGTTCCAGGTCGCCGACTACGTCGTGGTGAAACGACTTGGCTCCTGCTCCGTGAGTGCGGACGTCGTGTGCACCCCAACGGCGCCGGAAATCCTCGCTGCGGGTGGATAATTCGCCGACCAGGTCCTGAAGCTGGCCGTCGTGCGGGTCACGGCCGGCCTCGGTGCGCAGGATGGCCACGCAGATGTCGGCGGCCTCGTCCCAGTGCGGGTAGAAACGGCGCGAATCCTCATGCAGGAAGGTGAAACGCGCGAAGTTCGGAGGGCTGGTGGGGTCGCTGTCGTACAAGGACGAATGCATACCGCGGCCGAGATGATTGACGGCCAGCAGGTCCATCCGGCCATTGCGGACAATGGCTGGGGCTGTGAACTTGTCGAGCGCCCATTGCAAACTGGGCCTCGGGGCCCATCGCTTGGCCGGTCGCCGTCGTGGGCGCATGCCCGCGCTGGTCCCATCGGCGGCGTGCGCCAGGTGAAACAGATGGGCCCGTTCGGCATCGTCGAGTTGTAGCGCCCGCGCGATGGCATCGAGGATGGACGCCGAAACACCGGCGAGGCTGCCGCGTTCGAGCTTGCTGTAGTACTCGATGCTGACGCCGGCAAGTGAGGCCACCTCCCCACGGCGCAATCCCGGCACCCTGCGGTTGCCGAACTCGGGTAAACCCGCCTGCTGCGGCGTGATCTTCGCCCGGCGCGACATCAGCAACTCGCGGACCTCGGCTCGGTTGTTCATATCGACCACGGTACGAGGGAGTTTGCCGACATGGGATGCACTGTCGGTACACCCTTCCTCAGAGACTCCCAGGCCATCCAGCGGCCGTGTTCTCTGAACTTCATGGCGACGGCTATGGCAGCCGGTCCTTCCGTACGAAACCACTCAGGAGAACTTGAATGAACACGGCACTGGAGAAATCAAACCGACCGGCAAGCAGTCGCCGTCGCGCGCTCATGCAGATGGCCGGCAGCGCGGTCGCGCTGGGCGTACTGGCCACCACGGCATGTGCACCTGCGGAACGCGGCACCGCAACCTCGTCGCCGTCGCCGACTCAGCCAGCGACCAGCCTTGCCACCGGGGACACATCCAACGGTGCGGACAACTTCTACACCAGCGATCAGGTCACCGTGCAGAAAGTGACATTCAAGAACCAGTACCAGATGGGCGTCACCGGGAACCTGTTCGTGCCCAACGACATGGATCGCAACGCGAAGAATCCGGCGATGGTCGTCGGGCATCCCATGGGGGCGGTCAAGGAGCAGAGTGCCAACCTCTACGCCACCAAGCTCGCCGAGCGGGGCTTCGTCACCCTGTCTCTAGATCTGTCTTACTGGGGTGAGAGCGAGGGGCAACCACGCAACCTGGTTGCCCCCGATGTTTACACCGAGGACTTCAGCGCCGCGGTCGATTACCTACGCACTCAATCCTTCGTCGACTCCGAACGTATCGGCGCGCTCGGAGTGTGCGGCAGCGGGAGTTTTGTCATCAGTGCCGCCAAGATCGACCCTCGGATCAAGGCCGTGGCCACGGTCAGCATGTATGACATGGGTGGCGTGAACCGCAATGGACTGCGCGGTGCGATGACTCCCGAGATGCGGCAGCAGGCGCTTGCCCTGGCCGCGCAACAACGGGACGTTGAATTCGCCGGTGGGAAAACCGAATACATCGGCGGTACGCCGTTCGAGCTGACCGACCAGTCGACGCCGATCGATCGGGAGTTCTACGACTTCTACCGCACCGCCCGGGGCAACAGCCCTGCCACCAGCACTCAGCCGACGCTGAGCAGCAACGTCCGATTCATGAACTTCTACCCGTTCGAGGACATCGAGACGATCTCCCCGCGGCCGATGCTGTTCATCACCGGCGATCAGGCCCACTCCCGCGAGTTCAGCGACCAGGCATACCAACTCGCCGTCGAACCCAAGCAACTGGTGACGATCCCGGGCGCGGGCCACGTCGACCTCTACGACCGCGTCGACCTCATCCCGTTCGACACGTTGGCCACCTTCTTCCAGAACAGTTTGAACCCGCAGGGGTGACCGCCGTGTCGGAACCGACCGCCTATGTGGAACGCAAGGCACAATCGCTCGAGGCAATCTCGCCGGGGCTCGGTGTGCACCATGTCGTAGTCGGCCGGGATCTTGTTGGTCGGAATCCAGAGGTCGACCGTACAACCGGCTGTGCTGATCATGAGATCAGGCTGACCTCGTGATATCGGCCATGCCTGGAGAGAACGTTCAGTTGGCCGATCGGATTCTGGCCGCTGATTGACGCAATCACGGTTACCGCGCGCCCAGAACGGGCACCACTGAGGAATCAGGTTCGGTGACCTGCGTCACACGGCGTGGGCTCGGTGCGGGGGAGCGGCCATGACCACAGAACACACGGCAAAGAAGACCGACGTCGACGATGCCCTGATGGGGGGATCGACCTACCGCAGTCTCGGAGAACAGCGGCTCAGCCCGGGCGAGGAGCGCTTCGAGAAGGGGCGGCGCACGGTCGGCCTGTTCCTCGCGCCGGTGGTGGCCATCGTCTTCCTCGTGCTGCCCATGGGCATCCCGCCCCAGCAGCAGACACTGGCGGGGGTACTGCTGGGCGTCATCGTGCTCTGGGTGACCGAGGCCGTCCCCATCCCGATCGGCGGACTGCTGGGCGTCGCCGTCATCGTCTTCCTGGGCGTCGCGCCGGCCGACGACGTGCTCGGGCCGTTCGGTTCATCGACGGTCTTCACCTTCATCGGTGCGTTCATCCTCGCCCAGGCGATGCTCAAGCACGGACTGGCTCGTCGGTTTGCCTTCCGGATCCTCGCGCTTCCCCGGGTGGGGCAGTCGACCACCGGTGTGATCATCGCGTTCGGCGCCATCACCTGTCTGCTGTCGGCGTTCGTGTCCAACACCGCGACGGTCGCGATGCTGCTGCCCACCGCGATCGGGATCCTCGGCGTCATCGCGAAAATCCTGCAGGTGCAGGGGAAAGTCGCGGACGACTTCGACCCGCTGCGGCTGAAGGTCGGCGCCGCGCTGATGCTCATGCTCGCCTACTCGGCCAGTGTCGGTGGGCTCCTGACCCCCGTCGGAAGTCCGCCCAACCTGATCGGTCGCGGACTCATCGAAGAGGCCACCGGCGAGAAGATCAGTTTCGGGCAGTGGATGGTCATGGCCGCACCCATCTGCCTGGCGATGTTCCTGGTGCTGGCGATCGTGTTGATCTCGCTGAACAAGCCCGAGCTCAAACGGATCGAGGGGGTGTCGGAGTACATCGCCGAACAACGCGCCGAGATGGGGAATCTGACCCGGGCCGAGAAGAACACGTTGGTCGCGTTCGGTGTGACGGTGTCGCTGTGGATCCTGCCCGGTGTCTTCGCGCTGGTCTTCGGCAACGATTCCGACGTGTACACCGCCGTCAGCGACCGCCTGGACGAGGGAACGGTCGCGGTGTTCGGTGCGGCGCTGCTTTTCCTGCTCCCCACCGACTGGCAGCAGCGCGAGTTCACGCTGCGGTGGAAGGATGCCGCGGCCATCGACTGGGGCACGATCGTATTGTTCGGCACCGGCATCATCTTCGGGTCGCTGCTGGCCGACACCGGGCTCGCCGAGACCATCGGTAATTCGGTGGCCGATTCGCTGGGGCTCACCAGCGTCGTGGCCATCACGATCTTCGCGGTGCTGCTGGCCATCGTGGTCTCCGAGACGACCAGCAACACCGCCTCCGCCGCGGTCGTGGTGCCGATCATCATCCCGATCGCGGTCGCCGCCGGCGTCAACCCCTTCGTGCCCGCGCTGGCCGCCACCTTCGCGGCGTCCTTCGGGTTCATGCTGCCGGTCTCCACCCCGCAGAACGCGATCGTCTACGGGTCCGGAGCGGTGCCCATCACGACGATGATCCGGTCCGGGGTGACCTTCGACATCGCCGGAGCGATCCTCATCGTGCTGCTCCTGCCGGCGATGGTCGCGGTGCTGGGACTCGGCGCATGAGCGCGCAGCGCATCGCGGTCATCCCGGGTGACGGCATCGGTGTCGAGGTGGTCGATGCTGCCCGCGCCGTGCTGGACGCGGTCTGCGCGCGGCACGGGATCACGTTGAGCTATCAGGGGTTCGACTGGTCCTGTCAACGCTTCGAGCGCGAGGGCACGATGATGCCCGACGACGGTATCGAGACACTGCGCGAGTTCGACGCGATCTTCCTGGGCGCGGTCGGCTGGGCCGGGGTGCCCGACCATGTCTCGCTGTGGGGCTTGCTGATCCCGATCCGCCGGGCCTTTCGGCAGTACGTCAACCTGCGGCCGATCAAGGTCTTCGCCGGGGTGCGGAGCCCATTGCGCGACGCCGACGACGTCGACTTCGTCGTCGTCCGGGAAAACGTCGAGGGGGAGTACAGCGAGGTCGGTGGCCGGCTGAACCGCGGATTCCCCGACGAAATGGCCGTCCAGGAATCGGTGTTCACCCGGGTCGGGGTCAGCCGGATCGCGGACTTCGCGTTCGAGCTCGCCATGTCGCGTGGCAAGTACGTCACGTCGGCGACGAAGTCGAACGGCATCGTGCACACCCTGCCGTTCTGGGACGAGGTCGTCGCCGAACGTGCGGCGCACTACCCCGAGGTGCGCCTGGACAGCGAGCACATTGACGCGTTGGCGGCGAAGTTCGTGTTGCAGCCGCAGCGTTTCGATGTGGTGGTGGCGTCGAACCTGTTCGGCGACATCCTCTCCGACCTGGCCGCCGCTGTGGCGGGCTCGATCGGCATAGCACCCTCGGCCAACCTGGATCCGACGAAGGAGAACCCGTCGATGTTCGAGCCCGTACACGGATCCGCGCCTGATATCGCCGGACGGGGTATCGCCAACCCGGTCGGCGCGGTCTGGTCGGCCGCGCTGATGCTCGACCATCTCGGTCACCCCGGCGCGGCCGAGGATGTGATGACCGCCGTGACCACCACCCTCGCCGACCCGACCACCCGCACCGGCGATCTCGGGGGGACGGCGTCGACCGCCGAGGTGACCGCGGCGCTCATCGCCGCGCTGCCGTGACGTTGCCCTACTTGAGCATGCTCCCGGCGTCCACGGTCACGGGAAGGCCTGTCACGTAGCGAGATTCATCGGATGCCAGGAACAACACGGCATTGCTGATATCGACGGGCTCGACCCAGCCGACCGGCAGGACGTGCATGAACTGCGCTGCGACGGCGAGATCGTCGGGGCCCGGGTTCTCCAGATCGGGGCGGAACAGCTTCATCGTTCCTTCGTTCATGAACATGGGCGTATTCACGTTGGTGGGACAGACGGCGTTGACGCGGATGGAATGCTGGCCGAGTTCCACGGCGAAGGTACGCATGAGGCCGATGACACCGTGCTTGGCGGCGATGTAGTGCCCGGTGTGGGGGTAGGCCTTGAGACCACCGACCGAGCTGGTCAGCACGATCGAGCCACCGTGGCCGCCGGAGATCAGATGCGGGACGGCGGCTTTGACCGACTTCCACACCCCGGAGAGGTTGACGCCGATCATATCGTCCCAGTCGGCTTCGCTGGTCTTGTCCAGCGTCTGCCCGCCGTTGCCGATGCCGGCGTTGGCGACGATGATGTCGAGGCGGCCCAACTGTTCCACTCCGCTGTCCACCGCCGCCTGCAGGGCATCGAAGTCGCGGACGTCGACCTGGGCGGTGACGATCCGGCGATTCAGGCCCTTCACCAGGTCGGCGGTCTGCGCCAGATCGTCGGGGGTCGATGGTGCGATCTGGCTGTCGGCGCTGATCGGGCCGCAGACATCCACCGCGATGATGTCGGCGCCTTCCTCGGCCAGTCGCACCGCGTGACTGCGTCCCTGCCCGCGTGCGGCGCCGGTGATGAAGGCGACTTTGCCCTCGACTCGACCTGTACCCATGTGGCCACCTCGATTCTGTTCGGCCGATCGATCAGTTTTATCGATCGATCAGGAACACTGGCATCGATCTGGAAGAGTGTCAACCGGCGCACGATGAGAGTCGATTCAGGCGTTGACCGACCGTTGTGCTCCGTGATAAGCATGGCGCACTAGTTGACTGATCGATCGATCAAGGATGGTGGATCCCGGTGCAGGCAGGTGGCAGGACGTGACGGGGCGGAAACAACTATGGGTCGACCCGCGGCTGTGCGAGGGGCATGCGCTCTGCCTCGAATCGGCTCCCGAGGTCTTCGATCTCTCCGATGATGATGTCGCCGAATGCGTCCGACAGCCCGCCGACGAACTGTGGGAGCAGGTCACCGCAGCCATCGACGCCTGCCCACGCGGGGCGATCAGCCTCATCGACGACCCGAAAGGACAACCCGTCCCATGACCGATCTCGCAACCGTCAACTTCTTCGCCGACCCGGACGTCAGCCAGAACCCCTACGAATATTGGGATTATCTGCGTGAGCAAGGCCCGGTGACCCGCGAGCCGCACTTCGGTGTCTACGCAGTGACGGGCTATCAGGAAGTGATGGCGGCGTTCAAGGACCACGAATCGTTCTCGGCGGTCAATGCCATCGGCGGCCCGTTCCCGCCGCTACCGTTCACACCCGAGGGTGACGACATCAGTGAACAGATCGAGGCGCACCGGCACCTGTTTCCGATCTATGAGCACATGGTGGTCATGGACCCGCCGGCTCACGAGAAGGCGCGCTCACTGCTGAGCAAGCTGCTCACGCCCCGGCGGCTCAAAGAGAACGAAGAGTACATGTGGAAGTTGGTGGACAGCTCCATCGACGCCATCATCGACAAGGGTCGGTGCGAGTTCCTCACCGAGTACGCCAAGCCGTTCGCCACGTCGGCGATCATCGACCTGCTCGGGGTGCCCGCCGAGGACCGTCCCGAGTTCCTCGCCGCACTCGGCGCCGAACGCCCCGAAGGTAATCGGGTGGGCGCGCTCGACGGCGAGCCGGTGGGTCTGGACCCGCTGCAATACCTCGACGACAAGTTCGTCGGGTACCTCGCCGAACGCCGCCGGGCGCCGCAGGATGACGTGCTGTCGGGAATGGCCACCGCGGTCTACCCGGACGGGTCGACGCCGGAACTGATCGAGGTGGCCAAACCGGCGACGTTCCTGTTCGCCGCCGGCCAGGAGACCGTGACCAAGCTGCTCAGCGCCGCGGTGCAGACCCTCGGCGACCGGCCGGAGTACCAGAAGATGCTTCGTGAGAACCCGGGGGGAATCCCGACATTCATCGAGGAAGCGCTGCGGATGCATTCCCCGACCAAGATCGACTTCCGGCTGGTCCGCAAGACCACCACGCTCGGTGGTGTGCACCTGCCGGCCGGCACCATCGTCATGCTCTGCCTGGGTGCGGCCAACCGGGACCCCCGGAAGTTCGAGGACCCGCACGAGTTCCGGCCCGACCGCAAGAACGTGCGTGAGCACATCGCGTTCGGCCGGGGAATCCACACCTGCGCCGGCGCCCCGCTGGCTCGGGTGGAGGGCCAGATCACCGTGCGCCGAATGTTGGACCGCATGAGCGACATCCGCATCGACGAATCGGTGCACGGCCCGGCGGACCGGCGCGACTACACCTACGAACCCACCTTTTTGCTGCGGGGCCTGACGCAGTTGCGCATCGAGTACACACCGTCGGCCTGACGAGCACGCCGCACACGAGGAGAGGGCCACGAATGACGTTGCAGGCAGTGCTCGACGAGCTACGCGAGCGACCGGGCGCGGGGGATCTGATCCCTGTGATCGACCCGGCCACCGAGGAGCAGATCGCCGAGTTCACCGACGGAGGCGCCGCGGCCGTGGACGACGCCGTCGCACGGGCCCGGGCGTCATTCGAAGCGGAAGTGTGGCGGGGCAAGCCGGGTAACGAGCGTGCCAAGGTGATGTGGCGGATCGCGGACCTGATCGACGAGCATGCCGAGGACCTCGCGCAGATCGACTCGCTGAACACCGGCATGCCCTACAACCAGGCGCACATGATCATGGCCACGGGTGCCGACATCTTCCGGTACTACGCCGGATGGTGCACCAAGGTCAACGGGATAGCGCACGATATCCAGATGACCGGTGGTATCACCGGCGCCCACTCGACGATGCACGGCTACACCCTCAAGGAACCCTACGGCGTCGTCGGGCTCATATTTCCCTGGAACGGACCGGTTTTCAACGCATGCACCAAACTGGCTCCCGCCCTGGCGGCCGGGTGCAGCAGCGTGGTCAAACCGGCCGAGGAGACGCCGCTGTCGGCACTGCTGCTGATGCGGATCCTCGGTGCGGCGGGAGTGCCCGACGGTGTGGTGAACCTGGTGACGGGTTACGGGCACACCGCCGGTGCGGCACTGACCGAGCACCCCGACGTCGAGAAGATCGCCTTCACCGGATCGACCGAGATCGGCAAGCGCATCGTCGCCGCGTCGACGGGCAACCTCAAGCGCGTCACCTTGGAACTGGGCGGCAAATCGCCGGTACTCATCTATGACGACGCCGATTTGAACATGGCGATCACCATGGCGGCGATGGGAATTTTCATCCACTCCGGGCAGGGGTGTATCTCGGGCTCCCGCGTTTTCGTGCAACGGGGTGTGTACGAACAGGTGGTGGAAGGGATTGCGGGCATAGCGAATTCGCTGCAGCTCGGCGGACCCAAGGACGAGAATGCGCTCATCGGCCCCCTGATCAGTGGCAAGCAGCTCAATCGGGTCATGGGATTCATCGACGAGGGTAAGCGGGACGGTGTCGAGATCGTCACGGGCGGTCACCGGTTGGACCGACGGGGATACTTCGTGCACCCCACCGTCCTGGCCGGCGTTGATCCGCAGATGCGGCTCTATCAGGAAGAGATCTTCGGGCCCGTCGTCACCGTCCTGCCGTTCGACGATGACGACGAGGCAGTGGCGCTGGCCAACAACTCCGACTACGGGCTGGCCGCGACCGTGTGGACACGGGAGATCGGCCGTGCCCATCGGCTGGCAAAGAGGTTGCAGTCCGGAACGGTGTCACTCAATTGCCAGATGGTCTTCGATCCCGCCATGCCCTTCGGCGGGTACAAGCAGTCCGGGTGGGGTTATGAATGGGGCCGGGAAGGGATCGAGAGCTATCTGCACACCAAAGCCGTCTACACCCAGTTGTAGTGCGCTGTGTTGATGCTGCGCGGCGCCGAGGAGGAATTTCACCCCGAACTCAGGCGGTACGCCAGGATGCTGCCCCGGACACTGGTGACGCCGTTGACGTTGCCGGTGTTCCAGCGGCTTCCCCCCATCCGGGTGCACCGACCTCCGCCCGGCGTGAGCACCGCGGTGATGGGCTCCGGTGTGACAGTGCGGGTGTTCCGGCCGCCATACGGCGACAACGGCAGCGCGCTGCTGTGGATTCACGGTGGCGGTTTCATGCTCGGTGACGCGCGGATGGACGACGCCTTGTGCGCCCGCCTGGCCGCCGAGACCGAGGCGACGGTGGCGGCGGTCGATTATCGGTTGGCTCCGGCCCACCCCTATCCGGCCGCTCTCGACGACTGCTACGAGGCGTTGGTCTGGCTGTCGGATCACCCCGATGTGGACCCGGTGAGACTGGCGGTGGGCGGTGCCAGCGCGGGCGGAGGGCTTGCCGCTGCACTGGCGCTACTGGCCCGGGATCGTGGCGAGATCAGCTTGGCCGCACAACTTCTCGTGTACCCGATGCTGGATGACCGGACCGGCCTGCACGCAGATCCGCATCGCGCGGCGCGCCGGCTCTGGAACGCGACGAGTAACCGGCTGGCATGGTCTGCCTACCTCGGCGGCGTCGCCGCAGACACGGTGGCGCCGGCGCGGCGCGGTGATCTGAGCGGGCTGGCGCCGGCCTGGATCGGCGTGGGCACCCTCGATGTGCTCCACGACGAGGCGGTGCGCTACGGCGAGCGGCTGAGGGCCTCGGGTGTATGCGCCCAGGTGTGCACCGTGCCGGGGGCCTTCCACGGGTTCGACGCTGTCGCACCGAAGGCCCGTGTCGCCCGCAAGTTCGTTCACGCTCAGCGCATCTGGTTGCGCGAGCGGTTGGCGGTGTAGTCGCGCCGAAGCGCTGCGCATGCGTCGCGCCGGATCATGTGCGCTGCGCGCGGATGTAGGTGTTGAGCACGTCGACCAGTGTTCTTCGATCCCTGCTGGTGTCGAGTGGCTGCGGGGAAACCATCTGGGCGAGCACTATTCCCCGTAGTGTCGCCCAGATGAGGTTTCCGATCTCGGTGGCCTGCGGCGCGTCGAGGTCTTCGCCGAGATGCCGGCCGAGTTCGGTGAATTGGCGCATGGTGTCGGACAGTTGAGCGTTGACCGCACTGTCGCGCGCCGCGCGGGTGGAGATGAGGATTTCGAGCGCGGCCATGGAGGTGGGGCTGGAGAAGGCCCGCCACAGCGCGTCGACGACGACCTCGGTGCGGTGCTCGGTGGGCAGGTTTGCGGTTTCGTGGCGCAACCTTTCGAGTGCCTCGGTGAGTTCGGTGATGCCCTGGTCGACCACCGCCATGAGTAGTCCACCGAGGTCGCCGAAGTGGTACTGCACCACCCCCCAGGTGAGGCCCGCGCGCTCGGTGATGCGCCGCACGCTCGGTGCGGCGAAGCCTTCGTCGAGGATGTAGCGCACCGTTTCGTCGATGACGGCTCGGCGGGTGCGCTCGGCGCGTTCCTGGTTGCCACCGGGCGGTCGCCGGGGCGCTGGAGAGCCTGCCATGGGCCCTATGTCACCACATCGTGCCCGGTAGATGGTCGAGGGGGCGCAGCTCGTGGGCGGCGAGGATACCGGCGGGGGCGCGGCACACCGCATCGATGACGTTGACCGCGCGGGCAGCGGTGGCGACGACACCGCCGATGTTGTGGTCGACTCCGGACCCGCCGACATGGGTGTCGATCCGGATGCCGGGATCACCCTCGACGGTGACGCGGTGTACGCCCGGTCTACCGTCCGGGGGATAGGCCCATTCCGGTGCATCGGCCGCTGTCAGTCGGTTGACATGCTCCATGGTGATGATGACCTCGCCGTCGCGCAGGCCTTCGACACCGAACCGGACCGCGGCCACCCGGCCGGGCGCGACGTCCATCATCGTGGTGGAGATCGGTACCGCAGTGACCCATTTTTCGTGCCGTTCGCGTACTTCGTCGAGTGTCACGCCGAGGTCGCGGGCCAGGCTGCGCACCTGGATCCCCCACATCGACGCCAGTACGCCGGGCGCGAAAAGGATCGGTTCGTGTTCGGGCTCGGTGCCGAAACCGAAGCTCACACCGGTGAATTCGGCGTCATCGTAGCTGCCGTACTCGCAGATTTCCTGCACGGTGATTGCGGTGGCCCGCCCGGCAAGGCTCAATGCCGCATACACCAGGGTGTCCCCGGAGAAGCCCGGATCGATACCGTTGACGTAGAGTGTCGAGTTGCCCTCCCGGCACGCCTGCTGCAGTGGTGCACGCAGCCATTCGTCGGTGAACTCTGGTGCGACCAGCCAGACGAAGGAGGTGCCGACGACGTTCGTCCCGGCACTCAGGAAGCGGATCAGATCGGCCATGGCCTCGTGTGGGCGTGTCTCCGCTTGAGAGGTGTAGACGACGCAGTCGGCCTGCAGCGCAACGAGTTCGTCGATGTCGGATGTCGCGATCACTCCGGTGGGCGTGGTGATGCCGCAGAGATCTGCGGCATCGAGCCCGACTTTGTCCGGCGATGCGGCGTGCACCCCGACGAGTTCGAGATCCGGGCGCCCGATGATCGTCCGGAGCGCGTGGATTCCGACGTTACCGGTGGAGAATTGAATGACGCGGCGGGTCAATGTCTTTCCTTCAGAGTAGGTCGGTGATGGTCTTGAGGCCGGCATCGTAGAGAACGCCGGGGAGCATGCCGCCGTCCATCTCGATGGTGGTGCCGTTGATGTAGTCCGCTGCCCCGGAGGCGAGGAACACGCAGGTACGGCCCACTTCGGCGGGTTGACCGCCGCGCTTGAGCGGAATGGGGTCGAAGTACTGCTCGCCGTCCGGATCATCCTTGGGCAGTACGAAGGACTGGAAGTTCTCGGTGACGGTGGGCCCGAGCGCGACACAGTTCACCCGCGTCGCCGGGCCCCACTCCTGGGCCAGCGACCGTGTCATCTGGTTGAGGCCTGCCTTGGCTGCGCCATAGGACACCAGGGTGGGCGAGCCTGCGGCGTGACCGGCCCCGCTGGAGATGTTGATGATGCAACCGGTCCCCTCCTGCGTCTTCATCTGCCG
This sequence comes from Mycobacterium sp. ITM-2016-00316, assembly GCF_002968335.2. Lineage (NCBI taxonomy): Bacteria > Bacillati > Actinomycetota > Actinomycetes > Mycobacteriales > Mycobacteriaceae > Mycobacterium > Mycobacterium sp. ITM-2016-00316. Next base: position 362,772 of record NZ_CP134398.1, read on the forward strand.
ATAGGCGCGGATGGCGAACCAGAGCGGGCTGATCAGGTTCATCTGCACGGCGAACGCGTGGAACAGCACGCTGCGCTCAAAGTCGTCATCGCTGGCGGGAGCGCCTTGGATGCGCGACACCAGGCTGGGCACGGCATCCACCGAGGGTGACGGGACGGTGCCTCCGGCATTGTTGACCAAGATGTCGATGCGGCCGTGGGTGTCGACGACCTGCGTGACGAAGGCGTCGATGGCCCGGTAATCGGCTTGGTCGCAGACCATCTGTGCGGATCGTCCGGCCCAGGCCGAATCGTTCTCGGTGCCGGGTAATGCGTCCATCGGTGCCCGCGAGCAGCCGATCACCGTCGCCCCGGCCCGCAGGAGTTCGTGGGCGATGCCCACCCCGACGCCACGGCTCGTGCCGGTGACAATCGCGACTTTTCCGTCCAGTTCAGCCATGTGCGCACTCGTCTCTGTGTGTACCGAAGATCGGGCGGCAGCACGTGATGCACCGACACCGAAGCGGCCGGATCCGATATCTCAAAACATTACATCTGTTATTTTTATCTACGTGCGGAATCGGTCACCGCGGCGTACGTCGAAAGGGCAACGATGAGCAACACGCTGCGGGTGGCTCAGTGGACCACCGGTAACGTCGCCGGCGAAGCGGTGAAGGCCACGTTGGCGCGCCCCGACCTCACCTTGGTCGGCGCGTACGCGTACTCACCGGAGAAGGCAGGCATGGATGTCGGAACCTTGTGCGGGATCGGCCGTGAACTCGGGGTGTACGCAACCGGTGAGGTGAGCGCGCTACTGGCGCTGGCGCCCGATTGCATCGTCTACACGCCGCTGCACTTCGAGGTCGCAGAGGTGGCGCAGATCCTGCGCGCCGGAGTCAACATCGTCACCAGTGCCGAGTTCCTGACGGGTATCAATCTCGCCCCCGAGGACCGAAGGCTGATCGAGACCTCGGCCCGCGAGGGTGGGGCGACCGTCTTCGGCAGCGGGATGAACCCCGGCTATGCCCAGATGATTGCCGCGGTATCGAGCGGCATCTCCACCAATGTGCGGCACGCCTCGATGACCGAATCCGTCGATGTCTCACAATTCATCGGCGACGCGAACTTTCAGTCCGTCGGCTGGGGTCGGCCCAAAGATGATCCGTCCCACACCGATGACGTGCGCCGGGGCACCGCGGTCTTCGCCGAAGCCGTCGACATGTTCGCCAAGCTGATGCGTATCGATCTCGACGAGATCTGCTGCGATGTCGTCTTTGCCCACGCCACCAGAGACGTCGTCGCCGACGGGGTGTCGATACCGGCCGGCCACGTGGGCGGAATGGACGTCAAGTGGTACGGAACCTCGGGTGGCCGTGAGGTTTTGGCGGTGAACCAACGCTGGATAGCCACCCCGTTGCTGGAACCGGCGTGGACCGTCGAACACGGATACCGCATCGACATCGTCGGCGACCCCAGCGTGCACGTCAAGGTCGACCTGATGCCGACAGCCGAAGATCTCGCTGAGCTGACGCCCTCCCGGATGCGAGGCATCGGCCTGCGGATCACCGCCGCCCCGCTGATCAACGCGATCCCCGCGGTGTGCGCGGCCGCACCGGGAATCGCCACCTACGCCGACATTCCCGTGGTCGCGGCACGCTTGCTCAGGGCGACAACCACCACACAGTAGCTATCCGTCGGCGCCGGGGTGTTGCGCGTCCTCGGCCGGCGGTGTCCTCGATGCAGCGGCGAACACGGCGAGTTGGGCGTCGACGAAGGCACGCATCTCGTCATGCCCCAGTGTCACGCCGACCGCTTCCTCGTTGCACAGGCTACGCGCGGTCTGGGCGATGAGCATCGACACGGCGACCGGGGGAAATCTGTCGAGATCAACGCCCCTGGCGCGCAACGCGACGGTGACGGCGGCGGTCTCGATATCGCGGACGCGTTCGGCATAGGAGCGCAGCTCGGCACGGATTGTCTTGCGATGGTTGGCAAGTGCCATGAACTCGGTGTTGAGGCCGGTCAGCCGGGAGTCGCTGTTCATCTCCCACAACATCCGCAACGGATCCGCGTCCATCAGAGCGGCACGCATTCGTTCGAGCGAGGCGTCGGCGCCGGCGCGCAGGACCTCGACGAACAGGTCGTCCATGGTGGGGAAGTAGTAGTAGACCAGCGCCTGCTTGACGCCGGCTTCCGCAGCGACCCGACGAGACGTGGCGGCCGCGTATCCCTCGTCCCGCATGAGTTTCGCGGTGGCCTCGATGAGCCTGAAACGGGCTCCCGTATCGGGTGATTTGGGTGTGCGAGCGCTTGCCACTCAGCCGCCCCGCGACAAAAGGCCGCGCCGGCACCCGCTGCGACGCGTGTAGGGCATGGCGAATTGTAGCAGTGTGATCGATCGATCGATCGATCGATCAGTCCTGCTCGGCGGGCTCAGCCCAGGCCGATACGGATGTTCTTGGTCTCCGATCTCTGGGTGCCAGTACCCTTGACCGCACGAGTTCAGGGGTAGTACCACGGGGTCGACGGTCTCGCCGATCAACCGATCCGAAGGCGGCTGCCAGGATCATTTCGCGTGCTCGCGCCCAACCCGATGCGGCGACCACCGCGGTACGGTGACCCCGGCCGCAGGGTGTCCGACGACGACGATTTCGTCGAGGCGCGCCAGCCTGCTTCACATCGGCGACCACCGATACCACCCAGCCCCCTTTGGTTACTGAGCGCCCCGGAGCGGGATTGCGTGGGCGCCCCGGAAGGTCAACGCCGAATTTGCGGAGATTGGTTGCAGGGCAATCAACTTCGGCAACGGGAAGGACCCCGCTGCTGGCGGCTTGGATGCCGCCACGGGTGAGAACCAGCGTCGGCGTGTTCGCGTTCCGAGGGCACGTTGCAGTCCGCAATTGGTAAACGTCGCCGTATACATATTCGGTGTAACGCGATAGCCTCCGCGGGTGGTGCACAACTTCGAGGCCGCCCAGCGGCTGGTGAACCCTGATCCGATGGATAAAGAGTCGCGAGCGTCGCGCCGGGACAACACCGGCATGCCTCATCGGGCGGTCCCCCACGAAGCGTCCTCGGAGCAGACCACGCAGAGAACCACCACCGCCGGTGACGAGCCCCGGGCATGACCGACCGCGACACCTACGACAAGGGCTTGCAGATCCGCAGAGCCGTCGTCGGTGAGGACTATGTCGACAAGGCGCTGGCCGCGGCCGACGACTTCAGCGGCCCTCTGCAGGACCTGGTAACCGAGTTCTGCTGGGGTGCGGTATGGGTCGTGAGGAACTGTCCCTGAAGACGCGCAGCATGCTCAATCTGGCCATGCTTCCCATCCTCAACCGGCCCAACGAGTTACGTACCCACATCAAGGGTGCGCTCACGAACGGCGTCACCCGTGCTGAAATCCGGGAGGTCTTCTTGCAAGTGGCGATCTACGCGGGCGTGCCCGCCGCCGTCGACAGCTTCCGTATTGCCGGTGAGGTTTTCGCCGACCTCGACCCGAGTACCGAGAAATAGGAGATCAATGTGGCCATTGGATTCATCGGGCTGGGCCACATGGGCTTTCCGATGGCGTTGCGCCTCGTGCAAGCCGGCCACACCGTTGTGGCCTTCGATGCCCGCTCGGAGGTGACCGGTCAGCTGGTGTCGCTCGGCGCGCAAGCCGCGTCCTCACCGCACGATGTTGCCGACCGGGCTGACACAGTCCTGGCCAGCCTGCCTTCGCCACAGGCATCTCTGGATGTGGCCACTGGCGTGGATGGGCTCATCCACGGTTCACGGGTGAAGAGATTCGTCGACCTGTCGACTGTGGGAGCACGAATGGCGGCGCGCATCGCCGGCGCGCTGGCGCAGCGGGGAATCGCTCAGATCGATAGTCCGGTCAGCGGCGGAGTCATCGGCGCCCGCAACGGCACGCTGGCCATGATGGTCTCGGGCCCCATTGCCGAGGTGGAGTCCGTGCGTTTCGCGCTGGAGACTCTGGGCCGGATATTCGTCGTCGGCGAACAGTCCGGATCGGCACAAACAATGAAGCTGGCCAACAACTTACTGGCAGCAACCACGTTGGCGGCGACCTCTGAGGCGGTGGTGATGGGGGTCAAAGCGGGTCTGGATCCTGCCGTGATGATCGAGGTGTTCAACGCCGGTTCGGGCGCGACCCACGCCAGTCGCGACAAATTCCCGCAGGCCATCCTGCCGCGAAGTTTTGACTACGGCTTCGCCACCGGACTGATGGTCAAAGACGTTCGCCTGTGTGTGGAGGAGGCCAAGGCCGCAGGGCTGTCACTTGAGATCGCCGAGGCCGTCGAGCGACTCTGGGAGGTGGTGCTCCGCGAGACCGGTGCCGACTCCGATTTCACCTCGGTGATCAAGCCGATCGAAGAAGCTGCCGGCGTGACGGTCGGAGGACATCGATGACCCCCGAAGGCGGTCTCGATACCTGAATCTATTGGTTCCGTTCATTGTCCGGTGCGTGGGGATACGAACGTCTCGCCATCGAGGACCGTGATCAACTCGCCGGTGATCGTTGCGCGTTCGCCGGGTTTCGTGGGTGGCGTCACCACGAAACCGGTCGGGCCGGTGGTCGACCTCGACCCGTTGTGCTCTCCGCTGAGCGTCACGTTTGAGTGCCAGGTATACGGCGCGGAGGTGGCCGATTCAGTGCCGTTGACGATGTTCGCGCCATCGCGACTGAAGTTCTCATAGTCGACATCGATGCGCGAGATCGCGGTCCGGTCGGCGTTTTCGGTGATGGTGACGGTCGCCTTGCCTGACGCGCTCCCGTCGAGCGTGTAGGTCCCCGCAGGCAGGTGCCGACGCACGGGCAGGGGCTGACCTGGCTGCACCCGGGTGGCCCAGGGAATATCCATGTCGAACGGTTGCGGCTCGGGGGCCTCACGCGGCTTCCGGTCGGTCAGTTCGGCGATCATGAGTCTGGTGGCCCGCCCGCCAGGTTCCTTCGATGTCGGGCACGCCGCCGCGGTGGGTTGATCCGGACCACATGCCGGCGCCACCACCATGGCCTGCCAGTAGACGATCGCTGTTCCATCTGGAGACCATGCCGGATCAGCGCGGCCGTTCCACAGCGGGTCGCAGACGCTTCCACTGCCCGGGGTGGCGTCATCGCAGGCGTTCAGCTGCTGGGTGGCACCGGGGTCATCAATTTTTGCTATGAATGGCTGGAAGAATCGACGGTGTCCGTTGTTGTAGAAGAATTGCACCGCCCCGGTGTTCACCAGATCAACGATCGGGGGCACACCCGGCAGTGCGCCGACGAAGCGCATGCGATCATTCACGCGACCATCCATGTAGACGACCCACTCGTCGTCAGGTGAGGTTATCGATGGGTCGGTGTACGCCGCGTCATATGAAATGCGTTGCGAATCAGCACTCTTGAGATCTGTGACAAACAGATCGAAGTTCCACGAGTCGTAGGTCCCTATTCCCAGCGCTGACTTGCCGTCACGGGTGAAGCCGCGAAATTCGCCGATCATCGCGGTGGGTTCGTTCAGCTGCAGACGAGTCGGGTCACCGGGAGTGGTATCGACCATCCCGCGAAAGTTCGACTCGCGCGGGACCAGGTAGGTGACATCACTCAGCTCGTATCGGGCTTTCGGACGGTTGAAGTTCAGTCCACTCACCACCGCGAACTGATCGACAAAGACACCATTCACGAGACTCGGCTCGCTGAACCCGAGATGCTCGTTGTCGGGGTGCAGCCGGAGCTCGCGCATGATCATGCCCGGTCGGTGGGGCGAGATCGGGTAGATCGTGGCCTCAGCCGGTGTGCAAGCGTCGTCCAGAATGAGATTCGGACCGCAGTCGAACACATTGGTGCCGAGCAGCATTCGCGTACCGTCGCGAAATGTCTGGGGATGGTCGACCAGGATGTCACCGGTGCCGGAGGGTTGACGGTTTGCACCGGCAGAATCGGACACACCGCATGTCAGGCATCGCCACGCCTCCCCGTCGGTGAATGTGGTTCCATCGGTCTTGATGGCGATGACCTGGTCCCCGGTGAAGATGTGGCGAGGATCGGGCGCGACCGGAGCGCCTGCGTAACGGATCGGCAGCAGGATGTGCTTGCCATCCAGGGTGTAGCTCGGCCCTTCCGCGATACCGCCGTCCCCGCCATCGATACAGCCTGCCGGATGGGTACACGACCCGGCCACGGCCGATGGGGCGGTGGGGGGAAGGGGCAACTCGCGTACAGCTACCGGCTCTACATCCGAAGAAACTGTTGAAGGCGGACTTTCGTCAGTTCCCGTGGTGCAGCCGGCCAGCATGGCAACGACCAGGATGGCTGCGCCTATGCGGGCGCTGACGGTACGTGCCGAGTGCATGCCGGGCTCCTTCGAAATGCGCAGATGCATCTCTAGAGATGCATCTCTAGTGCTAGATTAGCAGCTATGGAACGCCAGCTACTGCACCGCCTCGGGCGGCGTCTGGTCGAACTGTCCCGACAGGTGGAGCTGGCACCGGGGGATGTGCGTCCGGATCCTGCAGAGGAATTGATCATCGGTGACGTGATGTTCCATCCGGAAAGCACCGTCGGCGACGTCGTCGCCCGGACCGGATTCGCCCAGAGTTACGTGTCCAAATGTGTCGCGCGACTGGAGGGGCGGGGTCTTCTTGTCACAGCTGTCGACGAGTCCGACCGGAGACGCACGATCATCGGTCCAAGTCCGATGCTGCAGGGCGCCAGTCGACGTCGCACGCCACCCCTCGCGACCGTCCTCAAAGAGGAACTGGGCACCGAAGCAGAGGCGCGGCGGGTCCTCGTTGCGCTGGAAGAGCTTGCCGACACCCTTCTTGACTGAGCGCCAGGCCAACCATGAAAGCTCGTCGCTCGACCAGCGGAACGATTGAGCGTTCAGCCCAGGCCGATACGGACGTTCTTGATTTGCAGGAACTCCTGCAGGCCTTCCAGCCCGCCGGTACGCCCGAAGCCGCTCTGCTTGTACCCGCCGTAGGGGCCTTGCGGCGAGATCCTGCTCGTCGAATTGATCCACACCGAGCCGGATTCCAGCGCCCGCGCCACCCGGTGCGCGCGCTGCAGGTTGCGGGTGTGGATGAATGCGTTCAGTCCGTAGGCGGTGTCGTTGGCGGTTCGCACGGCCTCGTCGTCATCGGTGAACCTGATGATCGACACGACCGGGCCGAAGGTCTCGGTCTGCGCCAGCGGTGACGAGTTGTCGACGTCGGCGAATACGGTGGGCTCGACGTAAAAGCCCTGCGCCAGTTCACCGCCCACCCGCTTGCCGCCGGTGAGGAGTTCGCCGGCGCCGGTGCGCACTGCGTTATCGACGGTGTCGAGGATGCGGGTGAGGGAGCCCTCGGAGATCACCGGACCGAACCTGACCGTCGGGTCAAACGGGTCGCCGATGGTGGCGGAGCTGACCACCGCGAGGAACTTCTCCACAAAGGTGTCATACACCGATGCGTGCACCAGCAGCCGGCTCGCGCATGCGCAGCTCTGCCCGGATTGCATCAGCGGTCCCTGATGTGCGGACAGCATCGCCGCCTGATCCAGATCGGCATCGCCGAAGATGATGTTGGCCGACTTCCCGCCGAGCTCGGCGACCACGGGTGTCAGGTTGTCGGCCGCCGCGCGGATCACCGCGCGCGCGGTGGTTCCGCCACCGGTGAAGTGGACCTTGCGAATACCCGGATGCCGCACGAGGGCGTCGCCGCCTTCAGCGCCGGCGGGCAGGATGTTCACCAGACCGGGGGGAAGGCCGGCATCCAGACACAACTCGCCGAATCGCAATGCGGCCAGGGGTGCCAGTTCGGAGGGTTTGAAGATGACCGCGTTCCCGGCGGCCAGGGCCGGCGCGACACAGGAACCCGCCACCGCCAGTGATCCGTTCCACGGCGCGATCACCCCGACCACGCCGTACGGTTCCCGCTCGACGAGGTTGACGTCGAAGGACCCACTCACCGGCGTGCTCGACCCGATGATCTTGTCGGCGTATCCGGCGAAGTGGCGCAGAAAGGCCTCCAGCATGTGCGCCGTGCCGGCGTACGCCACCGGTACCGCGTAATCGTGCACATTCAGTACGGCCAACTCGTCGAGATGGTCGTGAACGACATCGGCGAGGCCGATCAGCCGGTCGCGACGGACATCGACGGTTTGCGCCGCCCACTCCCGCTGGGCCTCGCGTGCGGCACCGACGGCGCGGTCGACGTCGGCCGCGCCGGCCAACGCGACCGTCGCATTCGGCAGTCCGGTCGCGGGAAAGATGTGTTCGTGCGTGTCCGCCGTCGAGGTGATCCGGTCACCGCCGATCAACAGTCCTACCGGTCCGCCGGTCACTGTGCGGCCCATTCTTGGGTCACCCGTTGCTTCTGTTCACCGATCACCTGATTCAGGTGGGAGCCCTTCGGCCAGCCGTAGTAGGCCGCGAACTGCAAAGCAAGCTCATCCATCTCGTCAAAGGACACCTCACGGCTCTTCAGCGCTGCGTAGACGTGGCTGAGGATGGGGTAGGGCGCATCCTGAAAAGCCACACACGCGACCGTGATCAGGCGGCGTTCCTTCATGCCGAGCCCCGGCCGCAACCACATCTCGCCGAACACGAAGTTCAGAATTCCGGCGCCCTGGAACGGATTGTCCTGATTCGGCGCGAACTCCAGGCAGTTGATGTCCTTGAAGGATTGCGCGCCGACGGCCAGACGGGCTTCGGGATCACTGGGCGTGGGCAAGGGCAGCAGCGGCTCTGGCGGTGGGACCTGCTCTCCGCGTTCCCGGTGGATCCGGGCCCACTGTTCGTCGACGATCATGTTGAAGCGCGATGCTTTGGGCCATCCGGCGTACACCGCGAAATGCAGTACGGTCTCCTGCATTTCGACGATGCTCACGTCACCACTGTTCAGCGCGGCATACACGTGATCGCGCAGCGGAGTCTCGGCATCGGCATCCGCCACGCAGGCCAGCGTGACGAACCGGCGGTCGCGGCGGCTCAGGCCAGGCCGTTGCCACACCTCGGCGAACACGAAGTCGAGCATGCTCGTGGTGGCGGGTGCGGTGTCCTCGGGAGCCGGGACGGTCATCACCTCGGCGAAGGCCTGCCGGCCGCGTTCCAGACGGTCTGTATCGGTCAGCGTCACAATCATTTCCTTCTCAGCGGCCGGTCATCTGATGGTGACTCCGGCGTCGACCTTGAACTCCAGCCCGGTCACGTACCGCGCTTCGTCGGAGACCAGGAACAGCACCGCATTGCTGATGTCGATGGCCTCGGCCATCACGATGGGCAGGGCATTCTGGAAGATCGGCCCCAGGTCGGGCCGCTTCTCCCGCAACAGCGAGTGCAGCGATGCGGGCTGCATGCCGGTCTCGACCCCGGTGGGATGCACGGTGTTGACCCGGACATTCACCGCCGCAAGCTCATTGGCCAGCGCCTTGCTCATCCCGACGACGCCGTGCTTGGACGCCGTGTAGGGCGTGTGCAGCGGGCTGCCCTTGACGCCTGCCGCCGAGCTGATGTTGATCAGGCTGCCGCCGCGCTCGACCAGGTGCGGCAGGGCCGCGGCGCAGGTGTTCCAGGTGCCGATCAGATTGACGTCCACGACGGTGCGCCACTGTGCCGATGTGGTGGTGTCCCAGGTCCCGGCGGTCAGGACTCCGGCGTTGGCCACCGATGCGTCCAGGCCGCCGAGTTCGGTGACCCCGGCATCGACCGCGGCCGCGAGGGCCTCCGCATCCCGTACATCGACGACGTGGGTGACGGCCCGCCGGCCCAGTTCTCCTACCAGTCGGGCCGTTTCGGCCAGATCGTCCTGGGTGGACAGCGGGTACTCCACTTCGGGAAGCGAGGTGCAGATGTCGATCAGGATCAGGTCGGCGCCCTCCTGCGCCAGCCGCACCGCGTGGCTGCGACCCATCCCGCGGGCCGCACCGGTGATCAGGACGCGCTTGCCCTCGACCCGGCCGTTCATAGCTTGTTGCAGAAGCCGGCGTCGACCGGGAACGTGACCCCGGTGACGTATTTGGCGGCGTCGGAGACCAGATAGCCGATCGCCGCGCTGATGTCTTCGGGTTCGAGCATGGACACCGGCATCGGGTTCTGCAGATGCGGCCCCGCGCCGGGATACTGCTCCAGGAAGGCGGTCATCGCCGGATTGTTCGCCATCATGGTGTTGACACCGGTCGGGTGCACGGTGTTGACCCGGATGCTGTGGGGGGCAAGGGCGTTGGCCAGTGTCCGCATCAGGCCGACGACACCGTGTTTGGATGCCGCGTAACCGAGGCCACCGCCCTGCGAGCCGCCGAAACCCTTGAGCCCGGCCGTCGAACTGGTGAACACGATGGCGCCGCCGCGCTCACCGGCGATCAGGTGCGGAATGGTGGCTTTCGCGGTGTGGAAGGAGCCGATGAGATTCACGTCGATGGCTGCGGACCACATGTCGAGGTCCTCTTCGATACTGACCTCGCGGAAAGCCGTCGGCGCGATTCCTGCATTGGCGCAGACGATGTCGAGTCGGCCGAAGTGCGCTACCCCGGCGTCGACCGCTGCCTGGACGGCATAGAAGTCGCGGACATCGGCTACCGTACCCAACATCTTCGCCCCGGCGTTCTCCACCAGTGCGATCGTCTCGTCCAGTTCGGCACGGCTGGCCATCGGATAGCCGTTGGCCGGGATGTCGGCGCAGATATCGATCCCGATGATGTCGGCGCCCTCGCTTGCGAGCCTGATCGCGTGGCTGCGGCCCTGCCCGCGTGCCACGCCGGTGATGAAGGCGACCCTGCCGTCCAATGAGCCCATGAATCCTCGCTTCGTTGCGGGTGCCGCCTCTGCGTGCGGCGCTCCGGAGTAACCGGGTTACTGCGGGTACGGTAACCAAGTTACTGACGATGGGCAAGGGGGTGCGCGATGGCGGAGATCGATGACCGGCTCCTCGCCGTCGTCGTCGAGATTCTCGAGACCGAGGGCTATGACGCGGTGCAGTTACGCGAGGTGGCCCGCCGCGCGCGCTCGTCGTTGGCCACCATCTACAAGCGGTACACCACCCGTGAGGACCTGATCCTCGCGGCGCTCGAGGTATGGCTGGACGAGAACCGATATTCCGAGGTCACGCCGCATCGGCGGGCTGAGGGGGAGACTCTGCACGAGGCGATGATGTCGCTGTTTCGCACCATCTTCGAACCGTGGGAGCGCAATCCGGGAATGCTGACGGCCTACTTCCGGGCGCGGTCATCAGCCGGTGGGCAACGCCTCTTTCGGAGGGGTTTCGATATCGTCGGGCCGGCAGGTCTTGAGCTGATGGCCGATGTCGACGACGACTTCGTCGCCGACCTGAACACGGTCCTCTCCAGCGTGGTCTACGGATTGCTGGGCCGGTTCGTGGCCGGTGAAATCGAGACCACCGATATTCTGCCCGCTCTGGACCGCACGGTCTACTGGCTCACCACGGGTTACGAATTGTCGAAAAGTGGTGCAGCAGAATAGTTCAGCCGCCGGAAAGTCTATCGTCGAGCAGCGCGAGCGCCGCCAGCAGAGAACCCTCGGGCATCGGGGTGTTGTCTGATGCCGCCATCAGCACCCCGACGATCGCCCCGGCGATCACCCGGCGCGCGAGTACGTCCGCGGGCGCGTCGGGGCGTTCGGAGAGCGCGTCGGTGATCAGGTCGATCACCCGGATGTACTCGGTGTAGAGCAGGCCGCGCGCTTCGGGCACTTGGTACATCAACCGCTGCCCGGTCGCGGCATCTTCACGCTCCTCGGGTGTCATCGCGCCGAACACCTGGGCGACCGCGTGCCGGTAGGCGGCGATGATGGACAGTTCCGGGGGAGCCGTGGCGAAGGCCGCCACGATCGGCGCGGTCTGATCGTCGGACAGCAGCACTGCTTCCTTGACCCCGAAATAGCGATAGAACGTGCGCGGTGAGATGTCGGCGCTCTCGGCGATCTGCTCGACGGTCGTGTCGGCGTAGCCCCGCGCGGCGAACAGTTCGAAGGCTGCCCGGCGGATGGCGATGCGCGTGCTGATCTTCTTGCGCTCCCGCAGACTCTTCTCGACTTCAGGTGTCGCCACGACCCCATTGTCCACCTACGGCGGACGTGTTCAGCCGACCAGCGTGTTCGCCGCGCCCGCCATGTGTTCGGCGACGGTGGCCGCTGCCAGGGTGGCGTCTCCGGATTCGATGGCGTCGACGATGTCGTAATGCCGCTTGGCGTTCATGTTCTTGATGGCGCGGTCGACGCCGGCGAACATGATCGACATCCGGATGCTGCCCTCCAGCGATGTCCACTGGTGCAGCAGCGTCTCGTTGCCGGTGAGTTGGCACATGGTGCGGTGGAAGCGCAGGTCGGCCTCGATCCGGTCCTCCAGGTTCGCCTCGGCCCAGCGGTCCATGTCGTCGACGGCGCCACGCAGGGTCGCGACGGTTTCGGTGCGGTCGGGCCGTGCGGCGAGTTCGTGGGCGGCCATCGACTCCAGCGCGGCGCGGACGTTGAAGATATCGCGAATCTCCTTGGCGTCCAGGTGCCGTACCGCGAGCCGCCCGCGGGCCCCCGCCGAGATGAGGCCCTCCTGCTGGAGTTGGCGCATCGCCTCGCGCAGGGTGCCCCGGCTGATCTGCAGCGCGTCGGACAGATCCGTTTCCACCAGGTGGGTGCCCGGCGTGAGCTGGCCGGTGGTGATGGCGCGGCGCAGTGCGGTCAACGCCTGTTGGCGCAGGCTGGTTTTCTCCAGGCGCAGCAGAGATGTGGAATCCACGGTCATCCTGCGCTCCTTGACTGTCAACATTCAGATGTCAACACTTTACAGCCGTTCGAGCACCGTGGCGACGAGACGCGCGGTCGCGAGCCCGTAACGGTCGTGCAGGGTCGGCAGCGCGCCGGCGGCCAGGAACTCGTCCGGTAATGCGACGGGGGTGATCTGCTTGCCCAGCCCACGCTGCACGACCGCCGAGGCGACCGTCTCGAACAGACCGCCGATCACCGTGTGATTCTCACAGGTCACCACCAGGCGATCCGTATCCACCTGTGCCAGCACGGTTTCGGCGTCGAACGGCTTGATGGTCGGGGTGTGCACCACGGCCACGTCGACATGGTGGGCGGCCAGCTGCTCGGCGGCCTGCAGGGCGCGCATCGTCATCAGGCCCGACGAGATCAACACGACGTCGGATCCGTCGCGCAACACCTTGGCCTTGCCGAGTTCGAATCGGTAGTCGTACTCGTCCAGCACGGTGGGCACGTTTCCGCGGAGCAACCGCAGGTAGGTCGGCCCGGCATGCTCGGCCAACTGCGGGACGGCCTGCTCGATATCCACCGAATCGCACGGATCGACGATGGTCAGGTTCGGCACACCCCGAAAGATGGCGATGTCCTCGGTCGCCTGGTGCGACGGGCCATAGCCGGTGGTCAGCCCGGGCAGGCCACCGATGATGTTCACGTTCAGGTTCGGCTCGGCGATGTCCAGGCAGATGAAGTCATACGCGCGCCGCGCCGCGAACACCGAATAGGTGGACGCGAACGGGATGAGGCCGGTTTCGGCCATCCCCGCGGCGGCGCCGAAGAGCAACTGCTCGGCCATGCCCATCTGGAAGAACCGGTCCGGGAACTGGTTGGCGAAGATGTGCATATCGGTGTACTTGCCCAGATCGGCGGTCAGGCCCACGATCCGGTCATCGGCCTGGGCGGCCTTGACCAGTGCGTGCCCGAACGGGGCCGGGGTGGTCTTCTGGCCCGGATCGGCGAACGAGGCGATCATCGCCGAGGTCTTGAGCTTCGCGGGCGCGCTCATGCCGGTACTCCCTGGTATCCCTGGGTCAATTGGTCGCGGCAGATCTGCCACTCGTCGGAGTCGATGCGCATGAAGTGCGCCTTCTCCCGGTTCTCCAGCAGCGGCACACCGCTACCGATCTTGGTGTCGCACAGGATGACCGACGGCACACCGGTGCTTACGGCGTCGAAGGCGCCGAGCAGCGCGCCGACATCGTTGCCGTCCACCCGCGCCACCTGCCAGCCGCACGCGGCCCACTTGTCGGCGATCGGCTCGGTGCGCAGCACACCGGCCGTCGGTCCGTCGGCTTGCAGCGCATTGATGTCCACCATGGCGATGAGGTTGCCCAGTCCGTGGTGCGCGGCGCCCATCGCGGCCTCCCAGGTCGAGCCCTCATCGAGCTCACCGTCGGACAGGAAGTTGATGACGCGGGCATCCGAGCCCTGGTGCCGCAATCCCAGCGCCATCCCGACCGCCACCGTCAGGCCATGCCCCAGTGAACCGCCGGAGATCTCCATACCCGGTGTGTAGCTGGCCATCCCGGACATCGGCAGCCGGGAGTCATCCGATCCGTAGGTGTCGAGTTCGTCGACGTCGATGATGCCGGCCTCGGCCAGCGCGGCGTACAGCCCGATGGCGTAGTGGCCCGTCGAGAGCAGGAACCGGTCCCGGCCCGCCCAGTGCGGATCATCGGCGCGGTAACGCAACTGGTCGACGTACACGGCGGCAAGCATGTCGGCGGCCCCCAACGCCTGGCCCACATAACCCTGCCCCTGGGCCTCGCCCATGTTCAGGGCATGGTGTCGGATCCGGAAGGCGGCCTGTGCCACCTTCTCACTGCGCACATCGGTCGTTGCCGCGCTCACCCCGCCCATCAGACGCTCGCCCCGTGCGGCACGGGAGTGTCCATCGCGGCCTTGTCGGCCAGCATGCGCTCCCGAGGTCCCCAGGTTTCGCGGGTGAGAATCGCCGCGATCAGGCCGATGGCCATGTAGGCGCTGAAGAGCAGGGCCGGGCCGGTCCAGCCGTAGGCCTCGTACAGCAGGGTGGTGACGAAGGGAGTGAAGCCCGAGGCGATCGCCGAGATCTGGTAGGCCAGAGAGGCACCCGAGGAGCGGGTGTTCGCGTTGAACAGTTCGGGGAACCATCCGCCCTGCGAACCGGCGAGCGCGTTCTGGAACACGCCGTAGGCGATGACGAACGTCGCGACGATGAGAATGAACACACCGGTGTTGACCAGCATGAACATCAGCACGCCGAACGGTATGCCCAACGCGCACACCCAGAGGTAGAGCGGACGGCGACCGATCTTGTCGGTGAGTTTTGCCCAGGCGAAGGTGGCGAAGATGCCGACCGCCGATGCGATGCACAGGGCGCCGATGGTCTGGGACCTGGTCGCGAGTTCGGCGTTCTTCAGGTAGGACAGCATGTAGGTGATGGACACCGCGTAGCCGGCCGTTTCGGCGATGCGAAGGCCGATGCCGCGCAGAATGTTTCGCCAGTCGGTCTTGACGACCTCGACGATCGGCGACTTGATGATGTT
Organism: Mycobacterium sp. ITM-2016-00316; assembly: GCF_002968335.2. Lineage (NCBI taxonomy): Bacteria > Bacillati > Actinomycetota > Actinomycetes > Mycobacteriales > Mycobacteriaceae > Mycobacterium > Mycobacterium sp. ITM-2016-00316. Next base: position 378,018 of record NZ_CP134398.1, read on the forward strand.
GCCTTCGTTCTTGACGTCCTCGAACACCGGGGATTCGGGCACCTTGGCCCGGATGATCAGGCCGACGATGACCAGGACGGCGCTTGCGAGGAACGGCACCCGCCACGCCCAATCGCCACCGAGGTGGATGCTGAAGAAGAACACGAGGTTGGCGATGAGCAGTCCGACGGGGAATCCGGCCTGCACGATGCCGGTATAGCGGCCCTTCTTCTTCCACGGAGCGTGCTCGTAGCTCATCAGGATGGCGCCACCCCACTCGGCACCGAACGCGAGACCTTGGATGATGCGCACGGTCACCAGCAGGATCGGGGCAAGCACGCCGACGGTCTCGTAGGTCGGCAGCAATCCGATGGCGAACGTGGCCAGACCCATGAGGATCAGCGAGGCGACCAGAACCGGCTTGCGCCCTATCTTGTCACCGAGGTGGCCGCCGATGATGCCACCGAGGGGCCGGGCGACGAACCCGACGCCGAGCGTCGCGAACGCCAGCAGAGTGCCTGTCACCGGGCTGGAGTTCGGGAAGAAGGCGGTACCGAAGTACAGCGCGGCTGCCGTGCCGAACCCGATGAAGTCGTAGGTTTCGATGACAGCTCCGACACCGGAGCCGATCGCTACCCGCTTGGCGTCCTTGGTGCCATGCACCGGACCCCGCATCTTCAGAGCGTCGTCGCTCATGGTGGACATCCTTTCAAATCCAGTTCTACCTGGTGTTCCTACTGGCCATTCCGGTCACTGTTGACGGTCAACAGTGCGGTGCGTCACCCAGTGTGAGCACGCCCACAGTGAATGTCAACAGTCAACATAAATGAAGTGTCGCCCGTTGACTGTTAACAGTTGACTGGGTTACTGTGTCAGTCATCACAACGCAGGAGGTGACGGGGTAAGTGACATCGACAGGCCGCTTCAGCACCAGGCTCGGCTGCTCGACCATCAGTTTTCGGCACCAGGATCTGGCTCGGGCGCTGGCGACGATTGCCGGCCTCGGCTTCACCGAGATCGACCTGGGCGCGCTGCCCGGCGTCTGCGACCACGTCCCGTACGTGCTCGATGAGGCCGCCCTCGAGGCGGTGTCCGAGACGGTCACCGCGTCCGGCCTGGCGGTGCGATCCATCAACGGCGATATCGGCGACCTGAACGCGATGTTGGACACCGAGCAGCAGCGCGCCCGCCTGCGCCACCTGACCATGCTGGTCGCCCTCGCATCGGCCACCGGTGCCCGTGCGCTGGTGCTGCCCTGCGGGGCGCTGGCCCATGCGCCGGTGTCCACGTTGGACGAAGACCTGGACCTGGTCGCCGACGAACTCACCGCCGCCGCGCATATCGCCGCCGGTGCACGGGTCGAGCTCTGGACCGAATCACTGCATTTTTACCGGCTGTGCTGCGACATCGACCGGGCTCAGGCCTTGCATGAACGACTCGACGCCCGGGTGGGCATCGTGATGGATTTCAGCCACATCGTGGCCTCCGGCGGCGACCCGGTGGACTACATCGGCCGGATCGGCGCGCGCATCGCGCACGTCCACATCCGCGATGCCGTGCCCGGGAACATCAACCTCTCGGTGGGCAACGGGGCCGTCGACTTCGGCCGCGGACTCAAGGCACTGGCCGACGCCGGCTACACCGGCCACTTCTCGCTGGAGCTGGAAACCCGAGATGTCACCCATGACGAACGGCCCGCGGTGACTGTCGCTGCCGGCCAACTGATTTCCGAACTGATCTAGAAGGAGCACCCATGAGCATCGAGAAGACCGCCGTCATCACCGGCGCCACCTCCGACAAGGGCATCGGCGTGACCGTCGCCGCCCGCTACGCGCGGGAGGGCTGGGCCATCGTCATCCTCGACCTCGATGCCGAGTTGAGCGCCAAGGTGGCCGCCGAGATCGGCAACCAGTACGCGGTCCCGGCCTTCGGTCACGGCATCGACGTCACCTCCGAGGAATCGGTCACCGCCGCGTATGACGCGGTCGCCGCCGAGGTCACCGCGGGCAACCTGCCCCCGATCGGCGCGCTGGCCAACATCGCGGGCATCACGTCCCCGGTGCCGTTCCTGGAGACCACCCTGGAGCTGTGGAACAAGGTCTTCGCCGTCAACTCCACCGGTACCTACCTTGTCACCCGCGCGTTCCTGCCGGCGATGATCGAGCAGGGCTGGGGCCGCATCGTCAACATGTCGTCGGTGTCCGCGCAGCGCGGTGGAGGCGTGTTCGGCAAGGTGCCCTACTCCTCGGCCAAGGCCGCCATCCTCGGTTTCACCAAGGCGCTGGCCCGCGAGGTCGCCGACAAGGGCGTCACCGTCAATGCCGTCACCCCGGGCGCGGTGGACACCAACATCCGCGTCGGATCCACCGACGAGCAGGAGGCCGCACTGGCCGCCGCCATCCCGGTCGGCCGCACCGCCACCACCGAGGAGATCGCCGCGGTGATCACCTTCCTGTCCAGCGAGGACGCCAGCTACCTGACCGGAACCACCGTTGACATCAACGGTGGCAGCCACATTCACTAACCGACTTTCACGTAGATGAGGTCCGTGCCATGACACGTCTGTTCAACGACCCGGCCACCTTCGCCGAGGACATGCTCGCCGGCTTCCTGGACGCCAACTCGCACTATGTGGTGGGTGTGCCGGGCGGCGTGGTGCGCGCCACCGAGACGCCGGCGGGCAAGGTGGCGGTCGTCGTCGGCGGCGGCTCGGGCCACTACCCCGCGTTCTGCGGGGTGGTCGGGCACGGCTTCGCCGACGGCGCGGTGGTGGGCAACATCTTCACCTCCCCGTCGGCGCAGGAGGCCGCCTCGGTGGCCCGCGCCGCGCACGGCGACGCGGGCGTGCTGCTGCTCACCGGCAACTACGCCGGCGATGTGATGAACTTCGGCCTCGCGGTCACCGCGCTGCGGGCCGAGGGCATCGACGCCCGCTATCTGGGCGTCACCGACGATATTGCCAGCGCCACAGCAGAAGACATCGGGAAGCGACGCGGGATCGCCGGAGATTTCACCGTGTTCCGTTGTGCCGGCGCGGCGGCGCAAGAGGGCACCGATCTCGACGGCGTCGAACGGGTGGCCGTCAAGGCCAATGCGGCTACTCGCACCCTGGGCGTGGCGTTCGAGGGGTGCACCCTGCCCGGTGCGGACCGGCCGCTGTTCGTCGTCGCCGAGGGCCAGATGGATCTGGGCCTGGGTATCCACGGTGAACCCGGAGTGGCCAGCCACGCGATGCCGACGGCCGCCGAACTCGCCGACCTGCTGGTCACCGGAGTGCTGGCCGAGAAGCCGGCGGGGTCATCCGAGCGAATCGCGGTGATCCTCAACGGTTTGGGCCGCACCAAGTACGAAGAGTTGTTCGTGGTGTGGAACACGGTGGCGGCCAGGCTTGCCGAATCGGGCCATGCCGTGGTGTCACCCGAGGTGGGCGAACTGGTCACCAGCCTCGACATGGCGGGCTGCTCACTGACCGTGATGTGGCTCGATGACGAACTGGAGCGGTTGTGGACCGCACCGGCGGATACGCCCGCCTATCGCAAGGGCGCGGTGACGGCCGGCGCCGGGACCCGGCGTGCCGATGACGTCGCCGATGCTGTTGCGCGACAGACCATCGCGGGGGACGCGGAGTCGCAGAAGGTGGCCGCACTTGTGGCCCAGGGGCTTTCGTGTGTCGCCGCGCAGATGGTGACGGCGGAGCACGAACTCGGGCGCATCGACGCGGTCGCCGGGGACGGTGACCACGGGCGCGGCATGGTCAAGGGCACCACGGCGGCTGCCGACGCCGCCGCCGACGCCGTGAACTCGGGCGGCGGAACCGCCTCGGTGCTGACCGCGGCCGGCGAGGCGTGGGCGGCCAAGGCCGGCGGTACGTCCGGCGTGCTGTGGGGCGCGGCGCTCTGTGCGGCCGGCGCGGCGCTGGGCAACCGCGGTGTACCCGGTGGACGGGAGATTGCCTCGGCGCTGCGGGCCGGGCATGACGCGCTGGTGGCGCTGGGCCACGCCGAGCGCGGTGACAAGACCATGCTCGATGCGCTGGGCCCCTTTCTCGATTCGTTCGAAGCTGCCATCGACGCCGGAACCGGCTGGCGCACAGCGTGGCTCGAATCCGTGGAAACTGCCCAGAAGGCGGCCGTCGAGACGGCCGACCTTCGGCCCAAGGTCGGCCGGGCCCGACCACTGGCAGAACGCAGCGTCGGCACCCCCGACGCGGGCGCCATCTCACTGGCCATGTGTGTCCACACCGTGGCCGAACTGATCGAGGAGAATGCATGACCCTGCGCGTGGTGATCGGCTGCGATGACGCCGGACTGCAGTACAAGGATGTTCTGCGTGGCGACCTGGAGTCGGACCCGCGGGTGGACTCCGTGGTCGATGTGGGCGTCGGCCCCGATGAACACACCGCCTACCCGCACGTGGCGGTCACCGCGGCCCGCATGGTGGCCGAGGGGCGGGCCGACCGGGCGCTGCTGATCTGCGGGACCGGCCTCGGGGTGGCCATCGCCGCCAACAAGGTGCCCGGCGTGCGGGCGGTCACCGCCCACGACAGCTTCTCGGTGGAACGCGCGGTCCTCAGCAACAACGCCCAGGTGCTGTGCTTCGGTCAGCGGGTCGTGGGTGTCGAGTTGGCCCGCCGGCTGGCGGCCGAATGGCTGGGCTACCAGTTCGATCCGGCCTCCGCCTCGGCGGAGAAGGTCGCCGCCATCTGTGGGTACGAACCGCAGAACGTGTGACGGGGTAGCGGGCATCCGGCCCCCACGGCACGGCTAGGGTTGTGCCGTGTCCGATGACCTCTGGACGGCTGCCACCCGGCACCCGTTCCTCGACGCGGTGCGTGACGGCACCATCACCGATGCGGCCTTCGACAAGTGGCTACGCCAGGATGCGCTGTTCGTGGCCGACCTGCTGATCTTCCAAGCCCGGCTTCTTGCCCGGGCGCCCCGTGCCGCCCAGCAGGTGCTGGTCGGTGGATGTGCCGCGCTGGTGGCCGAGCTGGACTGGTTCGAGGAGCAGGCGGTGCGACGCGGCATCGATCTGAACGCCGAGCCGCTGCCCGCCACGCTGGCCTACCGGGAGCTGCTGCAGCGTCTCGATGACGAGCCCTATGCCGCCGCAATCACCGCCCTGTGGGTCATCGAGCGGGTCTATCTGCTCGGTTGGACCTCCGCCGCGCCCGCCGCGGCGCCACTCGATGAGTTCGTCGAACACTGGACGACGCCCGATTTCGCCGGGTATGTCGAGGAGCTGGGCGCCCTCGCGTCGCCGGGTGAGCATGCGGAACAGGTCGATGCGGTGCTCAAGCTTCGAGGTGGCCTTCTGGGATATGGCGCTGGCATGACGCTGTCTGCTCAGTTGTGGTCGGAGAACGCCGATATCACCGCCGAGGTGTTGGCCAACCCGTTCGTCCGCGGGATCGGGGACGGAACCCTTACGCGGGAGCTGTTCGCCGGCTACATCGCCCAGGATGCGTTCTTTCTCGAATCCTTCGCCCGTGCATACGCTTTGGCGCTGGCTCGTAGCACCGACACCGAGACGCTGCTCACGTTCGCCGATCTACTGGCCGGCGTTCGGGAGGAACTGGGCCTGCATGCCAGTTACGCGGCGTCCTGGGGCATCGACATGGCCGGGGTCACGCCGGCCGCCGCAACGCTGGCCTACACCGAGTTCCTGCTGGCGACCGCGGCGACCGGAGGTCTGGGGGAGATGTGTGCGGCGATGACGCCGTGCATGCGGCTGTACGCCCACATCGGGTCCCAGCTGGACGCGGGTACCGCGGGGCCGTACGCGCAGTGGGTGCAGACCTATGCCGACCCCGGTTTCGAGGAGATCGCCGCGCTGTTGGAACGGCTCCTCGATCGGCTCGGCGACGACAGCACGACCATTCGGCGGGCGTACCGGCGCGCGATGCGGCTGGAACTGGAGTTTTTCGCCGCCGCGTACGGGGCCTGACCGTGAGTGCGGGTGGACTCGCCGAAACACCTACGCCAGTTCAGCCGGGTGGCGGCCGCGCTCGCGAGACTGAAGCCGGGTACAGATCGGCGTGTTTTCAGCTACGTGGGTTGCAGTCTCGCGAGACCCGCACGCACGAGACTGAAATCCTGTAGAAACCGGCGTGGCGATTAGTGCCGGATATACCTTCTCGCTTTAGCGTTGCGGGGCAGCGGCTTTCGTGACCGCGTTCAACAGCGCGTCGCAGAACGCCGGTAGATCGTGGGGGGTCCGACTGGTGATCAGATTCCCGTCGACCACGACTTCCTCGTCGACGGTCTTCGCTCCGGCATTGCGCAGGTCGATACGAAGGCTGGGATATGAGGTGACGGTGCGGCCCTCGACCACGCCGGCGTCGATCAGCACCCACGGGCCGTGGCAGATGACCGCCACCGGCCGACCGGACTCGACGAAACGGCGCACGAACGCCACCGCGGATTCGTCGGACCGTAACTTGTCGGCGTTGACGGTGCCGCCCGGAATCACCAGCGCGTCGAATTCGTCGGCGGAGGCACCTTCGACCTGGCGATCCACCCGGAACGTGCCGGCGGGCTCCAGATCGTGGTCACGTGCCTCGATTTCGCCGTCCTGTAGGGACAGCAACTCGATCGCGCCACCGGCGTTGACGATGGCATCGCGCGGTTCGGCGAGCTCACGGCGCTCAACACCGTCGGTGGCCAAAATGGCGAATTTCATGCCCTGCAGGGCTGTGGACGTATCAGTCATGGAAAAGGGCTGCCCGGCGATGTGCGCAGCCAAACATGGCCCACCTGCACCACGTGGTTGCAGCTGACTCAAGTCATTTCACACACCGGCATCGTCGAGTCGGCCGCGGCGGGCGGGCCAGGCGATATTGTCGGTGTCGGCGGCTCCGGACCACTCGGCGCCCCAGACCGCGGACAGGGACGGAGCGAACATGGCTGTGGTGAACGGCCCTTCGGCGCGCGAGGCGAAGCGTCTGCAGACCCGCGAGCGCCTGATGGGCGCCGCAGTCGCCGAGTTCAAGCGGTCCGGGATGGCCGAGGCCGATGTCGCCGCCATCGTGGCGGCTGCCGGGGTGGCCCATGGCACCTTCTTCTTCCATTTCCCCACCAAGGAGCACGTTCTCCTGGAACTGGAGAAGCGCGAAGAAGACCGGATGGCCAAGCAGTTCGGCCGATACCTCGAAAAGGGCCACGACCTGGAATCGGCGCTGTCCGAAGCGGTGCGGTTGGTGCTGGGGCTGGAGCGCCGCCTCGGCGACGTCCTGTTCAAGGATTTCCTGGCGTTGCACTTCTCGCAGACGCGCCCGGATTCCGAGGACGGCGGTGACCACTCGCTGGTTCTGCTGCTGGCCCAGCGCATCGAGCGGGCCCGGTCCGAGGGGCAGGTGGATCCCGAGGTCCAGTCGATCAACAGTGCGGTGTTCTTCCTGCTGTGCCTCTACGCGCTGGCGATCACCACCAATGACCCGATGCGCCAGGACCTGCTCGACGATCTGGTCAAACGCACCATGCGGAGCGTCGCCGCCGCGGGATGAGCCGGCGCCATCCCCGGGGGCTGATGCTTGTCCGGCGAGCATTTGCATGACTAGAGTCAGTCAACATGCGATCGTCAGCCGCTTCGGCGACCCTGTCTCTGGACGAGCAGATGGAGGAGTCGCGACTGGCTCAGCGCCAGGCGGACCGGTGGTTGATCAGCGGCAGCATCCTGATCGGCACTGCCGCGTTGGGCATCTTCGGTCTGCCGTTGTTTCTCCGGGGTGTGTGGCTGCTGCGCCGGGCGCAGCACAACGGATTGTCGGTGCGGCCGATGATGGTCACCCTGCTCGGGTACCTGGTCATCATCGACGCGGCGATCAACACCGTCGGATGGGCGCTCGACCTGATCGGTAGCCACACGCTGCTGGCGAGGGTGTTGTTGAACGGTTGGGGCCACATGTTCGACGCCGGATACTTCTGGCATTTCAACGAACTCTGGGTCGGTGGGGCGTCCGGGCCGGGCGAGAAGGCGATGGAAGTCGGGATGATCCTCACGGTGTTCACCATGCGGATCGCGGCCGCGATCGGGTTCCTGCAGATGAAGCGTTGGGGTCAGCAGTGGATGATCGTCACGTGCTGGATGGGCGTGGTCATCTGGGTGCTCTACGTGTTCAACATGACGATGTTCGCCGACGTGCGGTTCGCGGGAACCATCTTCCCCGTCGTGGGCTGGTGGCTCTACGACATCTTCTACATCACCCCGTTTCTCGCGATCCCGTATCTGCATACCGTGAACCGCGAAATATTCACTGACTGATGTCACCAGGCCGTCCGCAAGATCGGCTTCGAGCAGTTCATTCAGCGGCGGTCATGGATCTCTATTGACCTAAGTCAGTCAGTGAAGTAGAAAAGGAACATCATGTCGCCAAAGGTGCAGCCGCCGCTGCGTCACGTGCACAGGTTTCCGGCGCCGGGGCGCACCGCCACCGACGCCGGCGGATCCCCGAAACGCCGTGCTCGACAGGCGGGTTTCCTCCGCGGCACGCGGTGTGCAGATCCGATGAAACCGCCAACGAGGAGGTTCGACCGTGGACTATCTGTGGGAGGTCTTGCGCTACGTCGCAGCCTGGGGCGGCACCGGCCTGGTCATCTGGTTCTGGTACTGGATGTTCTCCAACATCGGCACCTTCTGAACCGAGCGCACGTGGGTCCTCCGGGAACCGTCCATGGCTGACCTCGACGACACCTCGGCGATGGCGCTGGAACGCAGCTGCTCGCTCACCGCGGTCGCACTGAGCGGCGAGCAGCGCGCGGGTGTCCGCCTGGTCACCGGAGCGCACCGCGGTTTCGGCCTGAACTCGTCGCGCACCTTCATCCACGTCCCCTACCCGCAGCTCGGAGCCGACTGGACCCGGCGCTCCCTGACATGCGGTATCGCCCTGCAATGTTCGTCATCGAAGGACCGGGTCGGCGAATACCGGATCGACGAATTGTCTGCCCGCGAGCTACGCGCGCTGGCCCTCGTCGAGGCGGCTGTCGCGCTGGGCTGGATCGCTTCGCGCTGGCCCGGGCTGATGCCTGAATGCCGCCGGCTGCTGCCCGAACTGGAGCCGGCCGACCTCCAATTGGATGCCCACACGATGATCAGCCGCGCGATCGAACTCGCCCGCAGCGCCGACGGGCTCACCGTCCACCCGCTGCTGGGGCGGCTGCCCGCGATCTACACGACACCGACAGGCCTGGTCGACAAGCTACGGCGGCAGTTCGGCAGGATGCCGTGGACCACCACGCAGCAACGGATGCCGCGGCCCTACTCGGTGCCGGTGGGCGGTGACGGCGGTGTACGCAATCCCAACCTGCCGCCACCGAGCCGGCCACAGGACAACGACATGGATGTCACCCCCGAGCACCGGCCCGGGATCCCGTACCCGGAGTGGAACGCCTGGACGAAACGCTTCCTGCCCGATCATGTAGCGGTTCTGGAACTGGCCCGCGACCGCCGTGTCGACCCCGCGAAAACGGACTCGGTCGATCTACGCGCATGGTTCCAGAAGAACACCCACCGCGCCATGACCGCTCGCCTGGAGGACGGCTCGGACCTCGATATCGACCAATACGTGCGCCATTTCATCGATCTGCGCACCGGTGAAGCGGCCGAGCCGCGCCTGTTCCGGGAACTGCTGCCCAGCAACCGCGATGTCAGCACCGCGCTGCTGCTGGACGGCAGCTCGTCGCTGGGGGTGCACGGTGGCAGGGTGTTCCGGCTGGAGCTGGCCTGCGCGGATGCGTTGTCGCGGGCGATGACCCAGGCCCGGGAACGTCACGGCATCTTCGTGTTCACCGGCAACACCCGCCATCGCGTGGAAGTGCGCTGCCTCAAGGACTTCCCGGAGGCGCGGTTCGTCCCGCCCAGCGGACTGGGACTGTCCACCGGCGGCTACACCCGCCTCGGTGCACCCATCCGTCACCTGACCGCCCGGCTGCTCGCGCAACCCTCGGAACGGCGGCTGCTCATCATCGTCGGGGACGGGATGATCTCCGATGAGGGCTACGAGGGCCGCTACGCATGGTCGGACGCCGCGCATGCGGTCGAGGAGGCCAACGAGGCGGGCGTGAGCGTCTACTACGTCGGTGTGGGGCCGGCCCGGGTCGACCCGCTGCCCGAGGTGTTCGGACCCAAACGTTCACAACGCATCCGGCGAATCGAAGAGCTGCCCCGCGTGCTCGCACACGTACACCGGGAGCTCGTCAGCGCATGACATCAGGAGTCAGATGAGCAGCGAGACATACTATTCCAGCGGCAACGTGGTGCAGCTCTTCGAGCAGGCATTCACCCGCAAGATCCCGGTCATGCTCACCGGGCCGACCGGGTGCGGCAAGACCCGATTCGTCGAACACATGGGATCCCTGCTCGGCCGACCCGTCGTCACCATCAGCTGCCACGATGACCTGACCAGCTCCGATCTCGTTGGCCGCTTCATGGTCACCGGCGGCGACGTGATCTGGACCGACGGGCCACTCACCAGAGCCGTCAAGACCGGGGCCATCTGCTACCTCGACGAGGTCGTCGAGGCACGCCACGACTCGCTGGCCATCCTGCACTCATTGACCGACCACCGCCGCACCCTGTATCTGGATCGCGCGGATGAAGTCGTCACGGCGCCGGAGGAATTCATGCTGGTGTGCTCCTACAACCCCGCCTACCGCAGCTCACTGAAGCAGCTCAAGCCGTCCTTCCGGCAGCGTTTCGCCACCCTGCCGATGAACTATCTACCGCCGGAACGGGAGGCCGAAGCCGTCGTGTCCGAGGCCGGTATCGACGTGGCGGCAGCCCGGCGGCTCGTCAACTGCGCCAACGCCATCCGCACCGCCGATGAGGCCTTCCACTTCGAGCCGCCGTCGACGCGGGTGCTCGTCACCGCAGCCCAACTGATCGCCGCCGGTGCCGGCGAATTGGAAGCCGCCGAAGCGTGCATCCTCGCACCACTGAGCAGCGACGGAGCCATCAATGAGGGGCTCCGGGAGATCGCGGCGGCCGGGCTACTGGCCACCGACACACTCTGAGAGGGGATTTCACCATGGTCGATCAGAAAGAGAAGAAGCGTAAGCGGGCGCTCATCGTGTTCCAGATCGCCATCTACGGCTACCTGCTCACGATGTTCCTCATCCAGCTCTACATGTCCTTCGAACGCGGCTGGTGGTATCTGTGAGCCTGGCTGTCGGCGGTTCCGTCAGCCTGGAGGACCACGGCGAGGAGTCCCGGCTCGCCCAGCGACGAGCCGACAAATGGATGATCGTCGGTGCCGCGCTCATGGGCATGTGGGTACCGGGGTTGATCGGCTTCCCGATCTTCATGCGTGGCGTGTGGCTGCAACGGCAGGCGGCGCGCGCCGGACTGTCGGTGCGCCCGATGATCGTCACCCTGATCGGCTACCTGGTGCTGATCGACGGAATGCTCAACAGCCTGGGCTGGGCGCTGGACCTGGTCGCCAATCACACCCTGATCAACCGGGTTCTGATGGTCGGCTGGGGCCACATGTTCGACGCCGGATACTTCTGGCACTACAACGAACTCTGGATCGGCGGCGCCGCGGGACCCGGCGAGAAGGCCATGGTGGCCGGCATGATCATCACGGTCTTCGCCATGCGGTGCGCCGCGGCCATCGGATTCCTGCAGATGAAGCGCTGGGGCCACCAGTGGATGATCGTCACCTGCTGGATGGGCGTGGTGATCTGGACCGTCTACGTCTTCAACATGACGATGTTCGCCGACGTCCGGTTCGCGGGCGTCATCTTCCCGGTCATCGGTTGGTGGCTCTACGACATCTTCTACATCACCCCGTTCCTCGCGATCCCGTACCTGCACACGGTGAATCGCGAGATCTTCACGGACTGAAGGAGTGACACCGTGACAACACCGCAACCCGAAACAACCGCCGAGGATTTGCCGCCGGGCACCACGCCCTATTACGCGCGGATGCACAGGTACATCAAGCGTGCCGTGCTGGTCTGTCTGATCGCGCTGGTCATCGAGGGGGCCTTCACGCTGCCGTTCATGGCGGTCTACTACGGCTACCCGACGCTGAGCCTCACCCAGATCTGCAGTGAACTTCTCAAGGTGCGCTACTCCGATGACGCCCTGGAGTGCAAGTTCCCCTACCCGCCGCTGGGACCGCCGGAAGGCGCCGAGGGCAAGGACACCGCCCGGGATGTCTGGGGAATACAGCCCATCCCGCAGTACGACCGGCTCGGATTCCGGGAATTGGTCGACCGCTATGAGGCACGCCAGGCCCGGCTCGCCGAACAAGGCGGCTGAGATGGGTTCAAAGCTGCGGGTGATCCAGTGGGCCACCGGCAACGTCGGCACCCACGCGTTGGCCGCCGTGCACGACCATCCCGACCTCGAACTCGTCGGCGCCCGGGTGTACAACGAGGCGAAGGCAGGCCGCGATATCGGCGATGTCGCCGGAATCGGCGAGACCGGCGTCCTGGCCACCACCGATGTCGACGAGATCCTCGCGCTCGACGCCGACTGCGTGCTGTACATGGCCGAGGGCGAGTGGAATCCACCCGTCGCGCTGGACGATATCTGCCGGCTGCTGGCCTCGGGGAAGAACGTGGTGTCCACCGCCGTCACCGCGTGGATCTACCCGCAGAGCGCCGGCGACGACGTGGCGCAGCGCCTGGAGACAGCCTGCCAGGAGGGCCGGAGTTCTTTCCACGCCACCGGAATTCAACCGGGCTGGGCTGCGGAGGTGCTCCCGCTGACGATGTCCGGACTGTTCCGGCACATCGACTCGCTGCTGGTGCAGGAGCTGATGGACTACTCCACCTACAACGTGCCGTTCGTATTGTTCGAGGTGATGGGCTTCGGCAAACCACCCGATGAGCGGGTGCCGATGGACGAGGCTGCGATCGGCGGACTGTCCTTCAAAGCGCCGCTCATGCTGCTGGCGGAGGGCCTGGGCGCCACCATCGACGACTACATCTGGGAGCGCGAGGTGGCGGTCACCGACACACCGATCGATGTCAAGGCCGGCCGCATCGAGGCGGGAACCGTTTCTGCGCAGCGCTTTTCCTATACCGCGGTGATCGAGGGCAGGCGGGCACTGACCGTCGAACACATCACCCGACTCGGCGCCGAGCAGGCGCCGGACTGGCCGAACGGGCGAGGCTGGAAGGTGACCGTCGAGGGGGCGCCGTCGATGGTGCTGGAATCCCGGATCGCCATCCACGACGAGGATGACACCGATCAGGGGTGCCTGGGCACCGCGATGCATGCCGTCCACGCGATCGCTCCGGTCTGCGCCGCCGCGCCGGGGATCCGCACCTTCCTGGACCTGCCCACCATCGTGGGCCGCGGTGTGCTGTCGAAAGGCTTGAGGCGATGAGCTATCGGGTGATCCAGTGGATGACCGGCGATGTCGGACAGGTCGGTGTGCGGCATCTCGCCGACAATCCGGTGTTCGATCTCGTTGGGGTGCTGGTGCATTCCCCGGAGAAGGTGGGTATGGACGCCGGCGAGATCGTCGGCATCGAGCCCACCGGAGTGATCGCCACCGATGATGTCGACGCCGTCCTGGCCCTCGACGCCGACTGCGTGTTCTACACCCCGATCATCATGGACGTCGCCACCGTCTGCCGAATTCTGCGCTCCGGTAAGAACCTGGTCACCACCAGCGGGTTCTTCTATCCGTCACCGGATTTCGCGGATCCCGGCGAACAGATTCGCGCCGCGTGCACCGATGGCGGCACTTCGTTTCACGGCGGCGGCATCCACCCCGGGTATGCCGGAGATGTCCTTCCGCTCACCCTGGCCCGGGTGATGAGCCGGATCGACAGCATCCAGGTCTACGAGGTCGTCGACGTCCTCAAGGATGCGCCGCTGGACCATATCGACTGGATGGGGTTCGGCAAGGACAAGGACACGTTCCTCACCGAGCCGACGATTCTCGGGCTCGGACTGCCGTTCTTCGCGCAATCGATGTACATGATCGCCGACGGTCTCGGTGTCACCATCGACGAGGTGACCGCCGCCGAGATCGACGTGGCGACGGCACGGGAACCCATTGCGCACGACGAGGGCGCGATCGCGGTCGGCACGGTGGCCGCGCAGCGACACGAATGGACGGCGTGGGTGAACGGCCGGCCACTCATCGTCTTCCACGCCATCTATGTCACCGCGGGGCCGGACAAACTGGATCCGCCGTGGGACTGGGGCGAGACCCGCTACGAGATCGTCATCGACGGGGATCCGCCGACCGAACTGACCCTCAAGGGCGTCAGCAGGCCGGACGGGACGATGAGCCATCCCGGCTATGACTGGACCGCGATGGGTGCCATCAACACCATCCCCGCGGTGTGCGATGCCGCACCCGGCTGGGTCACCCATCTGGATCTGGGACTGGTGCGGCCGCGTGGACTGGTCCGGCCGTGACCGATACGCAGGAGTACCTGGAGCTTCCACACATCCGGTATGAAGATCTCCCGATGACGCGCGATCGCGGGGTGGGGTGGTCGGCGCTGCGCGGCCTCGGCCCCGTCGTGCGCGGTGATGGTTGGTATTACCTGACCCGGCGCGAGGATGTGCTCGGCGCCTTGCGCAGTCCGGAGGTCTTCTCGTCCGGCATCGCCTATGACGACATGATCAGCCCGGTCCCTTTGGTGCCGCTCGGTTTCGATCCCCCGGAGCACACCCGATACCGGCGCATCCTGCACGAGTACTTCAGTCCACAGACCCTCGGCCCACTCCTGCCGTCCCTGCAGGCCCAGGCCATCGAGATCATCGAGCAGATCGCCGAGCGGGATGAATGCGAGGTGATGGCCGATCTGGCGACCCCATACCCGTCACAGGTATTCCTTACGCTGTTCGGACTCCCGCTACAGGACCGGGCGAGGCTGGTCGGGTGGAAGGACGCGATCATCGCGCTCAGCCTCACCACCGACCCGTCCAGCGTCGATCTCACCCCGGCGGTCGAGCTGTACACGTACCTGGCCGAATCCGTGGCCCAGCAACGGGATCAACCATGCGCGGGGATTCTGTCGGACCTGCTACATGCGGACGAGCCGCTCACCGACAACGAGGCGGTCGGGCTGTCCATGGTGTTTGTGCTCGCCGGGTTGGACACGGTCACCGCCACCATCGGCGCCACCATGGTCGAACTGGCGCGTCGGCCTGCGCTTCGACGCTCGCTCCGGGAAAACCCCGACGAGGTGGCGGTGTTCGTGGAGGAGATGGTCCGGCTGGAACCGGCGGCACCCGTGCTGGGGCGGGTGACGACCCGGCCGGTGACCGTCGCGGGTGTGACCATTCCGGCTGGCGCCGACGTCCGGTTGTGTATCGCGGCGATCAACCGCGATGGCAGCGACGGCTGTTCGGTCGACGACTTCGTGCTGGACGGAAAGCTGCACAAGCACTGGGGTTTCGGCGGCGGACCGCACCGTTGCCTCGGGTCGCACCTGGCTCGGATGGAACTCAAGCTGGTCGTCACCGAGTGGCTGGCCCGCATTCCGGACTTCCGTCTGCCGCCCGGCTACATCCCGGAAATCACCTGGCCGTCCCCGACCTGCAGCCTGCCGCGGCTGCCGTTGTTGCTGGGGCCTGCTCAGAACTGAACGCCGCGGGTCAGGGCTCCGTCGACGAGCAGGTTCGTCCCGGTGATGAAGCTCGCCGCTCCACTGGACAGGAACACCACCGCGTTGGCGACCTCCTGTGGGGTGGCCATCCGGCCGGTCGGGTTGAGCGCCAGGGCGGCGGCGAACAGTTCCGGGTTGTTCTGTTCGATGGACGGCCACACCCCACCGGGAAAGTAGGTGTTCCCCGGGCTGACGCTGTTGGCGCGCACACCCTTTCCGGCGAGTTGATAGGCCAGCCCCTGCGTGTAGTGGATGATGGCGGCCTTCATCGTCCCGTACGGGCCCGCCGCGAAGTCCACCTCCCGGCCGGAGACACTGGAGATGGTCACGATCGACCCGGCGCCGGAGGCCTCCAGATACGGCAGTGCGGCGTCCACGAGGCCGACGGTGCCCATCAGGTCGACTTCGAAGGTGGTGCGCCAGTTCTCCGCCGACTCCGGGATGGCGAGCGCGCTGACGTTGGCCACCACGCCGTCCAGACCGCCGAACGCGTCGGCGGTGGCATTCACCCACGCCGCCAGCGTCGCGGTGGCGCCGACGTCAACCGCCGAGCCGAGGGCGTCGCCGCCGAGTTCCTGCTGTGCCTGCGCCACATCCTCGGAGGTTCGCGCGCAGAAGGCGACCTTGGCGCCCTCGGCGATCAACCCTTCTACCACCGCCCGTCCGATGCCGCGGGTACCGCCGGTGACCGCGAAGCGTTTGCCGGTGAGTCGGAGATCCATGATGAGCCTTCCCTAGTACGTGATGGTTCCGAATGACCGTGCCGCGGCGCGCAGTTCGCTATGCACGCCGCCGTAGGCGGCAGCGCTGGGCAGTAGCCGCTTGTCGATCTTGGTCACCGCGCTGTAATTGGTGTCCACCACGTTGGCGATCGGCGCCAACGAGATCTGGGTGAGCAACTGGTAGGCGTCGAGTCGGTCCAGCCCGTACAACTCGCCCAGCCACGTGATCATCTCGACCTGTCCGGCCCGCCAGGCCTCCTCCAGCGGGCGGCCGGACCCGATGCACATCAGGTGGGTGTCGGTCTCCAGCCGTGGCCAGGCGGGCCCGCCGCCCTTGATGAGTTCGACGATCGCGGTCACGTTCATCGCGCCCTCCACGGCGGTGCCGCACGACTCGCCCTCGCCCTGGCGGTAGTGCCCGTCGCCGAGGGAGAACAGCGCGCCGGGCACATTCACCCGCAGATAGCAGGTGGCGCCCACCGTCATCTCGGGGGTGTCCATGTTGCCGCCGAATACATCGGGCACCAGCGAGGTGCGCACCTCGCGGCGAGCCGGGGCAACCCCGACGGTGCCGAGCATCGGGTTGGCGGGCAGCGCCACCTCGAAATTGCTACCCTTCGCCGAAAAGCCGACAGTCTTTGTCGCCGAGTCGTATTCGTAGATCCAGGTGCGCTCGGGCAGTGGTTCCTGCAGTGTCGGGCTCACCGGCACGCTGGTGAGCCCGCCGAAGAACGGGATCAGTGTCGAGGCACCCCAGCTGCGCGCCGGCGTTAGATCCACCAGATGCACGGCCAGTGTGTCCCCGGGTTCGGCGCCTTCGATCCAGAACGGTCCGGTCTGCGGATTGAGGTCCTCGGTGTCCAGCGCGCTGCTGGCCACATCGTCCGCACTGGTGATCCGGCCACCGTAGGCGTCCTCGGTCCACAGTGTGAGCACCGTCGGCGCCGTGATCCGCATGACCGGATCGGCGCCCCCGAAGGTGAACGCGAACTGCTCGGGTGACGGGACGAAGGTGACGTGGTCCATCACGTCATCCTCGTCTCAACGCGCCGGCGTCGCCACCTCAACCCGCCAGCGTGAATCAGGTCTGCCGCGGCACCAGGCGCTGCAACTGCGTCACGTGCTCGGGCACCAGCTCATCGAGTGACGTGACGCCGAGCAGTCGCATGGTGCGTGAGATCTGGTCGGACAGTATCTCGATCATCCGGTCTACACCGGCTTCACCGCCGGCCATCAGGCCGTACAGATAGGCGCGTCCGACGAGGGTGAAGCGCGCGCCCAGGGCGATGGAGGCGACGATGTCGGCGCCGGACATGATGCCGGTGTCGAGGATGACCTCGGTGCGATCACCCACCGCCGGTGCGACCTGGGGAAGCAGGTGGAACGGGATCGGGGCCCGATCAAGCTGGCGTCCACCATGATTGGACAGCACGATACCGTCCACGCCGAGATCAGCGACGGCCCGTGCATCGGCCACGGTCTGGATGCCCTTGACGACCAGCTTGCCCGGCCATTGTGATTTGATCCAGGCCAGATCCTCGAAGGTCACGGTCGGATCGAACATGGTGTCGAGTAGTTCGGCGACGGTGCCCGACCAGCGGTCCAGCGAGGCGAACGCCAGCGGCTCGGTGGTCAGGAAGTCGATCCACCACTGCGGACGGGGGATCGCGTTGAGCACCGTCTTCGCGGTGAGGGCGGGCGGGATCGACATACCATTGCGTTTGTCGCGCAGCCGCGCCCCGGCCACCGGGACATCGACGGTGACCAGCAGGGTGTCGTACCCGGCCGCGGCCGCGCGCTCGACCAGGGCCATCGACCGGTCCCGGTCCTTCCACATGTAGAGCTGGAACCAGTTGCGCCCGTGCGGGTTGGCGGCCTTCACATCTTCGATGGATGCCGTGCCCATGGTGGACAGCGAGAACGGGATACCGGCGCGGGCAGCGGCGTGCGCGCCCGCGTATTCGCCCTCCGTCTGCATCATCCGAGTGAACCCGGTGGGCGCGATCCCGAACGGCAACTCCGAACGGCCGCCCAGAATGGTGCAACTGGTGTCGACCTTGGACACGTCCCGCAGGATCGCCGGATGGAACTCGATGTCCTGGAACGCCTGCCGGGCCCGCGCCAGCGACAGCTCGGCCTCCGCGGAGCCGTCGGTGTAGTCGAACGCGGCCCTGGGGGTGCGGCGCTTGGCGATCGCGCGCAGATCCTCCACGGTCAGCGCCGCGGCAAGCCGGCGGGTGCGGGCATTGAGCTCGGGCTTCTTGAACTGCATCAGTGGAGCCAGATCGGCGACCTTGGGGATGCGACGTTTCATGACAGGACCTCTTTCACGCCGATGCGCTTTCCTGGCCCGACCGTACGCGCGATGCGGGTGCGCCGGGTGCGCGGTGTGTACTGCTGGGGTGGGAACCTGCTGGCAACGATATGGCGCAGCGCCTCGAGATCGCCATCGACCAGGTGGTGGGCGCGCGCGCTGATCAGCACATTGCCCAGCGCGGTGGCCTCTACCGGGCCGGCCAGCACGGGCAGTCCGGCCCGATCGGCGGTCAGCTGGCACAACAGCCTGTTCTGGGATCCGCCGCCCACGATGTGCACCGTGCGCACCGGTGTACCGGACAGCTCGGCGGCACGGTGGACCCCGTCGGCGAACGCCGCGGCCAGACTTTCCACGATCGCCCGGACCACTTCGGGTCGGGTCATCGGGACCTGCAGACCCCGCTCGTCGTACCAGTCGCGGATCCGGCCGGGCATATCGCCGGGGGCGAGGAACCGCGGGTCTGCGGTATCGAAGTCGTCGAAGGTGGCGCGTACCTCACCGGCCCGAGTCAGCAGCTCGGACAGGTCGGCGCGGTAGCCCTCGCGCTGGTACTGCCGGATGGTCTCGCTGAGCAGCCAGAGTCCCATCACGTTGTGCAGGTAGCGGATCCGGCCGTCGGCGCCGACCTCGTTGGTGAAGTTCGCTTCCCGGCCGGCCTCGGTGACCACCGGAGAGACGACTTCTACCCCGACCAATCCCCATGTGCCGCAAGAGATATAGGCAGCACCGCCGGAATCCATCGGGACGGCGACGACAGCCGAGGCGGTGTCGTGCGAGGCGACGGTGGTGACCGTGGTGGTCGGTGTCAGGCCGAGGGGCTCGGCCACCTCGCCGAGCAGCGAGCCCAGTTCGTGCCCGGGTTCGACGAGAGCGGGGAACAGATCCGGACGCAGCCCTAGCCGGGCGGCGAGGTCGTCGTCCCATTCACCGGTGGTGCGTAGCAGACCGGTCGTCGAGGCGTTCGTGCGTTCGGTGACCTGGCGGCCGGTGAGCCAGTATCCGATCAGATCGGGTATCAGCAGTGCCCGATCCGCGAGATCGAGCTGACCGCCGGCCTTTTCGGCCGCCAGCTGATAGATGGTGGTGAACGGGAGGAACTGCAGGCCGTTGCGGGCGTAGAGCTCCGCGGGGTCGATCGTGCGGTGCACTGCACGTACGCCGCCGTCGGAGCGGGCATCGCGGTAGTGGTAGGGCAACGAGGCCAGCGCCCCGCCCCGCAGCAGGCCGTAGTCGACGGCCCACGAGTCGATGCCGACGGTGACCAGGTTGTCCGACCGTCTACCCGCCTCGGCCAGTCCTGCGCAGGCTTCCCGGAACAGCCCGGGGACATCCCAGTGCAGCGCGGCGCGATGGCCGTTCCACAGCTGCACCGGATCATTCGCGAAGCGGGCGACCTGTTCCAGCTCCAGCCGGCCCGGTCCGATGTCGGCGACCATCACCCGGCCGCTGGTCGCGCCCAGGTCGATGGCGGCGACCTGACCGGACTTCATCACCTGAGGAACGCTGCGGCGACGCCGGCGTCGACCGGTACGTGCAGCCCTGTGGTGTGCGAGAAGTCGCTGGTGCACAACGCGAATGCGGCGTTGGCGATGTTCTCCGGCAGCACTTCCCGTTTGAGCAGCGTGCGCTGGGCGTAGTAGGCACCGAGTTCTTCCTCGGGCACCCCGTACACCGCGGCGCGTTTGGCGCCCCAGCCGCCGGCGAAGATCCCCGAGCCGCGCACCACGCCGTCGGGGTTGATGCCGTTGACCTTCACCCCGTGCTCGCCGAGTTCGGCGGCGAGCAGCCGGACCTGATGGGCCTGGTCGGCCTTGGTGGCCGAGTAGGCGATGTTGTTCGGTCCGGCGAACACCGAGTTCTTCGAGGAGATGTAGATGATGTCACCGCCCAGCTTCTGGTCGATCAGGGCGCGGGCGGCGGCCTTGGAGACCAGGAACGAGCCGCGGGCCATCACGTTGTGCTGTAGATCCCAGTCCGCTGCGGTGGTGTCCAGCAACGACTTCGACAGCGACAGCCCGGCGTTGTTGACCACGATGTCGATCCCGCCGAAGGCCAGTGCACTGACGTCGATGGCGGCCTGCACCGCGTCCTCGTCGGTGACGTCCGCGGCGATGCCGATGGCGATATCGGCGTTGCCGATCTCGGCCGCGGCCTCGGCAGCTTTCTCGGCGTCGAGGTCTGCGATCACCACGCAGGCGCCCTCGGCCGCGAGTCGGGTGGCGATGGCCTTGCCGATCCCCGACGCGGCACCGGTCACCAGTGCGATGCGGGTGGCCAGGGGCTTCGGCTTGGGCATGCGGGCCAGCTTTGCCTCTTCGAGTGCCCAGTACTCGATGCGGAATTTCTCCGACTCGTCGATGGGGGCGTAGCTGGAGATCGCCTCGGCGCCGCGCATCACATTGATGGCGTTGAGGTAGAACTCGCCGGCGACCCGCGCGGTCTGCTTGTCCTTGCCGTAGCTGAACATTCCGACGCCGGGGATCAGCACGATCGCCGGATCGGCGCCGCGCATCGCGGGACTGTCGGCGGTGGCGTAGCGCTCATAGTAGGCCTGGTAGTCGGCGCGGTACTGCTCGTGCAGTTCGGTCAGCCGTGCTTTGCTTTCCTCGATGCCGGCGTCGGCGGGCAGGTCGAGCACCAGCGGCTTGACCTTGGTGCGCAGGAAGTGGTCGGGGCAGCTGGTGCCGAGCCCGGCCAGTCGGGGATGCTCGGTGGCGCCGAGGAATTCGAGTACCGGACCGACATCGGTGAAATGCCCGACCTGGGGGCGGTCCGCGGAGGCCAGACCACGGATGAACGGGGCCAGTGCGGCGGCCTTCGCGCGACGCTGCGGCTCCGGCAGTGCGGCGTACCCGTCCAGCGGCGCGCCGAAGGGCTGCTCCGCACCGTTGGCGCGGATGTACTCCTCGGCGGCGCGGATGATCTCCAGCGAGTTGGCCTTGGCCTCGTCCGAGGTCTCGCCCCACGCGGTGATGCCGTGCCCGCCGAGGATGCAGCCTATTGCCTGCGGGTTGGCCTTCTTGATCTCGGAGATGTCCAGGCCCAGCTGGAAACCGGGACGCCGCCACGGCACCCACGCCACCCGATCACCGAAGATCTTGCTCGTCAGCGCTTCTCCGTCGGCTGCGGTGGCGATGGCGATACCGGAGTCGGGGTGCAGGTGGTCGACGTGTGCGGCATCGACCAGCCCGTGCATGGCGGTGTCGATCGACGGTGCGGCGCCGCCCTTACCGTGCAGGCAGTAGTCGAACGCCGCGACCATCTCGTCCTCACGGTCCACGCCGGGGTAGACGTCGACGAGGGCGCGCATGCGGTCCAGCCGCAGCACGGCCAGTCCGTTCTCGGTGAGGGTGCCCAGGTCGCCACCGGACCCCTTGACCCACAACAGGTCGACGCTCTCACCGGTCACCGGGTCGGTATCGGTGCCCTTGGCCGAGGTGTTGCCGCCCGCGTAGTTGGTGTTCTTCGGGTCCGAACCGAGCGCATTGGAGCGTGCGATCAGTTCGGCGACGGTGGTGTTGTTGGCCATACCTATGCTCCCCATGAGGATTGAGTTCCGCCGACCCGCTCGGCGTTGATGGTGTCCTGGTATCCGCTGTCGCGGAAGGCGGCCATCGGGTCCGCTGGGAGGCCTTGGGCGGCGCGGCGTTCGGCGAGCATGGGACGGACGTCGGTGTAGAACGCGTTCATGAAGATCTCGTTGGCGCCCAGTACATCTCCGTTTTCCTGGGCGGCGGTCAGTGCCTCGGTGTCCACCAGCCCGGCGCGCGCCGTCATCTCCTGGACGTTGAGCACCGAGCGGATCTGGCCGGGGATCTTCTCTTCGACGTTGTGGCACTGATCGAGCATCAGCGCCACCGTCGAGTCGTCATCGAGCCCACCACCGCGGATCACCTCGAACATGATCCGGAACAGCTGGAACGGATCGGCCGCCCCGACGATCAGGTCATCGTCGGCGTAGAACCGCGAGTTGAAGTCGAAGGAGCCGAGCCGTCCCAATCGCAGCAGCTGGGCGACGATGAACTCGATATTGGTGCCTGGCGCGTGGTGTCCGGTGTCCAGGCAGACCTTGGCCCGTTCGCCGAGCGCCGTGACATGCGCGTAGGAGGTGCCCCAGTCCGGGATATCGGTGGAGTACATGGCGGGTTCGAAGAACTTGTACTCCAGTACGAGGCGCTGGTTCTCGCCGATGTGCTGGTAGATGGCGGCCAGCGATTCGGCCAGCCGGTCCTGGCGGCCGCGAATGTCGCCCTGGCCGGGGTAGTTGGTGCCATCGGCCAGCCAGATCTTCAGATCGCGGGACCCGGTTTCGTTCATCACCTCGATGCAGGCCAGGTGATGGTCGATGGCTTTCTGCCGCACCGCCTTGTCGGTGTGGGTGAGGCTGCCGAACTTGTAGTCGTCGTCCTGGAAGGTGTTGGAGTTGATGGTGCCCAGCCGGACCCCGAGGTCGCCCGCGTAGCGGCCGAGTGCGGCGTAGTCATCGACGGCGTCCCACGGAATGTGCAGGGCCACAGCCGGTGCCAACCCGGTCAGCCGGTGCACGGTGGCCGCGTCGGCGAGCTTCTCCTCGATGGTGCGCGGGGTGCCGGGGGTGCCGAACACCTTGAAGCGGGTGCCGGAGTTCCCGAATGCCCAGGAGGGCAGTTCGATGGCGAGATTGTCCAGTGCGGTGGTCATCTGCGGGTTCCTCAGACTGCGGTGTAGGGAGCTTGTGCCGGCGCGCTGACCGGTGCCCCGTAGCGCTCGGACTCGATCTGCTGCAACGACTTCCCCTGGGTCTTGGGCGCCCAGACGGCACCGATGATCAGGGCGACGGTGAGCAGTCCGACCAACAGGATGCCGACGGTGGTCAGGCCGGTCGCGGCGAGCATGGTCGGGAAGAAGTAGCTGAGCAGGCCGGTGGCGGTGCGCACCACGAAGAACATGATGCCCTGGGCGCTGGCCCGGTACGGGGTGGCGAACAGCTCGCTGGCCCACAGGCTGTAGAAGGCCTGGCAGCCGATGCCTGCCGAGACGCCCCACAGCACAGCGAAGATCAGCATGGTGGAGATGCCGCTGTCGGTGAAGGCGACCAGCACGATCCAGCCGACGATCCCGAGTGCGGCACCGAAGATGTAGAGGGCGCGCTGGGAGACCCGGTCGGCGTAGCGCATGAAGCCGAAGTAGGTGGCGGCCACGGTGCAGCCCCACACCAGCACCTGCAGCAGGTTCTGCTGCACGGGGCTGTGCAGACCGGCGGTGTCATAGACGCGCGGCATGAAGATGCCGGCCTGGCCCGCCACGGTGTTCCAGAACAGGTAGATGCCGCCGAGGAACAACAGAGCGGTGATGTTGACCTTCCGGGAGAACAGGCCGCGCACACCGCGTGCGCCCACCGAGGACTGCAGCTCGCGGCTCTCGTCGACGGCTTCCTCTTTCCAGATCTGTGATTCGGCCAGGCCCTGCCGGATCCACCAGACGATCGCGGCGACCACGAACAGGTGCACGAAGATGATGCGTGACCCGAGCAGCTCCAGCGGGGCCAACGCGGCGGCGAGCGCGAAGCCGATGAACGGCCCGACCGACCAGGCCAGCTGGGCGGTGCCCACGTGTTTGGCCCGCTCGCCCGACGGCGCCTGCTCGGCGATATAGGTCCAGGAGGCGGGCACTCCGGCGCCGACGGCGATACCGGTGATGATGAACGCCGCCAGCAGCATGGTGAAGTTCATCGCGAACGCGGCCAGCAGCACGCCCGCCATGTACACCAGCAGGTCGTAGGTGTAGATGGCCTTTCGGCCGAAGCGATCGCAGAGCGGCCCGCCGATCGCGGCACCGATGGCGGCGCCGAAAGCGTTGGCGCTCAGGGCCGCCAGCAGTCCGACGGCGAAGTTGCTGATGCCGAACTCGGCCTGCCAGAACCCGAGGCTGGTGGCGATCGCGATGATCGATCCGGCCTCGATGTAGTTCGACATGGCGACCGAGATGGTCGCACGCCAGCCGGTGGTGGAGCGCGCTCCGATTTTCATGGGTGTCCTAGTCGTGTGCAGAGGTGGGGTGATCAAGCCAGATGGAAGTACTCGGTGAGCAGCTCGAGGCTGCTGTCGGGGTGGGTCTCGGCGCGGAAGTACTGAGCCATCTGCTCCTGCCACTTGCCGTTGACTGCGGTCCTGCTCATCTCGGCGGTGGCCTGGGCGAAATCGTCGGTCTCCAGATAGCCCACCACCATGCCCTCGTCCGGGCGCAGGAACAACGAGTAGTTGCGCCAACCGGCGGTACGCAGTGCGTCGAGCATTTCGGGCCAGACCTCGGTGTGCGCCTCGAGGTAGTCGTCGACGCGGTCGGACTTCAGGTGCATCACAAAGCACACGCGTTGGATGTCGTCCATTCGCCACTCCCTGATTGAAACGTTTCAATTTGTGATGGGGGCAACAATAGGACGTCACCGCCGAAGCGTCAAGCGCCCCGTTGTGCCTGGTTCACGCCCGTGTCGAGAGCCGGGTCACCAGCTCGGGCTGGAACAGGACATGACGAGGATGACGTCCGGCGTTGTCGGTCGCCTTGATCAGCAGATCGATTGCAGTGCTGCCGATTTCGATACTCGGCTGGCGCACCGAGGTCAACGGCACCACGGCGGAGCGGGCGAACTCGATATCGTCGTAACCCACCAGCGCGATGTGTCCGGGCACCGTGACATCGCCCATCAGGGCGAGTGCCTGGAGCACGCCGATGGCCACCAGGTCGTTGGCGCAGAAGATGCCGTCGGGCCGGCTCGATGCCGGTCTGTCGCGGATCTGCTCACCCACCGCGCGGCCGGCCAGCACCGTCAGCGCCGGTGTCGAGATGACCTCCAGTTCGGCATCCGGCACCTGCTGTAAGGCGTTTCGGGCGCCCTGCAGGCGGTCGCGGACCTGGCGCAGCTCGGGTGGCCCGCCGACGAAGGCGATCCGCCGCCGCCCTATCCCGGCCAGATGCTCCGCGGCCAGCGTGCCTCCGGCAATATCGTCGACCGCGACCGAGTCGAAATCGGTGCCCGACCCGTCACGGTCGACGAGGACGACGGGAGTGCCGCGCCGGCGCAGCGCGTCGAGGCGATCGAAGTCGTCACCGACGGGGGACACCAGCAACCCGAACACCCGCTGCTCGTCGAATGCGTCGATGTAGGAGCGCTCCCGCTGCGGGTCGTCATCGGAGGTGCCCAACAGCAGGGTCAGATTGTGTTCGGTGGCCCGGGCCCCGGCGCCGCGGGCGATATCGGTGAAGAACGGGTTGCCGACGTCCAGGACGACCAGACCGACGCAGCGGGACCGGCCGGCCTTGAGCTGGCGGGCGGCGTCGTTGCGGACGAACCCGAGTTCGTCGATGGCGGCCTGCACCCGCGCGACGGTGGCCGGGGACACCTTGTCCGGTGAATTGAGCACGTTGGAGACCGTGCCGACCGACACCGCCGCCGCCGCGGCGACCTCTCGGATGCTCACCATGTGCGCTCGCTCGCGTGGGCACGGACCGCGGGGGCGATCCAGGAGTTCAGGAAGGCCCGTAGATCGCGGCCGGTGCGCGCCGGGCGGCCCGGATCGAGGATGAAGGACTGCAGGGTCCGCAGCATGAACTCGACCAGTTCGTCGAGTGTGTCATCGATGAAACCCGCTGCGGCCCAATCGACGTCGAAGCGCTCCAGGATCGACCGGCCGAAGCCGATCGCCAGATCCGAGGTGACCCCCGCGGTGAACGCGCTCGCCTTCCCGGGTTGCAGCACCAGGCTCAGGTACTTGTCGTGCGGAAGCTGTTCGAACGTGTAGGCCAGTCCTTCGACAACGGCCTCGGTCGGGTCGGCGATCGAGCCCAGCCGATCGGCCAGCCGGTCGAGGAAGGTCGCCACCGAGGAGACCGCCGTGGCGGCGAGCAGGGTCTCCTGGGTGGGGAAGTAGCGGTAGACGGTCTGCCGGGTGACACCGAGAGTCTGGGCCACCTCGGACACGCTCACCGTTCCGCGGGCGTCGATGGCGCCGCGGCTCGTGGCGATGATGCGGTTCACCGCTTCGTCGTCGTCGATCGGGATATCGCCCGACCAGCCGTGCCTGCGCATGGGTCGATCGTCGCACGATCTCCGTCGAAGTCTTGACAATACAATTGATAGTGAATGTATGGTCTGACTGTGATCACCAGCCCAGTGAAGAGCACCGACGAAGAGTTGACCCGCCGCGCGCTGCGCCACGCCCTGGACGGCACCACGGATATGGCCGACCGCGAACTCAAGGTGCCGCTGCACTACTACCGTGATCCGAAGATCACCGAGATCGAGGAATCCCAGATCCTGCGCAGGGTGCCGCTGGCCATCGTGCCGTCCGCGCAGATCCCGGAGCGCAACGATTACGTGGTCCGCACGGTCCTCGGCGATTCACTCCTGGTCACCCGGGACCGGACCGGCAAGAGTCACGTCCTGCTGAACTACTGCCGCCACCGGGGTGCCATGCCGGCCTGTGGCGCCGGCAATGCCGCCAGATTCGTCTGTCCGTACCACGCGTGGACGTACAAGAACACCGGCGAGCTGTTCATGGTGCCGGGCAAGTCCGGCTTCGACTCGATGGATGTCAAGGACTACGGCCTGGTCGAACTGCCGTCTGAGGAACGCTACGGATTCATCTGGGCGGTGCTCACCGCGGACGCCGCCATCGATCTGGACGCGCACCTGGGACCACTGAAAGATGAACTCGCACTGTGGGACTACCGCTCCTATGGCTATCACACCGAGCGGGAATTCTCCTCGGAGGTGTCCTGGAAGGGGGCGCTTGAGGCGTTCGCCGAGGGTTACCACTTCCCGTTCGTGCACGGCGAGAGTCTCATCGGGCAGAACACCCTGCCCAATACGGGTGTCTACGACGAGTTCGGCAAGCACCACCGCATCGGATTTCCGTTCAGCTGGATCAAGAACCTCGCCACCGGGGCAAGCGGAGCGACGGGGAATACAGTGCCTGACCCGGCCGCATCGCTCGATCCGTCGGCCAACATGGGCGTCATCTATTGGGTGTATCCCAACCTCATCCTTGCGAACAGCCCGGTCGGCGTGGAGATCATCGACATGCTGCCCGATGGGGACCCCACCCGCTGCACCGTCCGGCACAGCTGGATGGGACGCATCCCGGCGACCGATGACGATATGCGCGCGCTCTACGACACCGTCTACGAAGGGGTGCACGCCGCGGTCCGTGATGAGGATTTCGCGATGCTGCCGCAGTGCGGACAGGGCGTCCGGCACGGCCAGCACGATCACATGATCATCGGCCGCAACGAGATTGCGGTGCAGCACATGATCAAGGTCTTCGCCGAGGAGCTCGGCGTCGCACTGGGGTAGCCGCGGCGGACGTCGACGGCGCCCGGATCTGAGCGGATTTTGTTGTCGTACCCCTCTGCGATAATCGTGGTATGCCGCCGCCGACAACACCTTTCGCCGCACACGCACCTCGGGTGTCGCGGTTGGAGGTGTTGTTCGAGGAGATGGCGGAGTTGACCGGGCAGCGTAATGCGATCGATGGCCGGTTGGTGGAGATCGTCGCCGAGATCGACGGCAGAGGCACTGATGACGGGAACTCGTTGTGGGGTGCGACCGGATGCCGATCGATCGAGGCGTTGGTGGCCTGGAAGGCCGGTATCTCTCCTCGCAACGCCGAAACTATGGTCGCCGTCGCCCATCGCATCGACGAACTTCCCCGCTGCACCCAAGGCTTGCGGGAGGGCCGGGTGTCACTCGATCAGATCGGGGTGATCGCCGAACAGGGTGGCCAGGGCTGCGATGAGCACTACGCGGAGTTGGTGGCGGTCGCCACCGTGAGCCAGTTGCGCACCGCGGTCAAGCAGGAACCCCGCCCTGAGCCCGAGTCCAAGCCCGAACCCAAGCGCAGGATCACCAAGATCGAGAACGACGATTCCACCACGTGGCGGATCACCCTGCCCAAGGTGGAGGCCGCGAAATTCGAAGCCGGCCTGCAATCCCACCGCGACAAGCTGGTCGCGGACTGGAAACGCGACCACGATGCCCAGGACAGCATCGATCCCGAGGACGGCAGCGCCCGCGTCTGGGACCAGGAATCCACGATTTCTGAGCAGGCACCGCCGTTCCCGGACGGCGTGGATGCGTTCATGAGTTTGATCGAGGCCGGCTGGGACGCCGACGTGGCGCGGCGCCCGCACGGCCAGCACACCACCGTCGTCATGCACCTCGATATCGAGAAACGAGTCGCCGCCCTGCATCTGGGCACCGCCCTGTCCGACGACGACCGCCGCTACCTACTCTGCGATGCGACGTGTGAGGTGTGGTTCGAACGCCACGGCCGCCCCATCGGAGTGGGCCGGGCCACCCGCACCATCGGCCGCCGGCTCCGCCGCGCCCTGGAGCACCGCGACCAGACGTGTGTGGTGCCGGGCTGCGGCGCCACCCGCGGCTTGCATGCCCATCATCTGGTGCACTGGGAGAACGGCGGCCCCACCGAACTGTCAAACCTGGTGCTCGTCTGCCCGTTCCACCACCGCCTGCACCACAAGGGTGTCATCACCCTGACCGGGCCCGCCGAACAACTGAAAGTCACCGACGAAGACGGTGACACCCTCACCGACGCGTCGCTGGCCCGCCCGCCGACGACACCCCCGCCGGACGTGCCGGCCTGTCCCGGGCCACAAGGCGAACGCGCCCAATGGTGGTGGTACACCCCCTACACACCACCACCGACCACGACGAACTAGACGCCGGCTACTCCAGCACGAAAACCGGGATCAGCCGGTCGGTCTTGGTCTGGTACTCCGCGTACGGCGGGTAGGCCTCAACAGCGAGCTTCCACCAGTGTTCGCGCTCGGCGCCCTCGATCTCGCGGGCGGTCAACTCGACGACCTTGTCGCCGTCCTGCGCGGTGACCTGCGGATGGGCCTTGACGTTGTGGTACCAGGACGGGTGCTGCGGATCGCCACCCTTGGAGGCGACCATGGCGTACTTGCCGTTTTCCTCGACGCGCATCAGCGGCACATAACGCTTCTTCCCGGACTTGGCGCCGGTGGTGGTGAACAGCACGATCGGGCGGTCCAGGACCTCGACCCCGTCGGTGGTGCCGTTCTCGATGATGCGTTTGGTCTGCTCGCGTACCCAGTCGGTGGGGCTCAGCTCGGGGTTGTCAGTCATAGGGCCAATAACAGCACGGTCGGCGCCGGCTATTCCGCATCTTGACCGGATCTGAGACCCTCGCCGGGTGACTGCACGCGGTGATGTCTTCATATCGGTGACCGAGCTCGCCCAGCGCCTCGATGCCGGCGACCCGACGACCATCCTCGATGTCCGGTGGCAGCTGGGTGCGCCCGACGGGCGTGACGCGCACGAAGTCGGGCACCTGCCCGGGGCGGTGTACGTCGCGCTGGAGGATGAGCTCAGCGACCACGGTGTGCCCGATCGTGGCAGGCATCCGCTGCCATCCGGCACGCATCTGCAGGAGGCCGCCCGGGGCTGGGGTGTGCGCCGCGGCGTTCCGGTGGTGGTCTACGACGACTGGAACCGAGCCGGGTCCGCCCGCGCCTGGTGGGTGCTGCGCGCCGCGGGCATCACCGATGTGCGCATCCTCGACGGCGGGCTGGCCGCGTGGCGGGCCGCCGGAGGCGCGATACAGACCGGAGCGGTGACACCACCTCCCGGCGACATCGTCGTCCAACAGCACGATCTCTATGCCGGCGCGCTGCCGACACTGACCGCTGAGGAAGCCGCCGAACACCCGAACCTGCTCGATGCCCGTGCCCCCGAACGGTTCCGCGGCGAGCTCGAGCCCGTCGATCCGGTGGCCGGCCACATCCCCGGCGCCAAGAACCTGCCCAGCACCTCGGTGCTGACCGCCGACGGGACCCTGCTGTCCGAGGACGAGCTGTCGGCGTTGGCCTGGTCGTTCGGCGGTTCCGAGCAGGTCGGCGTGTACTGCGGGTCGGGTGTCACCGCCGCGGTGCTGGTGGCCGCGTTGTCGGCCGTCGGCGTGGACGCGGCGCTGTTCCCCGGGTCGTGGTCGCAGTGGAGTGCGCAGGAGCGGCCGGTTCAGACCGGTGATCAGTGATGGGCAATCATCTTGACCGCCACGACGCCGGCGCCGGCGCCGGCCAGTAGTAGCACCGCCAATACCTGCTGCCACCACACCAGCCCGGCCCGGTGCACCGCGGCGAACGCGATCAGGCCCATCTCCGCGACCAGGAACCACATGGCGATCCACACCGCGGTGGGAGTGTCCAGCACGCCAAAACCGGCCAGCGCCAAGATCAACGCGGGCGCCGCCGCGGCCTGCAGAATCTGGCCGGAGGATGCGAGCATCGCCCAGGCCGCACGGCCGCGTGGGGCCTTTCCTTCCACACTGAGCCGGGCGATGAACTCGGCCAGCAGCGCCGCCGCCCAGAGGCCGCCCGCGGCGACCGCCACGTCGACCACCCGGAACCACGCGTTCGTGTCCACGCTCGTATAGCGGGCCAGCGCCGCGAGGGTGGCCAGACACGAGATGGCGCCGTACATCCGCTCCCGCAAAGCGGCGACCACATGTTCGACGGCCGGGCCGTCCTGCACCTCGGCTGGTTTCATGTCAGCCGCTCCAGCAGGAAGGTACCGATCTCCCGGATCGAGGTGTCCATGATCTCGCGATTTCCCTGGGTGTTGAAGGCGTGATCGACCGGATACGCGGTGTGGGTGACATCGACGCCGCCCTCTCGCAGGCGGTCGGCGATCTCCACCATCTCGGGCCCCAGCGTGTCGAGATCACCCGTCTGGATGAGGGTGGGCGGCATCTTCTTCGGCAGCTCGGTGTCGTGATACGGCGATGCGACCGGGCTGTCGTGACTGGCCGGATCCACGAAATAGAGTCGGGCCGAAAGCTTCTGCAGCGTCGGCGAAATCGCCGCGTTGGCCTTGGGTGAGGTGCGGTCGGTGCGCGTGCAGTCGGCGACGGCATAAGACAGCACCGCCGCCCGCAGCGCGATCGCGGTGTCGTGTGCGTACTGTGCGAGGTTCATGCTGAGCTTGGCGCCGGCGCTGGCCCCGCCGACGCTGACCCGTTCGGCGTCCCAGCCCTGCTGGTCGGCATGGTCGAGTGCCCATTGCAGTACATCGATGCATTCCTCCTCTGCCACAGGGAAAGTCACCTGCGGTGCGGCGTGGTAGTCGATCGCCAGCACCACACAGCCGATATCGGAGGCCAGGAAGCGGCAGATATGGGCGTCCTCATGGGTGTTGCGCAGCACGAAGCCGCCACCGTGGATGTCGATGTGCAGTGGCGGACGGCGGGTGGCGGTGCCGCTCAGCGGCGACGCCGGATGCGGCCGGTAGACGAAGCAGCGGACCGGCCCGTGCCGGGTGGGCACCCGCACCACGGCGGGCGGGTCGAGACGGTGCGCCGGCCGGGGGATGTTGGGTGGCCGGAACACCAGCGGAGCGGCCTGCTGAGCCAGGTACGCCAGCGCGTACTCCAGCGGCGCGATCCGGGGGGTCGACATGGCAGATACCGTACCGGGAGCTGTTCGCGCGGCGGCGGTATCACCGACGAGCCGCGGCCTAGACTGCCGGTTATGGCCCGCAACTACGCAACCGCTGACCAGGTCTCACTCGAGGAACTGCTGGCGTTCGTCCGTCCCCGTCACGCGATGGTGCTGACCACGTTCCGCGCCGACGGCTCGCTGCAGAGTTCCCCGGTCACCGGCGGGCTGGATGAGCAGGGACGCATCGTCGTCGCCAGCTATCCGCAGCGCGCCAAATCGGTGAACATCGGGCGCACCCCGCGGGCCAGCGTGACCGTGCTGTCCGAGGAGTTCCACGGCCCCTACGTCCAGATCGACGGTGACGCCGAACGAGTGGACCTGCCGGAGGCGGTGGAGCCGCTGGTGGACTACTTCCGTGCGGTCGCCGGGGAGCACTCGGACTGGGACGAGTATCGCCAGGCCATGGTCGATCAGGGAAAGTGCCTGCTGCGCATCACACCTCGGCGCTGGGGCCCGGTGGCCACCGGGGGCTTCCCGCCGCCACGCTAGTCCGGCCGGCGGTACTTGCCCTTCGGGTCGAAACCGGAATTGCTTATCGCGGTGGATAACCCGGTACCGATCGGTCCGAGGTGGTCGAACAGTCCGGTCGATCCGGTGGCGATCCCGTCGGCGCTGGTGTGGCTCAGTGCGGCCAGGCCGATGTACGGGCCATCGGGTAGACGGCTGAGCGCCAGGGTGTAGTCGGCGTTGATGAAGGCCAGGCCCGCGGTGCTGAAGTTGGTCATCGAACTGGTGACATCGACCGCCATCGCCGCCCGGATGAACGGTGTCGGTGCTTCGCCGGCCACCAGATCGCGGAACTCGCGGACCCAGGCATAACGCGGTCCCGCCTGCTGCCAAGGGAATTCCAGGCTGTTGGAGTCTGCTGTCGGCCCGTAGGCCCTGATGAACATCGGTACGTTGTCCCCGATATCGGTGGGTTCGGCCGGTATCGGCGGCAGGGTGAGCGCCGTGCTCCAGAACTCGCCGGCGGGCTGGGTGCCACGACGCAGGTAGAGCGCCGAGGCGCGGGCGACGAGGTGGCCGTCCTGGATCATCGCGGCGTCCACGGCACGCATCCGGCCGCCGGCACGCACGACGGTGGCACTGACCCGGACCGGTTCGGTGGCTACCCGGCGCAGGATCTCGACCGTCAACCGGGCGGGGTGCAGGTCGGGGTCATCGACCTGGGCCTCGATGGCGCGGGCGAGCAACCCGCCGACGACCTGGCCGCCCAGGGTGGGTCCCCAGCCGCCGTGGGCGATCGGGTTGGGCACCAACTCGTCGCCACGCGGGGTGAGAAACGGCGTCGCCGTGGTGCTGGTCATACCGGCGATATTACAAACACAGTTACCGTTGTAACAACGATAACTGTTCGCGGTAGAAGTCGAGGTGTGCACTGGCGGCGTCGTCCCAGGTCAGAGCGCTGGCGAGGGTGCGCCCCGGGTCGGTATCGCCTGGATAGGTGAGCAGTTGCCCCATCGCGGCGGCGAACCCCGCGGGGTCATCCGCGTACCGCACGGTGTCGCCGAACACCTCACGTAGCACCGGAAGATTCCGGGCGACCACCGGGCGGCCCGCCGCCAGTGCCTCCAGCGCGGCCAGGCCGAAGCCCTCCTTCGTCGACGGGAACGCGAACACCTCGCAGGCCGCGACCAGGCTGGGCAGCGCATCGTCGGCGATGGCACCGAGGATCACCGGAGTGATGTCCAGGGCCGCACAGCGAGAATCGAATTCGGCGCGGTAGTCGCGGTAGTCGAAGAGCGTCTCGCCGCCGGCGATGACCAGCTGCAGATCCGGGTGATCCCGGCGGAGCAGGTGAAAGGCCTCGACGAGATGCACGGTGCCCTTGCGGGGCTCGATACCGCCGACGGTCAGCACATAGCGTCCCAGCTCGTGGCGCCAGCGCCGAAGGCCCTGCGTATCCGAGGCGGCATCGATGAATCGTTGTGCATCAACACCATTGGGAATCACCGTGGGATCGAGGCCCCACCCGGACCGCACCTCGGCCGCCACCGCGGCCGACACGCAGATGCGGGCATATGGTTGCACGATCGCCTTTTCGTGGCACTCGGCCAGAATCGGGGTGGTGAACTCGTCGAGATGGTGGATGGTGCGGATGCAGTCGCCGACGGCGTTGGCGCTGATGCAGTCCTGCGCGTGCACGATGTCATAGTCGTCCGGGGTGAAGGCCCTGGCCAGCACCTCGATCGAGCGCACGATCCGGTCGGTTACGGTGTCCCCGGGCAGGTCGGCGAACTCGACCAGCCGGATGCCGACCGCGGGGTCCACGGCCCGGAAGAAGCCCCGATCGCCGGCCCTGGCCAGCGACCACACGGTGACATCGGCACCCCGGCGGGCCAGCGCCTCGGCCAGGTTCACGGTGTGCACCACACCGCCGCGGGGCTTGGTCGAATAGGTCAGCAGCGCGATCCGCATCTCAGCCCTGCGATCCGGCGTGATAGATGTCCGGGCGCAGCTCGGAAAGGTGATTCAACACCCTTCGGGCCCGGCTGATTTCGGCCTCCACGTCGATCTCGGCCTTGGCCAGCCCACCCTTGGAGCGGGTGTTGGCCAGGACGTCCCCACCGGGCCCGACGATCTTCGCCTGGCCGAGGAACCGCAGGTTCCCCATCACGCCGGTCTGGTTCGACGACACCAGCACCACCTGGTTCTCGGCGGCGCGCGCACAGTCGTACAGATCGAACAGCCGCGACTGGCGGTCCGCGGGCAGCCGGGATGCGCGGTCGGTGATGCTCGCGGGCCAGGCGGACAACGCCGCGATGATGTGCGCACCG
Organism: Mycobacterium sp. ITM-2016-00316; assembly: GCF_002968335.2. Lineage (NCBI taxonomy): Bacteria > Bacillati > Actinomycetota > Actinomycetes > Mycobacteriales > Mycobacteriaceae > Mycobacterium > Mycobacterium sp. ITM-2016-00316. Next base: position 412,912 of record NZ_CP134398.1, read on the forward strand.
TCCAGGGCCAGCGCACGGGCGGACTCGGGGAAGGTCTTGTCGTAATCGATCAGCATGCCGACCGGCCCGACCGGGGTGTCGAACGTGCTGAACCGGTCACCGGCCAGATACGTCAACGCCTCGCCGGCCGGCTGATGCACCTTGCGGTAACTACCGAGAACACCGTCGCCGGACACACAGATCGCGGCGTTGTACCGGCTGCCACCGGCGGCGGCCTCCGCGTACCCGACACATACCGTCATCGACCCCGCCGCGGCGATGACCGCGCTGATCTCGGGGCCGTCCGGGTCGAGCGCGGGCGGCGGATCGTTGGGGTCGGGGGCCCGGAAGTCCCCGATGTACCCGCCCAGGCTGGCGTCGGGCAGCACCAGGAAGTCGACGCCCTCACGGGCCGCGGATTCCACGATGCCGACCACCTTGGACACGCCACGGTCCACGTCGCGGCCGAAATGCGCCGCCACCGCGCCCAGGGTCACCGGTGCCATGCGCTCCCCTCAGGCCGGGCCGATGCCGGTGACCGGCGACGCCAAAGCGGTCGTCGTCACCCCGTCCGGCCAGCGTAGGCGTACACCTGGCGCTGCAGTCAGCGACCCGCAGTCCGCGGCCACCACACCGTCGGGCAGTTCGGCCGGGCTGCGGTGCTCACCCGCGGTCAGCATGGCGAAACCCGGAAAGCAGGTCAGCCAGGGGCCCATGTTCGCGGCGGGCGGACGCGGCACCGCGGACATGTCGAGCTCGGCGCCGGTGCCCCCGGCCTCGGCCAGCATGCCCAGCGTGCCGACGACGCCGGCCATGCTCACGTCCTTGGCGGCGCGGGGCCGCGTCGCCGCCACCAGACCGGCCATTGCGGCCAGGTCGGCGGAGCTGCGCGCGCTGGTCGAATCCCATTGTTTGCCGGTGTAACCCGGCCGCCATCCGCCGTTCAGGTCGGCGGTGAGTCGGATCCGGTCACCGGCGGTCGCACCGCCGGCCGGGACCGGATCGGTCGTGCGTCCCAGCGCCGTCACCGCCAGCGCCGCGGGTACCCCGAGTTGGGTGTGCCCGCCGAGCACCGGAACCTGCCAGGCCACCGACGCCGCGGTGATACCGCGAATCACCCGGTCCAGTACCGAACGGGTCGGCGCACCGACGGCGTCGAGCAGACCGGTCGGGCGGGCACCCATCGCCGACAGGTCGTTGATGTTCACCAGGACCGCGCACCAGCCGGCCCACTCCGGGTCGCGTTCCACCATCGACGGAATGATGGCATCGCAGGCGGCGACGAGGTCGGTCCCGGGAACCGGCGCACCGTCGTCGCCGACGAACCCGGCCGGGCCGAGTCCGCCGCGCACGGCCCGCAGCGGGGCCAGCGTGGCACCGAGAAACGATTTCGTGGCCTGGGCCAGGCCGTGAAAGGGATTGAGCGGCCAACGCATCCGCTCATGGGGCTGCCCGGCGACCACGGTCTGGCCCAGACTCGCCCAGCCCAGGGCGGTGAATCGGGACCGGTACCGGCGTTGCACGGTGGCCTCGAACCGCAACACTCCGGCCGACTCGACGTAGGCGCACGCGGCCCTGATCAGTGCGGGTCCCACCCCGGCCGAACGGATCTCGGCGGCGGTGACCAACCGGCTGCCGGTCCACCAGCCCAGATCGACCGAACCGACCGGTGCCAGCCGCACCCCGCCCACCACCGTGCCCTCGGTGTCGGTGGCCACCAGCACCACGGTGCGGGGATCGTCGTCGGTGTCATCGCGGTCGCTGCCGGTGAACAACCCCTGTTCGTCGACGAACTCCTCCTTGCGCAGCCTTCGGTAGCCGTCCAGGTCGGTCACGCTCTCGGCGCGCCGGATGAGAAACGCTGCGGGCCGCCGTGATCCGGCCAGGATGGACAGGTCTGCCGGGAATCCATGGGCACTGCTGTCGAACTTGATCATCAGGCCCCCAGCCCCTGCAGCACCGAGCAGGCCCCGCAGGACGCACACCCGGCGCGCTGGTCGGCGCCCGCCATCCCGGCAAGGGTGAGCAGCGCGGCGACCTCGCGGGACACCTTTTCGACGACGGCGGCGTCGGGTGCGCCGGCCCGGTCGATATCGACGGCCAGCGAACCCGGCTGGGGACGGAACGGCACCACGAACGGGTACACGCCCATCTCGATGAGTTCGGCTGCACCGTCGATGAGTTCGTCGGGATCCTCGCCGAGACCGACCAGCAGATAGGTCGAGACCTGATTGCGTCCGAACACCCGCACCGCCTCGCGCCAGGCCAGGTGATACTGCTGGACCGGCACCGTCGCCTTGCCCGGCATCCAGCGCCTGCGGACCTCCTCGTCGAGGGATTCGATGTGGATGCCGATGGCGTCGGCGCCCGCGTCCCGCAGTTCGGTGAGGACGGCGAGGTCGGCGGGAGGCTCGCACTGCACCTGGATTGGCAGCGCAGGCACCGCAGCCTTCACCGCCCGCACACACCGGGCCAGATGACGGGCGCCGCGGTCGGTGCCGGCCGAGGTCCCGGTGGTCATCACCATCTGTGTGATGCCGTCCAGACGCACCGCGGCCTCGGCGACCTCGGCGAGTTCGGCCGGCCGCTTGACCGCTGTGGTGGCGCCCGCGCGCAACGACTCCTCGATGGTGCAGAACCGGCAGCGCTGATCCTCGGTGTACCGGATGCAGGTCTGAACCACCGTGGTGGCGAGCACGTTTCGACCGTGCAGGCGGGCCAGCTTCTCGTACGGCACACCGTCGGCGGTGCGTAGGTCATAGAACCTGGGTCGTTCGATGACCTCGACGTCGAGTCCGGTGTCCTGACCGTCCAGCAGCACCCGGGTGCCGTCGAACACGAACGGGCTGTCCGCATTGCGGGGGATCGCGGCATTGAGACCGTCGATGACGAGGTGTCCGTCGGCGCTCGGGCCGGCACCGGCGGAGCGGCTGACGGGTGGTCGGCCACGGAAGCCGAGCAGGGCCAGGTCGACTCTGGTGGAAACCGACATAGGTGACTCCTGGGTGACGGGTGCTGCGGTGGATTGGAAGGCGCTCCGGCACACCTTGCCTGCCTGATTGCGCAGTCGACTGCGCCTGATGTGGACGACGGCGGGAATCTCGGGCGCGGAGAGCCGGCTCCGGCTGAACTCGATGAGTGCCGAGGACTCGACCTCTGCGGCGCCGATGTCGACGGTCGCGGTGAGCCCGGTCGCGGCATCCCCGGTCACCACCGCCTCCCGGACCGCAGGATGCTGGGTGAGCGCGTGTTCGACACGGGTCGGGTACACCGGGGTGCCACCGGCGTCGATGACGTCGGAAGCGCGTTCGGCGACGGTCAGGTAGCCGTCGGCGTCCAGGCAGCCCAGATCACCGAGGCTGTCCCAGCCGTCGGGGGTGCGTCGGGACTGCCCGCCCAGGTACCGGTAGGTGGGTTCGGCTCCCCGGCGCATCCAGATATGGCCGACCCCACCGGTGGGGACGGGCCTACCGTCGGCGGTCGAGATACGAACTTCGGTGCCGCCGATGGGTTTTCCGACGCTCCCCGGCCGCTGCAGCCATTCGGTGCCGGAGATCATGGTGAGCCCGTTGGATTCGCTGCCCGCGTAGACCTCGATGACGCGGTCTGCGCCGAGCCAGTCGATGAGGGCGTGCTTGTCCGCGGGTGCGCACGGTGCGCCGAGGTGCAGCACCGATGCCAATGACGGCAGATCCGCCGAGGGACGCAGGCGCACCAGCTGGTGGATATCGTGGGGGGAGAGCAGTGTCCAGCTGATGTCGTGCCGGTCGATCAGCGTGCAGAACCGGTGCTCGTCGAACGTGTCGGTGAGGACCAGCCGATGCCCGGTCAACAGGCCGCGGAACGCGTAGGTGAACTGGGCGGAGTGCCACAGCGGAGCGCTCACCAGCTGAGTGGACGCGCGCGGCAGGAACGGCGCCACCTCGCGATCCGGATCGATCAGCGCCGGCGCGGCCGCCAGGACGAGCTTCGGCCGACCGGTGCTTCCGGAGGACGCGGGCGCCTTCCAGCTGGAGGCCCAGGTGTCCGGTAGCGGCCCGGCTGCGTGAGCGCTGCGATGATCGCCCGGCAGCCAGGGGATGGAGGGATCTTCCGGCGGCGAACCCACTGCGAGTGCCGGTCGGGCCAGCCCCTCCAGGTGACGGCGTTCGTCTGCCTCCACTGCCGGCGCCCATGGGCTCGGGGTGGCGCCGGCCTTCCAGATCGCGACACACACCACGATGAACTCGATGCTGTTCGGCATGGCCACGGTGACCAGGTCGTCGCGGGCCACGCCGTGGGCCAGATACTCTCGGGCCAACCGGTTGCTCGCCGCATCGAGCTCGGCCGCGGTGACGCTGCGCCCCTCATGGTCACTGATCACCACGACCTGATCGGGGTCGGAGGCCGCGCGTGCCGCGATGACCCGGCCGAACGACTGTCGTCCCTGCATCGGTGGCCGGCCTCAGTGCCCGACCGCGAGCCGCAGCACCGACTCGTGGTAGGTGCTGATGATGGTGGCGGCGATGTGCTGGGCGTCGCGGTCGATGCCGAGAAAGCGGCCCGATCCCCAGGTGTGCATCCACGGCAGGCCCACGAAGCTCAACCCGGGTACGCCGGTGACGCCGCGGGTCTGCATGGGGCGGCCACCACCGTCGAACGCGCTGGCCTCGATCCACCGGTAGTCGGGCCGGTAGCCGATGGCCCAGATGATGGCCGCCACGTTCTCGGTGCCGAGATCCAAGGTGGTGGTTTCGGTTTCGGGGACCCAGACCGGCTCATACCGGGTGGCCGGGGGTGCGTCGATGCCGTGAGTGTCGATGTGGCGGTCGATATCGGCGCAGATCGAGTTGTAGACCGCATCGGCATGGTCGAGGGCTGCAGACAGCGTCGGGTCGAAGCGCAGGATGGCGCCGGCGCCGTCGGCCAGCGCGCCGTAGAGCTTCATGCCCTCGGTGGCGAACTGTCGCAGGTCCACATCGCGGCCGCCATCGCGGCCGGTGACGTAATGGTTGGTCTTCTCGATGGCAGCCTTCCCGCCGGGATACTGGGCGGCGGGCCTGTCATAGAGTCCCATATCCGACAGCCACGTCATGCAGTCGCGTCCGCGGTAGGTCCGGGCCACCCGCGGTGCGCTGCCCACCGCGAGGTGTACCTGCCGCCCGGCCAGGTGCAGGTCCTCGGCGATCTGGGCACCGGATTGTCCGGTGCCGACCACCAGCACCGCGCCCTCGGGCAGCTGCCCGGCATTGCGGTACTGCTCCGAATGTAGCTGCATCACCGAGTCTTTCAGCGAGTCCGCGTACGACGGGATGACCGGCAGTGGGTATCCACCCGTCGCGATGACGGCGTGGTCGCAGGTGATGGTCTCCTCACCACTCCCGGAACGGATCGTCAGTTCGAATCCACCGGCGGCAGCGTTGGCCAGTCTGGTCACCCGGGTGTGCGTGCGCACCGGCGGGTCGAATGTGTCCAGCCACCCAGAGAGCCAGGTGACGACCTGGTCGCGGGTCATGAAGCCGTCCGGGTCGGGCCCGTCGTAGTGGTATCCGGGCAGTCGGCAGTGCCAGTTGGGGGTGACCAGAGTGAAGTTGTCCCAGCGGGTATCGGCCCAGGCATGTACCGGGGTGGAGGCCTCCAGCACGACGTGCTCGATCCCGGCCCGGCCCAGATACCAGCTGACCGACAGTCCGGCCTGTCCGGCGCCGATGACGACGACGGGGACGTGCATGGTGGTCATGATTGCTCCAGTGGAGGGTGCATCGCGGTGATCTCGATGAGCGCGTCGGTCGGGAATCCGGCTGCCGCACTGGTGATCCGGTGGTTGGTCTCTGCCGCCGAGGTGCAGGCGAAGCCGAACTTGGCGCGGACCCGGTCACTGGCCTCGGTCAGTGCCCGTCCGGACAGGTCGACGAACTCGCCCACGGTGTAGCGCCCGCCGGTGTTCAGGTAGTCGTGGATGACGAGGCTGGGGGAGTAGCAGCGCTGGGTGCTGCCGTCCGGCCAGCGGACCTCGAAGGTCATCTCAGGCATGGGCGAGTTCCTGCCACTTCGCGGTGTGCGTGGCGTCGGTCGCGGTCAGCGGGCCGTACACATCGGGCCTGCGGTCGCGCAGGTGGAACATGCCGGCGCGCATCGTGCGGAACGTGGTGTCGAGGTCGACTTCTGCGACCGCCATACCGCTGTCCAGAAGCGTTGTGGCGAGGACGTTTCCTCCGGGGTCGACGACCTTGGCGTTGCCCACGTAGCGCAGCGACCCGAAGGTGCCGCTCTGATTCGACGCGATCCAGAACACCTGGTTGTCCAGGGCGCGTGCCATATCGAACAGGTTGAACCGGTAGGTCCAGCGGTCGTCCTGCAGATTCTCCGCGGTCGCGGTGCGGGCCGCCGGCCATGCCGACAGGCTGGCGATGATCTGTGCGCCGTCGAGCGCCATCATGCGGGCCGCCTCCGGAAAGGCTTTGTCGTAGCAGATCTGCAATCCGACACGGCCGATCGGTGTATCGAATACGCCGTAGCCGGAGCCCGCCGAGTAGGACATGCCCTCCCCGAGGGGTTGGTGCACCTTCCGGTAGGTGCCGTAGATCCGATCGCCGTCCAGGACGGCCGCGGTGTTGTAGCGGGTCTGTCCGTCCTCGGCGAGTTCGCAGAACCCGATCGCGATGACGAGGTCCCCGATGATCTGCTGAATCCGCGCGATTTCGGGCCCGTCGAGCCGGATGGCCGGGGGCAGTGAGCGTTTGGTTGTCTTGACGGTGTCACCGTGATTGCCGAGCGAGGACAGGTAGCCGCCCACCGCCGCCTCCGGCAGCACCATGAAGTCGACGCCCCGTTCGCGGGCCTGCGCGGTCAGCGCGGCGATGAGCGCGTAGTTCTGCTCCAGATCTCGGGTGAAGTTGGCCGAGACGGCGGCGAGTGTGGTCATGGCCGTCGGGCCTAAACCATGTAGGTGGAGTTGATGATCGCGCCCTTGCGGGCGTAGTAGATCAGCGCGTCCTGCACGTCGAGGGGGTGCGCCGGGATGACTCCCTCGATGAGGTCCTCTTCGCGCCCACCGTGCAGTCCCAGACCGAATCGGCAGCAGAACACGGTGCCGCCCTCCTTGATGAAGGTGCCCAGGGCATCGTTGATGTTCTGTTCGCCGGGGAAACCGGAGTCGCCCGTCTTCGGGAAACCGCGGGTGGCCAGGCAGTTGATGGCCCCGGGTCCGTAGAAGTACAGCGCCGACTCGAAGCCCTTACGCAGCGCCCTGGTGGCCTGCAGCACCGCGACGAAGGCGACGGAGGATTCGTGGGCGATGCCGTGCACCAGCGTGAAGTAGCTCTCCCCCGCCTCGGCCTGGTAGTCGGGGAAGATCTTGGTGCTGCCGTAGATGTTGGATCCCTTGGGCAGGGACGGGTGCGGGATCTCGGCCAGCGAGGTGGCGATGTTCTCGGCGATGGAGGAATCAAAAGACATGGGGGTCTCCGTGTTTCACGTGTCTGTCGGTCGGCGACGGTGCCGGATGCCGGGGAGGTCGGCTGGTTCCATTACAGGCGCTGCCCATTGCCGGGTGGTTAGGGATGGAATACGTCTGCGTTGCGTGCGGCTCACACCGGAAACGCCCGTGAAACATTGAATAGTGTTGTGCAGAAACAAAATTAGGACCCGGGCGGAAATCGCCGAGGTCCTGCAGCTGCCGCTGCGCCGGCGGCAATTTAGATACTACACTAATAATTAGGAGGCTATCTAACTGAGGGTTCGGTGCTGAAAATCGGTGAAGATTTTCCGATTCGATTAGCCTGATTACATGAAGCTGGACGGTCAGCAGCTGGCCGCGTTCGCCGCGGTGATCGAGCTCGGCAGCTTCGATGCCGCCGCCAAGCGGCTGCATGTCACCCCGTCCGCCGTCAGTCAGCGGATCAAGGGGCTCGAGCAGCGGGTCGGCCAGGTTCTGGTGGTCCGCGAAAAACCCTGTCGGGCAACCGCAGCCGGGGTCCCACTGCTGCGGCTGGCCGCGCAGACCGCGATCCTGGAGGCCGAGGCGCTGGCCGAGACCGCGGGTGGCTCGACCGAACGTACCCGGATCGCGCTCGCGGTCAACGCCGATTCCATGGCTACCTGGTTCAGCGCGGTGTTCGCCCGGCTGCCCGGCGTGCTGTTCGATATCCGGATCGAGGATCAGGACCATTCGGCGAAGCTGCTGCGGGAGGGCGCGGTGATGGGCGCGGTGACCACCGAACGCACTGCGGTGCCGGGGTGCCGCGTGCAGTCGCTCGGTGTGATGCGCTACGTACCGGTGGCTGTCGAGGAGTATGTCCGTGAGTACCTGCCCGGTGGATTCACCGCCGCCGCGGCTGCCGCGGCTCCGTCACTCGCGTGGAATCGAGATGATGCTCTGCAGGATAATCTGATTCGCAAGGTCTTCCACAAACCCATCGGCCGCCCGGTGCACCTCGTGCCGACCGCCGAGGGTTTCGGGGAGGCGGTGCGGGCCGGACTGGGTTGGGGCATGTACCCCGAGCAGCTCGTCAACACCGACTTCGTCCAGATCGCCGACGTGCACCTGGACGTGCCGCTGTACTGGCAGAGCTGGAAGATGGACAGCGTGCTGGTCGGCACCGTCGGCGCTGCCGTGCTGAGCGCCGCCGCTGCGCTGCGGCAGCGTGCGGGTTAGGCCGGCGCGCCGACCGTGCGGCGGGCGGCCTTCTCCTCGTAATAGCGGGCCCGTTCATCGACGGCGTCCAGGAACTGGGCGAGTTCGGTGCGGGCCTGTTCGCCGGCCGGGCCGAAATCGCTGCGCTCGAAGACTCGCCAGAAGCGCAACACTGGTTGCAGCACCTCGTCGTGGTGGATGCGCAGGTCGTAGATGCCGGCCTTGGCGATGAGGATCGAATTCTCGTGGAAGTCGGTCATGCCGGCACCGGGCATCGTGAACCCGACGACCTCATCGCGGATGGCTGCCATGGCGGCGTCCGGTGCGATGTCGAGGGCGGCCGCCATCAGGTTCCGGTAAAAGACCATGTGCAGGTTCTCGTCGGCCGCGATCCGGGCGAGCAGCTGATCGGCGATCGGGCAGCCCGAGGCCCGCCCCGTGTTGCGGTGTGACACGCGGGTGGCGAGTTCCTGGAATGACACGTAGGCCAGCGCCGCCAGCGGTGTCTTGTCGCCCGAGTCGTACCCGGCGATGGTGTGCTCCATGCGGAGTGCCTCGAGTTTGGCGGGGTCCACGCCGCGGGTCACCACCAGATAGTCGCGCAGCGCGATGCTGTGGCGTCCCTCCTCGGCGGTCCACTGACCGACCCAGGTCCCCCAGGCGCCGTCGCGCCCGAACCGGGTGGCGATCTCCCGGTGATATGAGGGCAGGTTGTCCTCGGTCAGCAGGTTGACCGTCAGCGCCGCCTTGGCCACCGGGTCCAGCGGGGAGTCCTCGGGAGCCCAGTCCTCGCCGCCGAGAAAGGCGAAATCGCGTCCCCGACTCCACGGGACGTAGTCGTGCGGGTCCCACGGCTTGACCGTGCTGAGGTGGCGCTGAGGTTCTGCTCGACGATCGGTTCCAACTCGTGCAAGACGCTGGTCTGATCCGTCATGGCCGACTCCGTTCCCTCCACACAACGAAACCTACGGTACCGTAACTTACGGTACCGTAGGTCATCGCGGAGCGAAATGGATCACACGATCCGGTTCTGCTAGCTGATGCCGACAATCTCCTGGGCGATGGCGCTCAGTCGTGACTGGGCTGCCGACACCACCCGCTGGCGGTTCTTGTGGAACTCCTCGTAGGCGATGACCACGCGGATGTCGGCCGGCTCGTCCAGTTCCTTGACCGCTGCGACGGCATCGTTGACGTTGAGCTCGTCATAGCCGGCGATGGGAAGTTCGGCCGCCTCCAGGACGCCGGTGTTGCCGCGCAGGGTGTGCAGCGCATCGGCGACCTCGTCGGCGCCCTCACGCCGGCTCACCTTCTCCGCCGCCGACAGGGCGGCGTCACGAGATGCGGACAGCGTCTTGGCCGCGATGTCGCCGGCCTGGCTGCCGCGGGCCAGTACCTCGTCGACGGCCGGGCGGGTGGAACGGACCGTGGTCAGAACCCGGTCGAAGGCGCGGGTGGCCAGCTGTCCCGGCAGGTTGGCCAGTTTGACCGCAGCACCGGCCGCGGCCTGAATCGGGGTGCGACGCAGCGCCGCAGGGCCGCCGAGGGCGTCCTCGGCGAGCACGGTGCTGAGCCAGATGACGGTTGCGCTGTGCGCCTCGATGAGCGAATCGGCGAGTTCCTGAACCTGCGTGTTACCGGCCGCGACGGCGAGCGACTTGAGGTAGCGCGCGCGGTCCACGAGGAGGTGCTCCAGGGCGAGATCGCCCAGCAGGGCCTCGGCGAACGGTTCGGCCTGCTCGGTCAATGCCTTCACCATAGCGGCGGCGCGTCCGAGGAAGGGGCCGAAGAAGGTGGGCGAACCGCCGAGTTCGCGGATGGTCGCCTCGATCAGTGCGGCGCGGGTACGGGCGTTCTCGGCGTTCTTCGTCAGTTCCTGGTGCACCGCATCGGTGCGCGCCTGGCTGGTGCGGAACTCGGCGATCTGAATCTCGGTGCTGGTCAGTTCCAGCACGGTGCGCAAGTTGGTGATGAGAGTGGTGGTGTCTGTCATGACGGGCCCCCTGAAAAGAGTTGGTGGTCATCGGCCTTGTCGGCCGTGCGGCGCGGATGCGCCCTGTGCATGGGGGCTACCCGGACCCTCGGCGCTTGACACGGAAAGCCCGGGGTATGTGGCCCAGGTCTCCTTCCCGTCCCCGCGAAAGTCCCCATTCCTTCTATGTCGGGCGTAATAATCGCTGTTCCAGGTGTAATATGACGTCTGTTATAGACAGGGTGGTCGTCATGATGGGATCCGAGCACGATGCGCGCAACCGGATGGTGACCGGTGCCGCCGACATGCTGGGGCGGCGCGGTCTGGGCGCGATGACCGTGCGGGAACTGGCCAGGCATGCCGGCGCACCGCTGGGGTCGACCTATCACTATTTTCCCGGCGGCAAGGCCCAGCTGGCCGCCGAGGCGGTCCGCTGGGCCGATGCGCACACGATGGCCGAACTGCAACGCGCCGCAGCAGCAGGTCCGGCCGCGATGCTGGATGCGTTGCTGCAATCATGGCGGGAGTCTCTGGTGGAGAGCGACTTTCAGCGTGGTTGCACCGTGCTCGCGGTTGCGGTGCAGAACTCGACTGATGACGATGACGCCGCCCCGCGGGATGCGGCGGTATTCGCGTTCAGCAATTGGACGACCATCTTGGTCAGGTCACTGCGCAACACGGGTGTGACCCACCCGGAGGCCGCCGATACGGCGACCCTGATCGTGGCCGCCGTCGAGGGGGCGGTGGCCATGAGCCGCGCCGAACGCAGCACCGACCCGCTGGCCGCGGTCGGCCGCCGGTTGCACGCGATGCTGGCCGCGCTCAGATCTTGACCCGCAGCACGTCCTGAAGCGGTCGCCTCGGCGTGGGCGGCGGCACCTCGTCGAGTTCGGGAATTCGTCCGAGTCGCACCACCACTTGCGGGTATGGCCGACCGACCAGTGCGCTGAGGATGTCGCGGCTGATGGGCACCTCGGTCAGATGACTCAGGGTGCACGAAGCGAGCCCCGCCATGGTGGCGTCGAGCAGCAGAGCGGACAGCGCCTCACCGCAGCGCAGCAGGTCGGCTCGGGTGTCGTCGAGCGCGGAGATCACCACCAGTTGAGCGGTGTCCTCGGCGACGTTCTGGCGGCGTTCGCTGTTGTGCGTGACAGGAAAGGATCGCCCGACATCGACGCGATCGGCCTCGGCGGCCGACACCAGCGAGCTGTGCGGGATCCCGTCGTTCACCTCGAAGGGTGATGTCCACCAGTCGATCTCGTGGTGATATGCCGAATCGTAGAGGCGCAGTGCGTCGGTGAGTTGCGAGGCGTCCGCGACGGCGGGCCGATCGGCGGGTGCAATGACGTCCAAGGCCACCTCGGGACCGGCGGACTCGCGCAACAGCAGCTCGAAGGACTCCCAATCGGTGGGTGCCGCCATGGGCAGGCGGTCGGTGCGCCGCCGCAGGATGGCATCGGCGCGGCGGCGATGACCATCGGTGACGGTGGGCAGCTTGCCGAAGGTGATGGTGGCCAGGTGATGGTGATCGTTCGGATTGGGGTAGCGCTCCACCCGGGCGTCCAATCCGGCCGCAGCCGTCGCGACCCGGAAGTGGTCAAGCGCTGCACCACAACTGATCACGGCCTGCCGGCCGCTGCTATCGGTGGCCACCAACCGGTCGGTGTCGACGAACAGCTGCACGCCCTCGGCCGAGATGACCCATTGCCAGGGCTGGCTGTTGTGATAGGAGGGCGCGCGGCACGCGAGGTGGACGGCGTCCTCGATGATTTTCACAGTGCCGAGCGGCGGCGATGTCGTTGCCATGGAACAAGTCTGCGGCGCTGCGGTGCCCGCGGGTAGGGCCGGAAGTCCCTAACCCTTGAGGTAGGCGACGATCGCCTTGGACAGGCCGCGCCGTGCCTCGTCGAGATCGATATAGGAACCGAGTTGACGCTCGGAGGTGATGCCACGCATCGCTCCGGGGATGAACAGCGCGACCTCGCGCACCCGTGCCGGATCCACATCCAGATCGGAGAAAGCGTGCTGGCAGTCGGTGATCCAGGTCTTCTGCCACGAGGCCAGCTCGGCCGCGGTCTGCGGATAGTGGTGTTCCAGCTCGGCCCGATCGCGCGGGAGCGCGGCGCGCAGGTTCTCGATGGCCCGGGAATCGGTGGCGCTGAGCCCGTCGTAGAGGATGTCCAGGATGCCGGTGACGCGCTGGGCCAGCGAACCGTGCGGCGCCGCGTGCGCCGGGATGGTGCCGCGGCGTTCGGCGGTGTGGCGCAGCACCGCGGCCCAGAGCCCGTCGATATCGCCGAATTGGTACTTGACCGTGCCCCAGGTGGCGCCGGCGTCCTTGGCGATGCGATTTCCCGACACCGAGCCGGGAGCCCCGGAGGCCAGCGCCTCCAGCGCGGCATCGAGCATGCTCTCGCGACTGGCCTGCCCCCGCCGGTTGGTGCGGCGCTCGGCGGCTTCGGTCACCGGATGGATGCTACGCGACTCTTGACTTTAATAGAACCCTCTGTGATTCTTGGCCGCATGGCAAAACCACCACTGTCGATGAAGCCGACGGGTTGGTTCCAGGTGGCTTGGTCGGACGAGATCGGCATCGGTGACGTACACCGGATGACCTACTTCGACCAGGAGATGATCGCCTGGCGCGCGGAGTCCGGCCGGCTGACGGTGATGCACGCCTACTGCGAACACCTCGGCGCCCACCTCGGCTACGGCGGGCAGGTGAAAGGCAAAGTGCTGCAATGCCCTTTCCATGGCTGGCAGTGGAACGACGAGGGCCGTAACGTCTGCATCCCCTACCAGGAGCGGCCCAACCGGGGCAGACGGATACGGACCTATCCGGTGGTCGAGCGCAATGCGTCGGTCTACATCTGGCATGACGTCGAGGGCCGGGAACCGTTCTTCGATGCGCCGGACATCTTTGCCGACTTCGGCGATCGCACCGAGGCTGACTACTACCCGCAGCAGCGGCTGTTCCGGCAGGGCCTGGAACTGCACCCGCAGTACGTCCTGGAGAACGGGGTGGACTTCGCCCACTTCAAGTACGTGCACCAGACGCCCATCGTGCCGGTGTTCACCCGCCACGACTTCGCCGAGCCGGTGTCCTACGTCGATTTCACCATCACTTTCGAAGGTGACGACGGACAGCAGATCGAGGACGTCAACAGCGGAGTCGAGGCCATCAACGGTGGGCTCGGTATCGCCGTCACCAAGAGCTGGGGGATGGTCGACAACCGGACCATCTCGGCGGTCACCCCGGTCGATGAGCGCACCTCCGATGTCCGTTTCATGGTCTACATCGGGCGCACGCCGGGGCGCGACGACCAACGCGCCGAGGACAAGGCCCGAGCCTTCGGCGAGGAAGTCATCCGCCAGTTCACCCAGGACATCCACATCTGGTCGCACCAGCGCTATTCGGATCCGCCCGCGCTGGCCACCGCCGAGTACGAGGGTTTCACCGCAATTCGCAAGTGGGCCATGCAGTTCTATCCAGACGGTCTCGGCGGATCTGCCGCAGACCTCGCTCGCGTACGGAAAGTAGACACACTATGACCGAGCAGATCCGCGTCTTCCAGGTCGCCACCGGCAATGTGGGTACCGAGATGATCAAACGGATTGCCGCGCATCCCGATCTGTTGCTCATCGGTCTGCACTGCTACACACCGGAGAAGGTCGGTCGCGACGCCGGTGAGATCGCCGGCCTGGCGCCCAACGGCGTGATTGCCACCGGCTCGGTCGAGGAGATCATCGCCGCCAAACCCGATGTGGTGACCTTCCACGGGGTGTTTCCCGACGAAGACCTGTATGTGCAGGTGCTCGAAGCCGGGATCAACATCGTGACCACCGCCGACTGGATCACCGGATGGCACCGGGACACCAACCATCCGCATCCGTCCGGGCGCCCGGTCAGTGAGATGCTGGCCGCGGCCGCCGCCAAGGGCGGCGCGACGTTCTACGGCACCGGGATGAATCCCGGTCTCAATCAGATTCTGGGTGTGGTGTGTTCGGCCGATGTCGCCGAGATCGAGAACGTGACCACCATCGAATCCGTGGATGTCTCGTGCCACCATTCGGCCGATACCTGGAAAGAGGTCGGCTACGGACTTCCGGTCGACGATCCGCGACTGCCCGGCATGCTGGAGAAGTACACCCGTGTCTTCGCCGACAGCGTGCTGCTGATGGCCGACTGCTTCGACGTGCAACTCGACGAGGTGAAGTTCAGCTACGAGCTCGGAGCCTGTACCAAGGATGTCGATCTGGGCTGGTACCAGTTGCCGAAGGGATCGCTGGGTGGCAACTACATCAAGTATCAGGGCCTGGTCGGCGGCGTGCCGAAGATCGAGACCCATCTGGAATGGCAGATGACCCCGCACACCGATCCGAGCTGGGATATCAAGGGCTGCTACATCACTCAGATCATGGGCGATCCCTGTGTCTACAACAAGCACATGATCTTCCCCAAGCCGGGCGTCGACCTCTCCGACCCGACCAGCTTCGCGTCGATCGGGATGACCGTGACCGGACTGCCCGCGCTCAATGCCATCGGGTCGGTGGTCGCGGCGGCCCCCGGCCTGCTCACCAGCGCGGATCTGCCCTTGCGCGGTTTCGCCGGACGGTTCACGTAGCGCGGATTCGAACCACCATCGACGGGTGAGCCCGTCGTGTAACTTTACATTCGTTTATTTACGTGCGTAAAGTGCGACGGGTGTCGACGCAGGTCCGCAAACGCAACGCCCGGGGTTCCGGCGCGTTGTTGCGCGACGAGATCCTGGCTGCGGCTCGCCGACTACTGGACGACGCCGAACATGAAGCTGACCTCACCCTGCGCAAGATCGCTGCTGCCGCAGGTATTTCCGCACCCGCGATCTATTCGCACTTCCGCCATCGGGACGCCATTCTGGCTGCCATCGTGGAACAGAGTTGGCAACAGGTGGTCGCCGACATCCGTGCTGCGGCCGACTCGCTGACAGAGCCACGCGACCGCCTCTTTCTGGGGTGCCAGGTCTATGTGGCGTACGCGCAGCGGTACCCGATGCGCTATGAGCTGATGACCCGAACTGCGGGTCCGTCTCCGGCGGCCAAGGAGGCGCTGGGAGTTCTCACCCACGCCCTCGCTTCGTGCCAGCAGCGGCCGGGACCGCACCCGGAGGCGATCCGCATTGCCGCGGCGTTGTCCACCGCCTTGCACGGTGTGGCGATGCTCAACCGCACCGGCGTCCCAGCCATGTGGCTCAGCGACGTCAGTCCCGACGACGTGCTCCGCACGCTCGTCGACGGCGCCATCGACCAGCAGAGCCGAACGACAGTGAAGGAAACCCGATGACGGCGTTCGACAATGGCATCGCCCTGCGCCCCGCCGGTGACGGGCTACTGCGCGGTCGCACCGTGCCGGAATGGGCGAACATGGTCGGCCCGTTCGGTGGCGTCACCGCTGCGGCGCTGCTGCGGGCCATCGAACTTCAACCCGATGTGCATGGCCATCCGGTGGCCCTGACGGTGAATTACCTGGCCCCGATCGTCGACGGCGACTTCGAGATCAGTGCCCGTGCGGTGCGCACCAACCGGTCCAATCAGCACTGGCTCGTCGAGCTCAGCCAGGGCGGTGAGGTGAAGACCACCGCCACCGCGGTTTTCGGAATCCGGCGGGACACCTGGAGTGACACCGAACCGGCCAGGCCGGCCGTGCCGGCACCCGAAGAGGTACCCGTCGGGCCGGACAAGGGGCCGACCTGGATGCGCAACTACGACATGCGGTACGTCACCGGCGCCATCCCGGACGCCGCCGATGGTGAATCCGGCTCCTCGGAGACCACCCTGTGGGTTCGCGACAACCCGCCCCGGCCATGGGATTTCGCCGCACTGACCGCCGTCTGCGACATCTTCTACCCACGTATCTACCTGCGGCTCGGACGTCTGCTGCCCGCGGGCACCGTGTCGATCACGGTGTACTTCCACGCCGACAACGACACCTTGGCCGCCCAGGGCGATGACCATGTGCTGGCAACCGCACGTGCACAACAGTATTCGTCCGGTCATTTCGACCAGGCCGCCCAGATCTGGGGGACCGGTGGCAGGCTGCTGGCCACCAGCCACCAGATCGTCTACTTCAAGGGATGAGCGCTGGACTGCAGTAGCCAGTCCTCGAACCGGATTCCGAACAGGGTTGCGCCGGCACCGGGAACCAGGGTGTCGTCCTGCAGTTCGGCCGCAGCCTAGAAAACCCGGCGCAGTCCTGAACGAGATGTGCCCTCCCACCTGGCGGTGGGAGGGCACATCTGGAGAAGTAGGGACCTAGCGGGCAGGCTTGCGGTGACGGCCCATCAGAGCGGTCAGCCAGCGAACATCGATCAACACGTGTGTTCCGCCTTTCTGGTTATGCGGTCTTGTGCAGGAGTGGGAGCAACCGGCGCCGAGCGAGCGTGCCCTCGGCGAAGTGGTGCAGCGCCTCCGGGACGGAGACCGTGATGGGGAATGCGTCGTCGAGCATCCGCAGGACGTCCAGAACGGCGGGGCTCGCGATGAGCGCCCACTCGACTCCGGCGAGGTCGCACTCATCATCGAGGGCGTAGAGGAGAGACACACCGCGCGCGGAAAGGAACGTCACGTCACTCAGGTCGAGTGCGAACGGCTTTTCTGCGAGGACCAGTCGGCGGACCTTGTGGGTGAGTCGATCGACGTTGTCGTCATCGATGACACCTGAGACGGTCACCACCATCGCGAGGTGGCGGCACTGCGCTCGCATTTCGGCGCCGTCACACTTGACTGCCGGGTTCCCGTAACGGAATGCGATCGTCATGTTCTGCCTCCCTTCTGGTTCTGACCTGTCGTTCTCGATATCTCCGAAGTTATCGGCGGAATTTAAGGTACCGGGGAGTAGTGATTGAGACTTTGCTAAGAAGATAGTCTGAGAGCCGGGTAAGGGTTCGCTGAGCGAAATGTAAGCTGTTGTGCTGCAACATGTTTCGCTGGCGATTTTGATTACCCAAAATGTTGGGTAGTCCTTACTGCCGGGTAGCCTAAATTTCGGGGTCAGCGTGTGGACTGTTTCCCCGAATATCCGTCCCATGGTGAATAGTCCGCGATCAACGGCTCCTGGGGTGGCCGGATCCCCTCCGGCACGTGCTGCAAATTGATCCGCACGCGGTACCAGATCGAACTCGGACCCCGCATCCCGTCGACGAGAACGTCGACCGGCTCCAGCCGCGCGGCCGCCTCGGTGTGGCGGCCCCGCCACACCTCCAGTGCCGCCATCGCCTCATCGTGGGTCTTGGTCCGGGCGACCTCGATCAGGGGCATCTGCGAGACCCGGCGCCCGTCCGCACCCTTCTTGCCCGGCGGTTTCTCCGCGGGCCCCAGCCGATCGGCGAGTTCCAGCAGTTCGGACAGATCCCCCGGGTGAGCATCCATCTCCGCCCAGGGATCGCCGATCTCGGCGAAGCGGGCCGGCACGGTGGCCACGGTGAACACCTCGGGCCGGCAATCGGCGACCTCGTCCCAATACAGCGGCGTGGACACCCGGGCGTCGGCCTTGGCGCGGACCGAATAGGCCGAGGCCACGGTGCGGTCCTTGGCGTTCTGGTTGAAGTCGACGAACACCCGCGCGCCGCGTTCTTCCTTCCACCACCTGGCCGTGGCCAGCTCGGGGGCCCGCCGTTCGACCTCGCGGGCCACCGTCTCGGCGGCCAGGCGGACCTGCTTGAACGGCCAGTTCGGATGGATGCGCGCATAGATGTGGAACCCGCGGGAGCCGGAGGTCTTGGGCCACGGGGTCAGGCCGTGCTCCTGCAGCACATCGCGTGCCACGGCGGCGACCGCCAGGATCTGCGCCCACTCGACCCCGGGCATCGGGTCCAGGTCGACCCTCAACTCGTCCGGATGTTCCAAATCCTCTGCCTGCACCGGGTGCGGGTTGAAGTCGATGCAGCCGAGACCGACCGCCCAGACCAGGCCGGCGGCCTCGGTGATCACCGCTTCCTTGGCCGATGTCCCGGACGCGTACCTCAACTCGGCCACGTCGATGTAGTCCGGGCGCTTCTCGGGCGCCCGCTTCTGGAAGATCGCCTCTTCGTCGATGCCCTTGACGAAACGTTTCAGGATCATCGGCCGGTTGTGCACCCCGCGCAGCGCGCCGTCGGCAACGGCCAGGTAGTAGTCGACGAGGTCGCTCTTGGTGATGGCGGCCCGCCCGCCGGCGCCGGGAAAGATCACCTTGCCGGGATTGCTGACGGAGACCTCGCGCCCACCGACCTCCAGCGTCCTGCGACTGCCGGCCGAAGCGCCCATACGGCCATGGTAGTTATCTGCCGCGACTCGACACGCGTCACATATTGTGGCGTTCATGCCCAGTCTCACAGACCTGCCCGCTCAGGCGGCGGCCAAGGCCCAGCAATACTTCAGCCGCGGCGCCGCAGAGTTGCATTACGCGCGCAAGATGTTCGAGGCGGGAGCCCTGCGGCTCGAGTCGCCGCAGGCGATGGCCGCCATGCTCGCCGATATCCGCCGCTGGGGCGAGTTCGGGATGATCCCGGCGCTCAACGCCCGCCGCCATCCCGACCGCGTCGCCATCATCGACGACGACGGCGAGATGACATTCGGGGAACTGGACCGCGCGGCGCACGCGGTGGCCAATGGGCTGCGCGCCAAGGGCGTCAAGGGTGGCGACGGTGTCGCTCTGCTGATCCGCAACCACCGCTGGTTCCTGGTCGGCGTGTACGGCGCCGCCCGGGTGGGCGCCCGCATCATCCTGCTCAACAGCGAGTTCTCCGGACCGCAGATCAAAGAGGTCTCCGAGCGCGAGGGCGCGCAGGTCATCATCTACGACGACGAATACACCGCCGCGGTGTCGCAGGCCGAGCCGGCGCTGGGCAAATTCCGGGCCCTGGCGACCAACCCGGACTCCGAAGAGCCCTCGGGTTCCACCGACGACACGCTGGCCGACCTGATCGCGCGCAGCAGCAAGCAGCCCGCCCCGAAGGTGACCAAGCATTCGTCGGTCATCATCCTGACCAGCGGCACCACCGGCACACCCAAGGGCGCCAACCGCAGCACGCCACCGTCGCTCGCGCCCATCGGCGGCGTACTGTCCCACGTCCCGTTCAAGGGCGGTGAGGTCACCTCCCTGCCCGCACCGATGTTCCATGCACTGGGGTTTCTGCACGCCACCATCGCGATGATGCTGGGGACCACTCTGGTCCTGCGCCGACGTTTCAAACCGGCCACCGTGTTCGCCGATATCGAGAAGCACAAGGTGACCGCCATCGTGGTTGTCCCGGTGATGCTGTCGCGCATGCTCGACGAGCTCGACAAGATGGCGCCCAAGCCGAACCTGTCGAGCCTGCGGATCGTCTTCGTCTCCGGGTCGCAGCTCGGCGCCGAACTCGCCGGCCGGGCCCTGCGCGAGCTGGGGCCGATCATCTACAACCTGTACGGCTCCACCGAGATCGCGTTCGCGACCATTGCCCGGCCCAAGGATCTTTCCATCAACCCGGCGACCGTCGGCCCGCCGGTCAAGGGCATCACGGTGAAAATCCTCGACGACAACGGCGGCGAAGTCGCCCAAGGTGACGTCGGGCGCATCTTCGTGCGCAACACGTTCCCCTTCCAGGGCTACACCGGCGGCGGCGGTAAGCAGATCATCGACGGGATGCTGTCCTCCGGCGACGTGGGCTACTTCGACGAGCACGGGTTGCTCTACGTCTCCGGCCGCGATGACGAGATGATCGTGTGCGGTGGCGAGAACGTCTTCCCCGCCGAGGTCGAGGATCTCATCAGCGGCCATCCGGAGGTCATCGAGGCCACCGCCCTGGGGGTCGAGGACAAGGAGTGGGGTCACCGGCTGCGTGCCTTCGTCGTCAAGGTGGAGGGCGCCAGTGTCGACGAGGACGTCATCAAGGCCTACGTGAAGGACAACCTGGCCCGTTACAAGGTGCCGCGGGAAGTGATCTTCCTCGATGAGCTGCCGCGCAACCCGACCGGCAAGATCCTCAAGCGCGAGTTGCGCGAGATCGACGTCGATTAGCCCGGCTTCCGGAATACTGCGCCCGTCACGGGGGTAGTACTTCGGCGTGAACATCGATCTCTCTGGCAAGACCGCACTCGTCACCGGCTCCACCCAGGGCATCGGCCTGGCCATCGCACACGGGCTGGCGTCGGCCGGCGCGCGGGTCATCGTCAACGGCCGCACCCAGGCGCGGGTCGATGAGGCGGTGGCCACCATCGGTGGCGGTGCCGTCGGGATTGCCGCTGACGTGGCCGACGCCGCCGGCGCGGACGCCGTCGTCGAGGAGTTCCCGGACGTCGATGTGCTGGTGAACAATCTCGGCATCTTCGAGGCGGTCCCGGCCCGCGAGGTCAGCGACGAGCAGTGGCGGCGCTACTTCGACGTCAACGTGCTCTCGGCGGTCCGGTTGATTCGCGCCTACCTGCCTTCGATGACCGAAAAAGGTTGGGGCAGAGCCATTCAGATCGCCAGCGATTCGGCGATTGTCACCCCGGCCGAGATGATCCACTACGGCGTGTCCAAGACCGCACTGCTCGCGGTGACGCGCGGGTTCGCCAAGGATGCCGCCGGTACCGGCGTGACGGTCAACTCGGTGATCGCCGGGCCCACCCACACCGCTGGTGTGGAGGACTTCGTCTATCAGTTGGTGGACAAGGATCTGCCGTGGGAGCAGGCCCAGCGCGAGTTCATGATCAAGCACCGGCCCCAGTCGCTGATCCAGCGGCTGATCGAACCGGAGGAGATCGCCAACATGGTCACCTATCTGGCGTCGCCGCTGGCCTCGGCGACCACCGGCGGGGCGCTGCGCGTCGACGGCGGGTACGTGGACGCAATCCTGCCCTGACCGCTCCGATACGCAGATGGCCGCCACATCATGCGATGTGGCGGCCATGTGCGGTACACGGCTTACGGGTCGCGGGGCAGGCCCAACAGACGCTCGGCGATGATGTTGAGCTGCACCTCGGTGGTGCCGCCGTAGATCGTGGTGGCCCGGCTGAACAGCAGCCGCTCCGCCCACTTGCCCGGATCCTGCTCCTTGTCGCCGATCGCGCCGTCGGTGCCGAACGAGGACACCCCGAACTCGGCGTAGCCCTGGCCGGTCTTCATGGACAGCAGCTTGGAGATCGCCGCGGCAGGCATCGGATCGCCGCCGGCCAGCGTGAGCAGCGTCGAGCGCAGGTTGAGCACCTTGGCCGCGTACCCCTCGGCGATCAGCTTGCCCGCATGGTTCTGCTCGATCTGATCGAACTGACCGTCGCGCACGAACTCCACGAACTGCTCCAGGCTGGCCAGGAACGGCGGCTCGGCGCTGCCGATCGACACCCGCTCGTTGGTCAGGGTGTTGCGGCTGACCTCCCAGCCACGGTCCACCTCGCCGAGCACCATCGAGTCCGGCACGAAGACATCGTCGATGAACACCGTGTTGAACATGGCGTCACCGGTGAGCTCACGCAGCGGCTTCACCTCGACTCCGGGCGATTTCATGTCGATCAGAAAATAGGTGATGCCATTGTGTTTCGGTGCGGACGGGTCGGTGCGGGCCAGCAGCGCACCCCACTGGGAGAACTGCGCGCCGGTGGTCCAGATCTTCTGGCCGGTGATGCGCCATCCGCCGTCGACCTTGGTGGCCTTGGTGGTCAGGCTGGCCAGGTCGGAGCCGGCGCCGGGCTCGGAAAACAGCTGGCACCAGATCATCTCACCGCGGAAGGTCGGCGGCAGGAACTGCTGCTGCTGCTCTTCGGTGCCGTAGGCGACGATGGACGGGATGATCCAGGCCGCGATACCCATCTGTGGCCGGGCCACCCGCCCGCTGGAGAACTCCTGCGAGATGATGATCTGCTCGATCGGTGCGGCATTGCGGCCCCACGGCTTGGGCAGGTGCGGCTGCACCCAGCCGCCCTCGGCGATGGCCGCGTTGCGCTCTTCGCGCGCAATCGCTTTCAGACCGGCCACCTCGGCGCGGATCTCTTCGCGGACCTTCTCGGTGTCGGGGTCCAGGTCGATGTCCAGCTTGCGCAGACCGTTGGCGGTCGAGGTGTCGACGACTCGCTGCGGGTAATCGGCGGCCCGCCCGAACGAGGCGGCCAGCACCAGGGCCCGCCGGTAGTAGACGTTCGTGTCGTGCTCCCAGGTGAAGCCGATACCGCCGTGTACCTGGATGCATTCCTGGGCGGTGTGCTGAGCGGCAACCGGGGCCAGCGTGCCGGCCACCGCGGCGGCGAATGCGTACTTGGAATCCTGATTGCCGCCAGCCGAACCAGAGTGGAATTCGTCGATCGCGCGGCTGGCATCCCAGACCGCGGCGGTGGCCCGCTCGGTCTCGGCGATCATGCCGGCGCACTTGTGCTTGATGGCCTGGAACTGCCCGATGGGTCGGCCGAACTGCTCGCGGATCTTGGCGTACTCGGTCGCGGTGTCGGTGGCCCAGCGGGCGACGCCGACGCATTCGGCCGACAGCAGCGTGCTGATGAGCGCCTTGGCGTGGTCGCGGCTCAGGTTGGACAGCACCCGGTCGGCGGCGACCTCGATCGCGTTGGCCCGCACATGCGCGAGCGGGCGCAGCGGGTCGAGACTCTTGACGTCTTCGATCTCGAGCGTGTCGGCGTCCAGCGCCACCCACTCCTCGCTGCTCTCGATCGACACCGGCAGGACCAGTAGCGACGCCTGCGCCGCGGACGGTACGGCCCGCACCTCGCCGCGGATGACCAGTTTGTCGCCCTGGCGGGTCGCGGTCAGGCCGGAATCGATCGCGTACGCGGCGATGGTGTCACCGGACGCGAGGCCGCCCAGCAGCGGCGATTCGGCGTCGTGCGCGGCGATCAGCGCACTGGCGATCGCCGACGGGACGAAGGGTCCCGGCACCGCGCCGTAGCCGAACTCGGCCAGCGTGATGGCCAGTTCCAGAATGCCGAAACCCTGCCCGCCGACGGTCTCGGACAGGTGCACGCCCTGCAGGCCCTGCTCGGCGGCGGCCTTCCAGTACGGCGGGGGATTGGAGATCGGCGTCTCCAGTGCCTCGTGCAGGACATCTGACGGGGCGACTTTGGCTACCAGCGACCGGACCGAATCGGCCAGGTCATTGTGTTCAGAGTTGATCGCGATGGGCACGCTTAACCTCCATGGGGCAACTTCCCTATTAACCGGTCGGTTGGGTATCGAGGGTACCCCGCGGTGACAGGGGCCACACCAGTGGCCTAGCTGACTTGGTTCACCACGTTGGCCAACTCCCGGCCGTCCCGTAGCCGGCGGCAGTTGTCCACCGCGACCTCCAGATAGCGGCGCATGGTGTCGACCGTGTACCAGGTGACGTGCGGCGTCAGCACCACGTTGTCCAGGTCGAGCAGCGGATTACCGGGCTCGACGGGTTCGGCGGCGAAGACGTCCAGCCCGGCGGCGGCCAGTCGGCCTTCCCGCAGTGCGGCGGCCAGGGCTTCTTCGTCCACGATCGGCCCGCGGGCGGTGTTGACCAGCACAGCATCGGGTTTCATCAGGCCCAGTGCATCCTCGTCGATGAGATGCCGGGTCGCGGCTGTCAACGGCAGATGCAGCGAGACGATGTCGCTCTCGGAGAGCAGGGCCGGCAACGGCCGCCAGTCCGGGTGGCCGTCGTCGCGGGTGCTGGTGTGCAGCACCCGCGCGCCCAGCGTCGCCAGCACCTTCTCGACCTGTTTGGCGATGTTGCCGTAGCCGACCAACCCGACGGTGCACCCGCCGATATCGCGGACCGTCTCACCGAGGCCCGGATCCGACGGCCAGCCCCGGCCCTCGCGGGTGGCGCGATCCAGGACCGGCAACCGGCGCAGCGCCGCGAGCATCAGCAGCAGGGTGCCCTCGGTGACCGACGGCGCATTCGCGCCGGGCATGTTCGCGACCGCGATGCCGCAGCGTGTCGCCGCGTCGACATCGATGGTGTTCACCCCGGCGCCCAGCTTGTGCACCAGCCGGCACTTCGCGGCGAGTTCCAGATCGGCGGCCGACAATGGCCGCAGCACATGCCAGATCACGTCGACACCGGGCAACTCGCGGCGCAGGGTGGCGTCATCGTCCTCTGCGCACCACCGCACGTCCAGCCAATCCGATTCTGCGGCAACGAAATCGAGGACCCGCCGGCCCGGGGTGAAATGTGCGAGGACTCTCAGCGCCACCGTTTCGCGATCCACTTGGCGATGGTATCGGCCTGCTCGCTGCGGGCGCCCGGAGTGGTGAAGTAGTGGTCGGTGTCGATCGACAACCGCGACTTGTCCGCACTGCCCAGCGCGTCATGGATGCGCCGGGCGTCCGAGGGGTAGACGCCGGTGTCCTGATCGGCGTTGATGACCAGCGCCGGACAGTCGATGAGTGCCAGATGCGGTTCGGCACGGGTCTGGGCGTGGCGCAGGCTCCACATGCCGATCCAGTTGCGCAACGTGCACGCGGCCGCGATGCCGTAGGCCGACCGGTTGGCCTTGACCGGCGGTCCTGCGTAACACAGGTTGGGCTGGCGTTTGGTCGGTTCCAGGGTGGGATCGACCATTCGCGGATCCGCCCAGGTGCGCAGCACGGTGAACGGGCGGTCCGAGAACCCGGCGGCTTTCACGCGTCTGAGTTCGGCCTCCGCCCAGTCGGTGATGGCCTCGTTGCGGGCGATCTGCGCGGCGCGGTAGCGGGCGATGAAGTCGGCAGCGTAGGGCGGGCCGTTGCGCTCACTGAAAAGGTCGAGGTCCGGATCGGTGGCCAGCGCGTCGTTCTCATCGGTGACCGAGGCGTCCATCCACGCGGTGAGGACATCTGGCCTGCCGGGGTGAGCGGCGCTGGCGACGTAGCCGTCGGCCGGGAGCAGGTCGGTCAGACCCGTGGCCGGGCGCATCCCGTCGAGCGGGGTGACGTGGTGGTGCACGGCCTGGGCCTGATACGCCGCCATCAGCGAGCCGCCCCCGGAATTACCCAGCAGCACCACGGTTTCGATGCCCTGGACCTCGCGCAACCAACGGACCCCGACACCGATGTCGACGAGTGCATGGTCCAGCAGGAAGGTGCTCTCGAAACCCCGGAATCGGGTATTCCAGCCCAGGAAACCGATCCCGCGGGTCGCCAGGTAATCGGCGAGATAGTGCTCGGAGAAATCGATCTGATAGTGCGTCGCGATCACCGCGACCTTGGGTTTGCGGCCGACCCCGCGATGGTAGAGACCCTGGCATGGGTGTCCGCCGGCGCCGGCACGGCGGGCGGTCGGGGAGTCCACTCCGACGAATTCCCGGGTCACCCCCGGCGTCGGGCCCTTCGGCGTCATGGCTGCGCTGTCTCCTTGTGGTAGATCGTGCGGTGAAAGATCGCGGCCAGGGTGGCGATGCAGGCGTCGTCGTCGGCGGTCTGTGCTCCGGTGCCCGAGAGTTGGGTGTAGCAGAACTGGTTCAGCATGGACACCAGGGCGACGGCGATCAGGTGCGCGTCATCGCCGGCGCAGCAGCCGTTGCGCTGGGCCTGCTGGACCATCTTGGTGATCAGGGCGATCGGCAGGGCGCAGATATCGGCCCAGTACTGCGCGAAATCGTCGCTGACCGTGGCCAGTTGCGAGACCGCGATGATCTCGGCGAGGCGGTGCCGGTAGGTGTTCCAATGGGCGGCGGCGGCGGCATGCGCACGCTCGGCGTCGGTCAGGCCGGGTTCGGCGGCGGCCATGGCGCGTTCGCGCGCCTCGTCGCGGAAACGGACGGCCCACTCGCGGACCATCGCCTCCTTGGAGTCGTAGTAGTTGTAGTACGACGCGGTGGATCGGCCCGCCTCGGCGGCGATATCGGCAATGGTGGTGGCCAGGATTCCCTTGCGCGCGATCACAGTGCGCGCCGCCGCATCGATGGCGGCCTGTGTTTGTCGCCCGCGTGCGGTGGGCAGCTCTACCCGTGCGGTCACGGAACCCTTTCCCCGGAGTTCGTTGATCGAATCTGAATCTGATGTTAGATTCAGATTCGGATCTGCGCCAGAGGTGGGAATCATCATGATCAAACCCGACAACCCCAACTCCGAGTTCGCCCTCGGAGGCATCAACCACGTCGCACTGGTGTGCTCGGACATGCAGCGGACTGTCGACTTCTACTCCGGCGTGCTCGGTATGCCGCTGATCAAATCGCTCGATCTCCCGGGTGGGATGGGGCAGCATTTCTTTTTCGACGCCGGCAACGGCGACTGCGTGGCCTTCTTCTGGTTCACCGACGCCCCGGACGGCGTTCCCGGCATCTCCGCGCCGGTCGCGCTGCCCGGCCTCGGGGAGATCACCAGCGCGGTGACCACCATGAACCACCTCGCCTTCCATGTGCCCGCCGAGAAGTTCGACGAGTACCGGGAGAAGCTGAAGGCCAAAGGCGTGCGCGTCGGGCCGGTGCTCAACCACGACGAGAGCGAATGGCAGGCCTCGCGGACCCTGCATCCGGGTGTGTACGTCCGTTCCTTCTATTTCCAGGATCCGGATGGCATCACCCTGGAGTTTGCCTGCTGGATCAAGGAATTCACGGAGTCTGATACCACCACCGTGCCCAAGACCGCCGCCGACCGCCGTCCCCGCGCCGTCGTCTAACGCCGCCGACCGATTCCCCGGGTCGCTACGCTCCTGCCCGCCGACCGATTCCCCGGGTCGCTACGCTCTCCCCCGCTAGCGGGAGGTACCCCCAGCCCGCCGACCGATTCCCCGGGTCGCTACGCTCCTGCCCGCCGAGGGTCGGGAAAGGTATTCAGCAAGGCGGTCAGCAGCTCGATCAACTCGTCGCGGGTCAGCGCGATGGCGCCCGTGAGCCACCCGTGGATGGTCTGGTTGACACCGCCGACGATGAAGTGCGCGATCGCCGTGATCTCGTCGCTGTCCTCCCGGCCCAGCACGGTCTGTGCATGCTGGCCGGCCAGCACGGCGAAGAACCCACCCAACTCGGCGCGTTTGCGGACCAGGATGGCGTTGGACAGTTGCGGGTCGAACAGCAGCCGTCCGATCCGCGCGTCATCGCCGATGATCCGCACCAGATTGGTGATGCCCGCCCGGTTCTGTTCTGGTGGCGGGACGGCCGCGACCGCCGCCTGAGTGGTGCCGGCGATCTCGCCGATCACCGAATCGAAAACCGCCGCGACGAACTCGTCCTTGTCGGCGAACGCCTCATAGAAGTGCCGTGTCGCGATACCTGACCGTCGGCAGATGGCACGCACCGTGAGCTCGTCGTATGTCTCGCCGAGCAGGTCCAGCCCGGCCTCCAGGAAGCGACGGCGCCGCTCGGCCAATCGCTGCGGCGCTGCAACGCCGCGGTAGGGCCGGACCTGGGTCACGAGATCCATCTTGACACCCGTCCACTGCGTTGGGCAATATCAGGAAACATTCGTTCTCACTTTCATTCGCAGAGGTGTCAATGACGATCACCGAACGTCCCATCAGCCAGACCGTCCGCGTGCCGGCCCGCCGGCGACGCTGGGGCGCCACCGTCGACGACGGGCTGATGGGTGTGGCGCTGCTGGCCGGGCCGGCGAACGTGGTCATGCAGCTCGCCCGCCCCGGTGTCGGCTACGGCGTGCAGGAGAGCACGGTCGAGAGCGGCCGCGTCGACCGGCATCCCGTCAAGCGCGCTCGCACCACCTTCACCTACCTGGCCGTCGCGGGCCGGGGTACCGACCAGCAGAAGGCCGCGTTCCGGCGAGCGGTGAACACGGCCCATGCACAGGTGCGGTCCACGCCGGGGAGCCCGGTGCAATACAACGCTTTCGACAAGGACCTGCAGATGTGGGTGGCCGCCTGCCTGTACAAGGGTTCGGTCGACATCCAGCGGATGTTCGTCGGGGAAATGGACCAGGACACGGCGGACCGCCACTACGTGAACGGGATGACGCTGGGCACCACGCTGCAGGTGCCCGCCGAGATGTGGCCGGCCGACCGCGCCGCCTTCGACGCGTATTGGACCGAACAGCTGGACAAAGTGCACATCGACGACACCATCCGCGAATCTCTGTATCCGATCGCGGTGGGCCGGCTGCGCGGGCTTCGGTTGCCCGGCCCCCTGCAACGACTGCACGAGGACACCGCCGGACTCATCACCACCGGCTTCCTGCCCCAACGGTTCCGCGACGAGATGCGGCTGCCCTGGGATCCGCAGCGTCAGCGTCGCTTCGACCGGCTGATGGGCGCGCTGCGGGTGGTCAACAACGTGATCCCCGGCGCGCTCCGGCAGTTCCCGTTCAACGTGTTGCTCATGGATCTGAACTGGCGTATCCGAACCGGTCGCCCACTGGTCTGACCCTTTCCGGGGCGAATTTGCTGAAAACCTCGTTGATCGAGGTCAATCCCGCCGGGCACCGGTAACCCATCGTCGCTGATGGATGGGTGCCATCCGGTGACGGCCGTCACGCGCCCGGTGGTGCCCGAACGTCTCGACAGGTTAGTTAATGCAATGCTAACTTCTGCGGAGTTAGCCTAGGCATACTTAAGGAGACGGCAGGGGGGCGTGCGCTTCTTTGCGAATGACATATGGATACGGTCAGTGACACGCTCACCTCGAGCGTAGGGGGAACACGCGTCGATCGCGACGTGGTGAACAGGTTTGCGACCTGTTGTCGATCGCTGGGCCTGTCGGTCAACGACCGGCAGCGGCCCGCGGACCTGGCCGCCGCGCGCTCGGGATTCACCGAGCTGACCCGAATCGCCCGCGAACAGTGCGATGCCTGGATCGGCCTGGCGGCCGCCGGTGCCGGCGACAACTCCGCACGTGTCATCGCCACCATCTGGCGCACCCTGGGCACCATCGGCGCGCTCACCCGCGAAATCGAGCTGGGCGCCGAGGATCTCGGGTTCACCTACGACACCGGCCTGTACCTGCAGTTCCGGGCGACCAGCCGCGACGATATCGCGCTGGCGTATGCGGCCACCCTCGGCGAGGCCGGCGAGTTCGCCGAGGCCGACCAGCTTGTCGAGGAACTGATCTCACGCCGTCCCGCCTGGCTGCAGGCGCGCTGGGTCCGGGTCGCGCTCTATCACCGCAGCCGGCGCTGGTCGGATGTGGTGCGCACCCTCACTCCGATCGTCAACGATCCCAAACTCGACGAGCACTACGCCCACGCGGCCAGGGTGACCCTTGCCATCGCGCTGGCACACCTCGCAATGTTCGCTCCCGCGCTGTCGCACCTGGAGAATCCGGAAGGTCCGGTCGCTGTCGCCGCCGTCGACGGTGGTCTGGTGAAGGGGTTGTGCCTGCGGGCGCAAGGTGAGGACGACGAGGCCGCCGACGTGCTGGCCGAACTGTACGCCGCCAACCCGGAACACGTCGGGGTCCAAGAGGCGTTGTCGGACAAGTCATTCGGGCTGGACACCACCACCGCCGCGCGGATCGAGGCACGCAGCAATCCGTGGGATCCCGCGACCGAACCGGGCGAGTCAGATTTCGTCGACCCGGGTGCCAAGGAACGCAAGGCGCACCTGCTGATCGAAGCCGAGGCCGAACTGGCCGAGTTCATCGGTCTCGAAGAGGTCAAGTATCAGGTGGCGCGTCTGAAAAGCTCTGTGGCGATGTCGATCCGGCGTCAGGAACGCGGGCTGGCCGTGGCCCAGCGCACCAACCATCTGGTCTTCGCCGGCCCGCCGGGAACCGGTAAGACCACCATTGCCCGGGTGGTCGCCAAGATCTACTGCGGGCTCGGCCTGCTGAAGAAGGAGACGGTGCGCGAGGTGCACCGCGCCGACCTGATCGGCCAGCACATCGGCGAGACCGAAGCCAAGACGAACGCCATCATCGACAGCGCACTGGACGGGGTGCTGTTCCTCGATGAGGCGTATGCCCTGGTGTCCACCGGCGCCAAGAACGATTTCGGCCTCGTCGCCATCGACACCTTGCTGGCCAGGATGGAGAACGACCGCGATCGGTTGGTCGTCATCGTCGCCGGCTACCGCGCCGACCTCGATCGCTTCCTGGACACCAACGAAGGCTTGCGGTCCCGCTTCACCCGCAGCATCGACTTCCCGTCCTACAGCGCACCGGAACTCGTCGAGATGGCGACCCGGATGGCCGAGAAGCGGGACAGCGTCTTCGAACAGGTTGCCCACGACGAGATGGAGACGCTGTTCGCCCATCTGGCCGCCAGCACCACTCCGGATGCCACCGGCACCGCGCGGCGCAGCCTCGACATCGCCGGTAACGGCCGATTCGTCCGAAACCTCGTCGAGCGTTCCGAAGAGGAACGCGAATACCGATTGGACCACTCAGATTCCGACGACTTCACCGACGAAGAACTGATGGCGATCACCGCTGAGGACGTGAGCCGCTCGGCGGCCCCGTTGCTGCGTGGTCTCGGACTGTCGGTGCCGCAGAAATGAGTGATAGCCCAGAGGACCGCCGCGAATTCACCTCGCGCACACCGGTCAACGAGAACCCCGAACGCATCGTGCACCGGCGCGGCTTCGTCACCCGCCACCAGGTGTCGGGTTGGCGATTCGTCATGCGCCGCATCGCGTCCGGCGTCGCGCTGCACGACACCCGGATGCTCGTCGACCCGCTGCGCACCCAGAACCGCGCAGTGCTCGTCGGCGCCCTGGTCTCGGTCACCGTCGTCGCAGGCTGCTTCGTGTTCTCCCTGATCCGTCCCGGCGGTGACGCGGGAAGCTCGACCATCCTGGCCGACCGCGACACCTCCGCGCTGTATGTGCGCATCGGTGACGTGGTGCACCCTGCGCTCAACCTCACCTCGGCCCGGCTGATCGCCGGTCAGGCCGACAACCCCACCACGGTCAAGAGCAGCGAGATCGACAAATTCTCCCGCGGCAACCTGATCGGTATCCCCGGCGCCCCGGAACGCATGGTGCAGAACACCTCCCGTGACGCCAACTGGACGGTGTGCGATGCCGTCTCCGGCAGCGCCACCGGGGTCACCCTGATCGCCGGCACGCCGGATCAGCAGGGGGAGCGGGCCGCCACGCTGCCCGGCGACCGCGCGGTCCTCGTGCAGAACGTCGGCGGCGTGCATGCGGGCACCTGGCTGCTGTGGAACGGCAAGCGCAGCCCGATCGACCTCGGCAACCGTGCCGTCACCGACGCCCTCGGGCTCGGCGCCGACATCCCCACGCCGCGGGTGATCGCGCCCGGGCTGTTCAACGCCATCCCGGAGTCCGCACCGCTGGTCGCCCCGGCGCTGCCGGGCGCCGGTGAGCCGCCGCGCTTCGCGCTGCCCGTCCCGGCCCCGGTCGGCGCGGTCGTCGCCGCCTACGAAGCCGACAACACCATCCGCTACTTCGCGGTGCACGCCGACGGACTGCAGCAGGTGTCACCGGTGCTGGCCGCGATCCTGCGCAACTCCAATTCCTATGGGCTGCAGCAACCGCCGCGTCTGGGTGCCGACGACGTGGCGAAGCTGCCCGTCGTCGGGGGTATCGACACCAACGCCTACCCGGTAGACGAGGTCAGCCTGGTCGAGTCCGGTCCGGCCCCGGTCACCTGCGCCTACTGGTCCAAGCCCGCCGATGCGACCGAGAGCTCGCTGAGCCTGCTCTCCGGTGCCGCGCTGCCGCTGCCCGACGGGTTGCGGACCGTGGACCTGGTCGGTGCCGGTGGTGGATCGACCGCCAACCGGGTGGCGCTGACGCCCGGCAGCGGCTATTTCGTGCAGGCGACCGGCTCCGACGCCGGCGCACCATCGGCCGGATCGGCCTTCTGGGTCAGCGATACCGGCGTGCGGTACGGCGTGGACACCTCCGGTGACGCCAAAACGGTTGCCGCGCTGGGCCTGACGCCGCCCCCCTTGGCGGTGCCGTGGTCGGTGCTCGCGCAGTTCGCGGCCGGTCCCACCCTTTCCAGGGCTGATGCGCTCGTCGCGCACGATGCCGTGTCGTCCGCGGTCGCGTCCGGCCGCGAGGGAGAAAACTGATGAGTCGCTTGATCTTCGAGGCTCGCCGCCGCCTGCCCGCCCCGGAGGCGCGCAAGGGCACCATCACCATCGAGGCGCCGCCGTCGCTGCCCCGGCTGGTGCCGCCGTCGCTGCTGCGCCGGGTGCTGCCCTACCTGATCGTCATCCTGATCGTGGGCATGATCGTGGCGCTGTTCGCGACCGGCATGCGGATGATCTCACCGACGATGCTGTTCTTCCCGTTCGTGCTGCTGCTCGCCGCGACCGCGCTCTACCGCGGATCCGACAACAAGCTACGCACCGAGGAGGTCGACGCCGAACGCGCCGACTACCTGCGCTACCTGTCGGTGGTCCGCGACAACGTCCGCGCGCAGGCCGCCGATCAGCGGGCCGCGCTGGAGTGGTCGCACCCCGAGCCGGATCTGCTCGCCGCGGTGCCCGGCACCCGCAGGCAGTGGGAGCGCGACCCCCGCGACGCCGATTTCCTGGTGGTGCGGACCGGTCTGACCGACGTGCCGTTGAACACGGCGCTACGGGTCAAGGACGCCGCCGACGAGATCGACCTGGAACCGGTGGCGCACACCACCCTGCGCGGACTGCTCGATGTGCACCGCACGGTGCGCAACGCGCCGACCGGGATCGATCTGGCCAAGGTTTCCCGCATCACCGTGCTCGGTGAGCCCGACGAGGTCCGCGACGCCCTGCGCGCCTGGGTCGCCCAGGCCGTCACCTGGCATGACCCGGCCGTGCTCGGCGTGGCGCTGGGCACCCCGGACCTGGAGGCACCGGACTGGTCCTGGTTGAAGTGGCTGCCGCACACCGATGTCCCCGGCAAGGCCGACGGAGTCGGCCCGGCCCGCTACCTGGCCACCACCGCAGACGCCCTGCACGGCCTGCTGGCCCCGGTGCTCGACGAGCGCGACGCGTTCAGCGGCGCCGCACTGGCCTCGGGCAAGCACCTGCTGGTGTTGCTCGACGATCCCGACGCCGATCCCGACGCCGTCGTCGGACGCACCGGCGCAGCGGGTGTCACCCTGATCCACCGGTCGGCCAAAGAGCCGCACCGCGAGCAGTACTCGGACCCGGAGCGGCCCATCCTGAAGATCGCCGACGGCAGGATCGAGCGCTGGCAGACCGGGGGCTGGCAGCCCTACGTCGACACCGCGGACGCGTTCTCCGGCGCGCAGGCCGCGCATCTGGCCCGCCGACTGGCCCGCTGGGACACCAACCCGGAGCAGGCCCGTACGGCAGCCACCGGCGCCACGACCTTCACCACGCTGTTCGGCATCCCGGACGCCTCCGCGCTCGACGTGGCCGCACTGTGGGCCCCGCGGCACCGCGACGAGGAACTGCGGGTGCCCATCGGGGTCACCGCGACCGGCGAACCGCTGATCTTCGATCTCAAGGATGAGGCCGAGGGCGGGATGGGCCCGCACGGCCTGATGATCGGTATGACCGGCTCCGGCAAGTCCCAGACCCTGATGTCGATCCTGTTGTCGCTGCTCACCACGCACTCCGCGGAGCGGCTCATCGTCATCTACGCCGACTTCAAGGGTGAGGCCGGCGCCGATATCTTCCGGCACTTCCCGCAGGTCGTGGCGGTCATCTCGAACATGGCCGAAAAGCGGTCGTTGGCAGATCGTTTCGCGGACACCCTGCGCGGTGAGGTGGCCCGGCGTGAGCAGCTGCTCAAGGAGGCGGGCCGCACCGTGCAGGGCAGCGCCTTCAACTCGGTCACCGAGTACGAAGCCGCGATCGCCGCCGGCCACGACCTGGCGCCGATCCCGACGCTGTTCGTGGTGGCCGACGAGTTCACGCTGATGCTGGCCGAGCACCCCGAGTACGCGGAGCTGTTCGACTACGTCGCCCGCAAGGGCCGCTCGTTCCGCATCCACATCTTGTTCGCGTCACAGACGCTGGATGTGGGCCGTATCAAGGACATCGACAAGAACACCTCGTACCGGATCGGCCTCAAGGTGGCCAGTCCGTCGATCAGCCGTCAGATCATCGGCACCGAGGATGCCTTCCAGATCGAGTCGGGCCGCGAGCACAAGGGTGAGGGATTCCTGGTGCCGGCGCCCGGCGCGAACCCGATCAAGTTCCGCAGCACCTACGTCGACGGGATCTACGACCCGCCGCGCACCGGACACTCCGTGGTCGTGCATTCGGTGCCCGAGCCGCAGCTGTTCACCGCGGGCTGGGTGGAGCCGGCACCGGACACCGTCATCCGCTCCGGTGAGGTCGAGGACGTCCCGCCGCCGCGCAAGCTGATCGCCACCATCGGAGACCAGCTGGCCAACTACGGTCCGCGCGCCCCACAGCTGTGGCTGCCCCCGCTGGAGGAGGCCATCCCCCTCGTCGACCTGCTGGCGCGCACCGAGATCGGTGAACGGCAATGGCGCTGGCCGCTCGGCGAGATCGACAAGCCCTTCGAGATGCGCCGCGATGCGCTGGTGTTCGACGCCGGCACCGCGGCGGGCAACCTGCTGATCCACGGCGGGCCGAAATCGGGCAAGTCGACTGCTCTGCAGACGTTCATGCTGTCGGCCGCGGCGCTGCACGCACCCGGAGAGGTCAGCTTCTACTGCCTGGACTACGGCGGCGGCCAGCTGCGCGCGGTCGCCGACCTGGCCCATGTGGGCGCCGTCGCGACACCGCTGGAACCCGAACTGATTCGGCGTACCTTCGCCGAACTGGAGCAGCTGCTGCGCACCCGTCAGGAGACCGGTGCACGATCGGGCTCGGGCGGCTACCAGGACGGCTACGGCGAAGTCTTCCTGCTGATCGACAACCTGTATGCGTTCAGCCGCGACAACATCGACACCTTCAACACCCGCAACCCGCTGCTGGCCCGGGTCACCGAGCTGGTCAACGCCGGGCTGTCCTATGGCATCCACGTCGTGATCACCACCCCGAACTGGCTCGAGGTGCCGCTGGCCATGCGTGACGGCCTCGGGCTGCGACTTGAGCTCAAGCTCAACGACTCCCATGACAGCAATGTCCGGGTGGTCGGCGCGCTGACCCGGCCGGCCGACAGTGTGCCCGCCGATCAACCGGGACGCGGCCTGACGATGGCCGCCGAACACTTCCTGTTCGCCGCGCCGGACCTGCGCGATATCGCGGTCATCAACGCCCGACATCCCGGCGAGCGCGCCCCGGCGATCCGGTTGCTGCCCACCCAGCTCAGCCCGGTCGCCGTCGGCAGGGTCTACGTGGGGCCCGAGCAGGTGGTCATCGGTCAGCGTGAGGAAGACCTGCGTCCGGTCGCGATCGATTTCGCGCGCAACCCGCTGATGATGGTGTTCGGCGACAGCAGGTCGGGCAAGACCACCCTGCTGCGGCATCTGATCCGCAGCATCCGGGACAACTCGACCGCGGATCAGGTCGCGTTCACGGTCATCGACCGGCGGCTGCACCTGGTGGAGGAGCCGCTGTTCCCCGACAACGAATACACGCCGAACATCGACCGGATCACCCCGGCGATGCTGGGCTTGTCCGGGCTCATCGAGAAGCGCCGCCCGCCGGCCGGACTGTCCTCGGAAGACCTGCGTCACTGGAGCTTCGAGGGTCAGACCCACTATCTGATCATCGACGACGTCGACCAGATCCCGGATGGTCCCGCGGTCAGCGGACCGTATGCCGGACAGCGGCCGTGGAGCCCGTTGCTGGGGCTGCTGGCCGAGGCCGGGGACCTCGGTCTGCGCGTCATCGTCACCGCCAGGGCCAGTGGATCGGCGCACGCGGTGATGACCGCGCCGTTGTTGCGCCGCCTCAACGACCTGCAGGCGACTACCGTGATGTTGTCGGGCAGTCCGGCCGACGGAGGCAAACTCCGCGGCATGCGTTTCAGCAGGCTGCCGGCGGGCCGGGCGATGCTGCTCGGCGACAGCGAAGAGGCGACCTACGTCCAACTGGTGAATCCGCTCGTGCCCGAGGGAGTTTCACCTGCCAGCGCGAACGGAAAGGAATACAGCTGATGACTCTGCGTGTGGTCCCCGAGGGATTGGCCGCCGCCGGTTCGGCGGTGGAAGCGCTGACCGCGCGGCTGGCCGCCGCGCACGCCGCCGCGGCGCCGCTGGTGAACGTCGTGGTGCCGCCGGCCGCCGATCCGGTGTCCTTGCAGACGGCCGCCGGGTTCAGTGCCGCCGGTAACGAGCACAGCGCGGTCGCCGCGCTGGCCGTGGAGGAGCTGGGCCGCGCCGGGATGGGTGTCGCGCAGTCCGGCACCAGCTACGCCACCGGTGACGCGCAGGCCGCTTCGACGTACCTGATCGCGCGCGGCGGCTGAGATGACCGCTCCTGTCTGGATGGCACTGCCACCCGAGGTTCATTCGGCGCTGCTCAGCAGCGGTCCGGGACCCGGGTCGCTGCTGGCCGCCGCGGGAGCCTGGCAGTCGCTGAGCACCGAGTATGCCTCCGCGGCAGCCGAACTGGTCGCCACCCTGGGAGGTGTGGCCGCCGGCGCCTGGGAGGGCCCGAGCTCCGAGCAGTACGTCGCCGCCCATCAGCCCTACCTGCTCTGGCTGGCGCAGGCCAGCGCCAAGAGCGCGGTCGCCGCGGCCCAGCACGAGACGGCGGCAGCCGCGTACACCACCGCCCTGGTCACCATGCCGACACTCGCCGAGCTCGCCGCCAACCATGCCCTGCACGGTGCGCTGCTGGCGACGAACTTCTTCGGTATCAACACAATCCCGATTGCGGTCACCGAAGCCGACTACATCCGGATGTGGATCCAGGCCGCCACCACGATGAGCACGTATCAGGCGGTGTCCGCGGCCACCGTCGCCGCGACGCCGGTGCTGGAGCCCGCGCCCATGCTGCTGACCCCGGGCGTCGGTGAGGCGGGCAGCGCCGGTGCGGCGTCCACACAGCTGCTTGCGCAGGCGCAGGCCGTCAACTCCGCTGCTGCGCTCAATGATTCGAACTTCATCGTGCAGTTTCTGGAGCAGTACATCAAGTCGCTGCCCGGTGGTGACCTCATCCTGGAGTTCTTCCAGAACCCACTCGGCATCCTGCGCCAGATGCTGATCGACTTCGCGACGAATCCCTCGGCGGCACTGGTCACCTGGGGTCCGATGCTGTTCGCGCTCGCCTATCAGGCCATCCTGCAGCCGGTCGGTTGGGGCACCTGGATCGGTGTGTTCCTCTCGCCGTTGCTGATCCCGATCCTCGGCGGTATCGCGTTGGCGATGCTCGGCCTGCTGACACTGTTGCCGAAGTTCGACGACCTGCCGCCTTTGGATCTCGGTGAGGCTCCGGCCGCCCAACGCCCCGACGCCACGCTGCCGCTGGCCAGTGTTGCCCCGGCGGGTACCCCGACCGCGGCGGCGCCCGCGGCAGGCACCCCCGCATCGGCACCCGCGACCGCACCGGCCGCCGCACCTGCGGCCGCCGCGCCGGCGATGGCCTACGCCGTCTACGGCGGGCACCCGGGCGGCGGTTTCAGCCCGACCGTGCGTGACAGCACGTCCGCCAAGGCACCCGCGTCGGGATCGTCGGCGGCCGTCGCCTCGGCTGCGGCACTGTCGGCGGCCGAGCGCCGGAAACGCCGTCGCAAGAAGGGCGGCGAGATCAAGGACCGCGCCTATGCCGACGAATACATGGACTACGACCAGGATCCGGCACCGCGCGAACCACGCCCGGAGCCTCGGGTGACGGCCTCCGAGAAGAGTGCCGGACCGATCGGCTTCACCGGGACCCTCACCAGGGACGGCACCGACGGCGCCGCCGGAATGACGGAGCTGACCGGGGATTCGTTCGGCAACGGGCCGACCAACCCCATGTTGCCCGGCTCCTGGAGTCCCGATGATCCTTCGGCGCCGGGAGGGGGACAGCACAACTGAGCACACCCCGGACACCCCAGATTCCAACGATTACCCGCAGATTCACCCGAAAGGAAATGCCATGAGCATGCTCGACGCGCACATCCCCCAGCTGGTCGCCTCCGAGTCGGCGTTCGGCGCCAAGGCCGCGCTGATGCGCAGCACCATCGCCCAGGCCGAGCAGGCCGCCCAGGCCTCACAGGCCTTCCACATGGGCGAGTCCTCGGCCGCGTTCCAGGCCGCGCACGCCCGCTTCATCGAGGTCTCGGCCCGGGTGAACGCCCTGCTCGATATCGCCCAGGCCAACCTGGCCGATGCCGCGGGCACCTACGTCGCGCAGGACGCGGCGGCCGCCAGCACCTACACCTCCATCTGATAACGCAAGCCGACCAGGAGAATCCACATGTCGCAGATCATGTACAACTACCCGGCCATGCTCGCGCTGTCGGCCGAGATGAACGGTTTCGCAGGCGCGCTGAACGCCGTCGGTGCGGATATCGCCGCCGAGCAGGCCGCGCTGTCGGGCGCCTGGCAGGGCGACACCGGTATGACCTACCAGGCCTGGCAGGCCCAGTGGAACGCCAGCATGACCGAGCTGGTGCGTGCGTACCAGGCGATGGCGAGCACCCATGAGACCAACACCATGTCGATGAACGCCCGGGACCGGGCAGAGGGCGCCAAATGGGGATAGATGGCTGCTAATGCGGTCGAGCTGACCGTCGAGCAGGCGTGGTTCATTGCAGAAGAGTTGGGCTGCGGCTCGTTCCCGTGGGTGCTGGCGATCACGCCGCCCTACAGCGAGCCGGCGGCCGCCGGGCAGTTCGCGGCCGACCGTGCCGCCGAGCTGACCGGGTTGGGAGTGATGTCCGGCAGCGGCGTCATCAACCCGGCTGTCGCCCAGTGGATTCAGCGGACCTGCCGGGCGCGGCAGTGGCTCGAGTTGAGAATCGTGGGGACCCGCGGCGATATGCTGCGTGGTCTGGTCGCGCGACACGACGAGACCTCGGTGGTCGTGCTGCGCAGCGGCGGGCTGGTGACCTTCACCGCGATGGAACTGCTACACCCGAACGACCTGGTGCCGGTGCTCGTGGCCGGCCTGGCCGGGCGGCGCGCGGCGTCCTTCGACGATTTCACCGTACCCGTCCGCGCCGGGGCCCGTGCCGACGAGAAGCTGCGCGACGGGGCAGATCTGACCGAAGTGCTTGAATATCTGGCCATTCCGGCCTCGGCGCGGCCGGTGGTGGAGGCGGTGTTCACCGGCAGACGGAGCTACGTGGAGATCGTCGCGGGCGAACACCGCGACGGTCACCGGGTGAGCACCGAGGTCGGCGTCAGCGTCGTCGACTCCGAGGCCGGCCGCATCCTGGTGAGCCCCTCGAAAGCCTTCGACGGCGAATGGGTGTCCACGTTCGCACCCGGAACCGCGGCGGCCATCGCCGCCGCGGTCGACAGACTTATCGCAACACTGCCGCACGGATCGTGGTTTCCCGGCGCGCTTCAGAACCGAGATTTCGACCAGAGAACGGAAGACCGATGCCCGACAACACTGTGATGCCGATCGTGCGGGTGGCCGTGCTGGCCGCCGGGGACGGCGCCGACGGCGCCGGGCGGCTCACCGAGATGGCGCTGCCCGCCGAACTGCCGCTGCGCGAGATCATCCCGGCTGTGCAGCGCACCGTGCTGCCGACCGCAGACGCTCCCGAGGGCGCACCGGCGCGGCTGAGCCTCGCCCCGATCGGCGGCGCACCGTTCAGCCTGGACGCGACATTGGATACCGTCGGCGTCGTCGACGGTGATCTGCTTGCGCTGCAGGCCATCCCGAACGGCCCGGCCGCCCCGCGCATCATCGAGGACATCGCCGATGCCGCCGTCATCTTCTCCGCCGCACGCGAACGGCCTTGGGGCCCGGCGCAGATCCAGCGCGCCGCCGCCGTCGCCGTGCTGGCCATGATCCTGCTGGGCACCGCGCTCGCGACGGCCGCCCGGGTCGTCACCGGGCACTCGGCCGGACTGTTCGCCGTGGCCGGTATCGCCGCGGTGACCGTGATCGCCTCGTTCGCCACCCGAGCCCGGTTCCCGGGCCTGGGCACTGCGCTGGCGGTCACCGCCCTGGCCCCGGTCGCCGCGGCCTTCGCACTCGCCGTCCCCGGCGATTTCGGTGCCGCGCAGGTGCTCTTGGCCGCCGCCGGTGTGGCCGCGTGGTCGGTGATCAGCATCGTCGTCTTCGAACGCGCCATCGCCACCTTCACCGCGTCGACGGTGCTCGGACTCGGCGTGCTGCTGTTCGCCGCACTGGCCACCATCTGGGACATGACCGATATCCGCACCGGATCCGGTCTCATCGTCTTCGCCCTGCTGGTGACCGTGCAGGCCGCACGGCTGTCGGCGCTGTGGGCGCGGTTGCCCGTCCCGACCATTCCGGCCCCGGGCGATCCGACCCCGTCGGCGCAGCCGCTGCGGGTCCTCGAAGATCTGCCGCGCCGCATCCGCGTCACTGACGCGCACCAGACCGGATTCCTCGCCGCCGGTGTCCTGCTGTCGGTGGCCGGCTCGCTGATCCTCGTCGGCTCCGCGGGTGCCTCCCCGTGGGCCTGGGTGCTGGTGATCGCCGCTGCGCTGGGCACCACTCTGCGCGCCCGGGTGTGGGATTCGACCGCGTGCAAGGCGTGGCTGTTGAGCCAGTCCTTCCTGCTGCCCGCCGCGCTGCTGGTGACGTTCGCCCTCACCGAGCGTTACGCGGCGGCCTGGTGGGCGCTGGCGGCCCTGGTGGCTGTGACCGTCGTCTGGATCGTGGCCGCGCTGAACCCGCGGATCGCCTCCCCGGACACCTACTCGCTGCCCGCGCGCCGGCTGTTCGGCTTCGCCAGTTCCGCGGTCGACGCCTCGGTGATCCCGGTGGCCGCCTATCTGGTCGGCCTCTTCGAGTGGGTGCTGAACAGGTGACAGCACAGCTGCTGCGCCGGGGAACCGCCACGCTGGCAGCGGTTCTGGCGGTCGCAGCCGTGGGCTGCCCGGCCGCGGGCGCGATCACCCCGCCCGAGGTGGACGCCGACACCGCGCCCCCGTCCGGTGCCGCCGGACCTGTGCAGACCATGACGCAGCGCGGGGCCTGCACGGTCACCGGGGTCATCCCGGGCACCGATCCCGGTGCCGTCAGCCCGAACCAGCTGACGCTGGACCTCACGGAGGCCTGGCGGCACAGTCGCGGTGACGGCCAGACCGTCGCCGTGATCGACACGGGTGTGCAACCGGGGCCGCGGCTGCCCAACGTCGAGCCCGGCGGCGATTTCGTTGCCGGCACCGACGGACTGACCGACTGCGACGGACATGGGACCATGGTCGCCGGACTCATCGCCGGTCAGCCTGGTGCGGACGGCTTCTCCGGTGTCGCGCCGGGAGCGCAGCTGCTGGCCATCCGGCAGACCTCGGAGAAGTTCTCGCCGAATCAGCCGGGCCAGGACCCGGTGATCGTGGAGGCCAGCAACGATATCGCCACGCTGGCGCGGGCCGTGGTACGCGCCGCCGATCTCGGGGCCCGCATCATCAACATCTCGTCGGTGGCGTGCGTCCCGGCGAATACCTCGATCGATCAGAGCGCGCTCGGTGCCGCACTGCGCTATGCCGCCGTCGAGAAGGACGTGGTGATCATTGCCGCGGCCGGCAACACCGGTGGCGGTATCGCCGGCGGAACTGCTTGTGCGGCCAACCCGTTGACCGATCCGGCCCGGCCCGATGATCCGCGCAACTGGGCCGGGGTCACCTCGGTGTCGACGCCGTCGTGGTGGCAGCCCTACGTGCTGTCGGTCGGGGCACTGAACCCGGGCGGCCAGCCCGCGCCGTTCAGCATGTCCGGGCCGTGGCTCGGCCTGGCAGCGCCCGGGGAGAACATCACCTCGGTGAGCAACAACCCCGACGGCGGACCGGCCAACGGACAGCCCAACGAGAAGGGTGAGCTGGCGCCGGTCAGCGGCACCAGCTATGCGGCGGCCTATGTGTCCGGCGTTGCGGCCCTGGTGCGCAGTCGTTTTCCCGAACTGAGCGCCGAACAGGTGGTACGCAGGCTCACCAGCACCGCGCGCGGCGCGGACCGCTCACCGTCCTCGCTGGTGGGCGCGGGCACCATCGACCCGGTCGCCGCGCTGACCTGGGATGTGCCCGGGCCGGGCAGCCCGGCCGAGCCCACCAGACCCGTTGCGGCGCCGCCGGAACCGGCACAAGAGGACTCCACACCACGGACCGTCGCGTACATCGGCACCGGGGTGCTTGCATTGGCCGCCATCGTGACCGCCGCGATCGCCGTACACCGACGGAAGGACAAAGCCGCATGACGGCCCGACTCGCCCTGGCGCTGCTGTTCATCGTGCCCGCCGCGCTGGCATACCCGTACGAGACGCTGACCCAGCGCTGGATTCTCGGTGTCGCGGTCACCGTGGTGATCCTGCTGTTCGCTTGGTGGCGTGGAGATTTCGCGACCACCAAGCTGGCGCGGCGGTGGTCCATCTGGCGTGGTAACCATTCCGAGGGTGGTAGCGGCGACGATGCAGGCACCGCCACGGTGCTGCTACGTCTCGACGAACCGGCATCCGACGAGCTTCCGGTGGCGCTGATCGCCGGCTACACCGATCGGTACGGGTTGCGCTGTGACAAGGTGCGGATCACCAGCCGCGACCGGGCCGGGGAGCGTCGGACCTGGATCAC
Source organism: Mycobacterium sp. ITM-2016-00316 (assembly GCF_002968335.2). Taxonomy (NCBI): domain Bacteria; kingdom Bacillati; phylum Actinomycetota; class Actinomycetes; order Mycobacteriales; family Mycobacteriaceae; genus Mycobacterium; species Mycobacterium sp. ITM-2016-00316. The sequence goes on from NZ_CP134398.1 coordinate 455,829, forward strand.
CCTCACCCTCGATGCCGCGCAGAATCTGTCCGCGCTGCAGGCCCGTTCGGCGCGGATCCCGCTGCAGGACACCGCCGACGTGGTCGGCCGGCGACTGGCCGACCACCTCCGTGAGAACGGCTGGACGGTTTCGGTCCTGGAGGTCGCCCCGCGTCCGGTCTCCGGCGAGGCCAAGGAGACCTGGCGTACCATCACCGACGGCACCGGATTCCTGACCGCCTACCGGATGCCGACGGCCTCGTTGCCGGAGGCGCTGGCCGCGGTCTGGGCGCATCCTTCTGAGGAGATCTGGACCGCAGTGGAATTCGGTCCCGGCACGGTGGCCGCGGTCTGCGCGGTGCGCACCGCCGAGCGACCGGGATCTGGCGCGCCGATTCCCGGGCTGGGCACCCTCGGCGGCCGCCAGCGCGCGGTGCTCGACGCGCTGAACCCGCTGTCGGCACGGCGCATCGGCGACCATCAGCCCGCCGGCCCCGCGCTGGCCGAGGAACTCCGCTGGCCGATGGGCGCGGGCGTCAGAACATGAACGGCCGCAGGAAGCGCGTCATCCGCCGCAGATAGTCCGGCTGGCTGACGTGCAGCACATGGTTGCCCGGGAACCAGTGGAACGCGCACCGATCCCAATGCCGCCACAGGATCTCGGCCTGCTGCGGCGGCGCCAGCTTGTCACCGAGCCCGGCGATGATCAGCCGACGGTCCTTGGGCACCAGCGCCGGGTAGTTCAGCGGTGAGTGGAACAGTGTCGCCGCGTCGGACTTGGCCTTGTCGACGCCGGTCAGCCGATTCCCCAGCCGCACCAGCATATTGGCCGGGAACCAGTCGTCGAACGCCGCTTCCGGCGTCACCACCGGCACGTTCGGGATGACGGCCTGGATCCGGTCGTCGACCCCGGCGATCAGCGCGGCGGTGTAGCCGCCCAGCGACATCCCGGTCAGCGCGATGCGATCCACCCCGGTGGACTCAAGATAGTCGACCACCGAACGGAAGTCGTGCACCGCCTGGGCCATCGCCTCGGCGAACCCGGTCATCCCATCGGCGAAGTAGCCGTACCCGCTGTACGGCGAGTTCGCCTCGGCACGCCTGCCGTGGAACGGCAGGGTGTAGAGCAGCACGTCGTAGCCGGACTTGAAGAACCACGGCAGCGAGAAGAACAACCCGTTGAATAGGTACGCCGACCCCATGAAACCGTGGATCAGGCACAGCGTCGGACGCGGACCGTCCCCGTGCACCCAGTGCTGGGCGTGCACGACGTTGTTGCGGGCGTAGGCGCCGCGTTGTGCGCGCAGCGCGGGATTGACGGCCTGGAAGCTGCTGGCGAACTCGATGTTGTACACCGATCCGTGCGCGATCCAGGACGCCACCGCGTTGGCGGGCCGTGTCGAGACCCGTGGCGGGGCGGTCGGTGCGGGGAACGACAGCAACGGATCATGCTGAGCGGCAACGTCGATGTAGAAATCGAGTGCGGCGTCCGCATCGTGCACCCGGTTCGGGCGCAGTGCGGCACCGGCGAGCCGCGGCAGCATCGCCGCGCCGACGATACTGGCGACGGCGGTGCGCAGGCCCAGATCGGCGACGGCCGAGGCGTCCACCACCATCCGCTGTGCCACCGTGAGATCGCGGCGTCGCGGCAGGCCCCGCGCGGTGGCGTCGGCGCCGGGAACGTCGGGAACCGGGATCGGGGGATCGACGGGTGCAGAATCGGTTTCGGTCACGCGGTAACCCTTCTCACTACGGCCCGCCGATGGTAGCCCGGCTGATCGACACGTGTCAGTCAGTCAGCTATCTGTAAACCGAACAGTGTGGCCGCATTACGGTGGAACACCCCGCGCAGCCAGTCGTCGTCGACTCCCGGCAGCTCGGTGAGCACCGTCATCGCGTGGGTGTAGCGGTACGGGATGTTCGGGAAATCGCTGCCGAACAGGATGCGGTCGCCCAGCCCACGCAGCCTCGGGTAGGCGCCGGCCGGGAACGGCATGGTCTCCTCGGCGAAGTCGGTGAAGGCCATCGTGGTGTCCAGATGGACGCCGGCGTGGCGCTCGCAGATGTCCAGGAAAGGTTCGTACTCCGGCATGCCCATGTGCGCGACGATCAGCCGGAGCCGCGGATGGCGGGCCAGCACGGCCTCGATCGGGCCGGGACCGGTGAACGTGCCGGGTGCGGGGCCCGAGCCGCAGTGGATGACGACCGGTGTGCCGGTGTCGGCGAGCAGGCCCCACACGTCGTCGAGCAGGGGGTCGGTCGGGTCATAGGCGCCGACCTGGATATGGGCCTTGAAGACCCGTGCACCTGACTCGACGGCCTCGGCGACATAGCGGGCGGCGCCGGGTTCGGGATAGAAGGTCGCCGTCGACAGACAATCCGGGGTCGCAGCGGCGAACTGCGCCGCCCACTGGTTGAGCCAGACCGCCATCTGCGGTTTGTGTGGATACACCAGCGACGTGAACGCCTGCACACCGAACGCCCGCAGGGTGCGCAGCCGATCGTTTTCGTCGGCGCGATAGGTGATCGGCCATTCCCGACCCACCAGTGGCCCGGCGCTGTCGAAATACAGCCAGACCTTGTCCATCACGTTCTTCGGCATGAAGTGGGTGTGTACGTCGATGATCCCGGATAACCCCAGGGACTCCCAGATGCGCCGAACCGTTGTTGCCTCATCCATCACCGTCGATGATGACAGTATGTGGAATCCCGACACCTACCTGGCCTTCGCCGACCACCGGGGCCGCCCGTTCTTCGATCTGGTGAACCGGGTGGCGGCCAGGCAGCCCCGCCGGGTGGCCGATCTGGGCTGCGGACCCGGCAACCTGACCGAGACGCTGAGCGGGCGTTGGCCCGGCGCCGTGGTGCAGGGCTGGGATTCCTCTCCGGAGATGGTCGCCGCGGCCACCGGGCGCGGTCTGGATGTGCGCCTCGGTGGGATCGCCGAGTGGTCACCGGAGCCCGATACCGACGTCGTCATCTCCAACGCGGCGCTGCAGTGGGTGCCCGAACACCGTGAGCTGGTGGTGCGCTGGGCCGGGCAATTGGCGCCCGGCTCATGGATCGCGTTCCAGGTGCCGGGAAACTTCGACGCGCCCTCGCACGTCGCGGTGCGCGCGGTGGCCCGCCGTGAACCGTTCGCTCAAGCGCTGCGCGAGATGCCGTGGCGGGACGCCGATGTGGTCGGCACTCCTTCGGAGTACGCCGGATTGTTGACCGATGCCGGCTGCGCCGTGGATGCCTGGGAAACCACCTATGTGCACGAGTTGCAGGGCGAGACGCCGGTTCTGGACTGGATCACCGGCACCGCACTGACCCAGGTGAAGGAACGGCTGACCGAGCAGGCCTGGCAGCAGTACCGGCAGGCGATCATCCCGGAACTTGCGCAGGCCTACCCGGTGCGTGCCGACGGGCGCACCTTCTTCCCGTTTCGGCGCATCTTCGTGGTCGCCCGGGTTCGGTGACACGTCACTTCCAGGCGAACACCGGCTGCTCGAGTTCGTCGACGGGCTCGCCGTTGCCCTCCAGCCCGAGCCAGCGCAACTGCAGCAACACCGCGCCCGTCGGCGCGTGGATGAGGTCATTTCCCAACGGGATCTGCACCACCGGCCGCGGGCTCTCCGGGATGGTGATGAAGCGCGGGGAATCCTCGCGCTGCAACTGGTGCAGCCCGACCCGATAGACGGCGACCACCTCATCGGGGGATGGCTGCAGGTCCAGGCGGCCGCCGCCCCACAGCACCACCGGTGTGATGACGTAGCCGGAGCGGGTGGGGTAGTCGTCGAGCAGGCCCAGCACCGAGCTGCCCGGCAGATCGATGCCGACCTCTTCGTGCAGTTCGCGCAGCGCGGCATCGACGGAGGACTCGCCGGGATCGAGACGCCCGCCCGGCAGCGCCCACTGTGCGGCGTGCGAGTTCAGCCGGGATGCCCTGCGGCACAACAGGAAAGCTGCGCCACCGGAGACGTCGACCATCCGGCCGTCCAGGGCGTCGGGCATGGGCCGCCCGGCGATCCAGTCCTCGACCGGCGCCGGATCCACCCGGTCCTCGCCGAGGTGGGAGTCCACCAGTGTCACCGCGACGGCGGCGCGCCGCTTGGTGGTGTCGGTGAACGTGCGGCGGTCATGTCCGGTGAGGTTGGCCCGGATCCTTTCCCGCAGGCGTTCGTCGTAGCTGATGGTCACGGGTGGTACGGCACCCCGACGGCGCGGAAGATGAACTCCGGCGGCACGTCGTAGGCCAGCGACCGGCGCGGCAGGCGGGCCAGCACATCGTCGCTCAACGGGTCTTTGTAGTGCAGGGAAAGCTGGCCCGAGCACCGCGGGTCGACCTGGGCGACATCGAGGTTGATGACCAGGCCGGCCGAGGAGATGTCGGCGATCACCGGACCCGATTGCGGTGCGTCCCATCGCAGGTCGATGGCGCGTCCGGCGAGCTTGGGCACGGTGGACAGCGTGCCGAGAACACGCTGGGAGGTGAACACCAGCGATCCGGAGAAGCTGGTGACGCTGCCGACGGAGCGCTTTCCGGGCACCTTGCCGGTGAAGCGCCTGGTGACCGGCACGTACTCGGCGAAGTGGATGACACCCTCGGCCTCGACGGCCGCGCGCAGCTCGCTGGGTAGTTTGCCGATGCGCAGCAGTTTGCGCAGGAACACCGCCATGTTCCGCACGATACCGGCAACCGTGCGGGCCGGTGGGACACCTATGCTCGGCCGCAGGCCGTTCACCGTCGTAGGGAGCACCGTTGCCATCCAGAATTTCGCTGCGTCACCCGGCCCTGCTGGCCAGTGCCATAACGGCCGCCGCGGTATTCCTGTTCGCCCTGGTCGGGGTGCTCGCGCGGTGGCAGTGGATGGAGAACGCCGACTGGGCGGTGCTGGATCCGCTGTACCGCTTCGGTGTCGCGCATCCGGGGTGGGTGACCGCGTGGGACGTGCTGTGCACGGTGTTCCACCCGACGGTCTTCCGGCTCGTCGCCCTGATCTGGATCGTGTACCTGCTGATGGGACGTCGCCCGGACAGATACCAGGTGGTGCTGTACCTGGCGTCGACGGTCGAGTTCTCTGCGCTGGTCGTGATGTTCACGAAAGCCGTTGTGTCACGGGAACGCCCGGCCACCGCGCTGGTGGCCGAGCATTCCTTGGCCTTTCCGTCAGGCCACGCCCTCGGCACTGCGGTGGCGGTGACGGCGATGCTGTTCGCCGCGTCACCGTGGCTGCGCGGCCGATGGCGCACCGTATCCATCGTGATCGGTGTGGCGATCGTCCTCGCGGTCGGCGCCGGACGGGTGGTGCTCAATGTGCATCACCCCTCCGATGTCCTGGCCGGCTGGGCGCTGGGCTACCTGTGGGCGCTGGTGTGCCTGCCGGTACTCACCAACCGGCGGCTCAGGGCAGCGGACGAAACACCGGCAGCGACCGATACCGGTTCTTGAAAGTCGCTTCCTGGCAGACGATTTCCACCTCGCCGTCGTGGGCGATCGGGGTGGGCCCGTCCACCGCGGTGAAGCTGAACTCGGGTACCCGCAGTTCGTGGTAGAGCGGACTGTGCACGAGTCTGCCCGTCGCCAGCGCGGTGAGGATACGCACCGTGGCGAATTTGCGGCCCGTCTCCAGGATCCGGACGTCGATCAGGCCGTCATCCATCCGGACCCGGCGCGACGGGGCGAAACCCGATGGCGAGTACAGCGAATTACCCAGGAAGAACAGCGATGTCTGCACGGTCTTGTTGTCGTACCGGATGCGTACCGTGGCATCGCTGCTCAGGGTGCGGTACAGCGCGTAAGCGCCGGCCAGGGGTTTGCCCATCTTGTGTTCGAGCTTTTCCCGGATGCGGACGAACTTCGGGTAGGCGCCGATGCTCGCGGTGTTGACCACGGTGTCGGTGTCGTTGAACTGGATGGTGTCGGCGTAGGCGGCAGATCCGCTGCGCAGCGCCTCCACGGTGGCGGCCACGGTGTCGCAGCCGATGTCCTTGGCGAAGTGGTTGAACGTGCCGCCGGGGAACACCGCCAGCGGAACCCCGGCCTCCAGCGCGATACCGGCCGCGCAGGACACGGTGCCGTCACCGCCGCCGACGGCCAGCACCTCGGCCCGATCGGCGGCCTCCCGCAGTTTCTCTTCGATGTCCTCGTCATCGCCGACCTCGATGATCTCGACCCGGGGCAGTGCCTCGCGGACCTCGTCGATGATGCGGCCGCCGGTGCCGCTGCCGGAGTTCGGATTGACCACGAGGATCACGCCCTCGCCCTCGGGTCGGGGCTTGGTGTCGTGGCGGTGCGGTTCGCCGGAGGTGATCGGGGGATCGACGATGGTGGGTACGACGCCGGCCCCGGCCAGCGCGATGGCCGCGCCGATTCCGAATCCGGCCAGCACATCGCCGGGATAGTGCGCGCCGGTGGCGACCCGGGACAGGCCGACCAGTCCGGCCAGCGCACCGAGGCCGACACCCAGGGTGCGGTTCTCCAGGCCGACGCCGACGGCGAAGGCGGCCGCGCTGGCCGAATGCCCCGACGGCAGCGAATTGGACGTCGGCATCCGCCGCGACCGCCGCACGAAGGGCACCGTCGCGAAGTCCGGCCGGTCCCTCTTCCAGATGCGCTTGGCGCCCTGGTTGGTCACCAGGCTGGTCACCGACAGCGTGAGCAGCCCGCGCGCCGCGCCGCGCCGCATCGACGGGCTGCCCGCCGCGAGCAGCCCGGCACCGATCGCGAACCACAGCTTGGAGTGGTCGGCGGCCGCGGTGAGGCGCGGCATCACGGTGTCGAGCACCTTGCTGTCGGATTCTGCAACGGCCAGGAAAACCCGCCGGTCGACCGTTCCAAGTCCCATGGCTACAAAGTACGCACAAAGCACCGTGTCCAAACCTTGACTTGACCTGGGCCACCTGTGGTGCCGACGATGGGCGGATGCGCCGACTACTCGCGGTGTTGAGCGCGCTCTGGCTGACGTTCGCGTCGGCACCGGTCGCCGATGCCGCCGAGACACCCTGGTTCGTCAACTCCGTCGGCAACGCCACTCAGGTCATTTCCGTTGTGGGCGTGGGTCCCACGACAGCGAAGATCGATGTGTGGGAGCGCACCGCCGCGGGCTGGAACCCGATCGGGGTGGGCATACCCGCGCACATTGGTTCCAGCGGTATGGCCCAGGAGATCCGCGAGGGTTCGATGAAGACGCCGATGGGGGTGTTCACCCTGGACTTCGCGTTCGGCACCGAGACCAACCCCGGTGGTGGTCTGCCCTACGTGCAGGTCGGGCCCGACCACTGGTGGGACGGCGATGTGAACAGCCCGACCTACAACACCATGCAGGTGTGTGAGAAGGCGCAGTGTCCGTTCTCCACGGAGGGCAGCGGCACCGAGAATCTGCAGATCCCGCAGTACGCGCACGCGGTGGTGATGGGGGTGAACAAGGCCCGGGTACCCGGTGCCGGCAGTGCGTTCTTCCTGCACAGCACCGACGGCGGCGCGACCGCGGGATGCGTCGCCATCGATGACGCCGCGCTGGTGAAGATCATCCGGTGGCTGCGCCCCGGTGCCCTGATCGCCGTGTCCAAGTAGTCAGATATTGACGGCGCGACCGGCTTTCACCTTGAAGCCGAGGGTTTCGGTGGACAGCGAGGCATCGTAGGTCCGGTCGTAGCCGGTCTTGCTGATCTTCCAGCCATTGGGGGTGCGCCGGTAGGTGTCGTGATAGAAGCCGGCACCGAGGAGCATGAAGTGGAACTCGGGGGCGATCACCTTGTCCTGCAGGTACCAGATCCCGGTGGCCTCGTCACCGTCGATCGTGATCTCCGGATGTGTCACCTTGTGCTCGGTGATGATGCCGGCCGGCATCGAGGTGCGCATGAACTCGACGAGGGTCGCGCGATCGGTGAAGTGATGCTCCTCGCCGAGGGACTCGCCGTAGTCGCCGATGACGTCCTCGGTGAGGGTGTCGGCGAAATCGTCCCAGTGCTTGGTGTCCAGCGCGCGCATGTAGCGGTACTTGACCTGTTTGATTGCTTCGATATCAGCGAGGTTGTCAACCATGCCCGACATCAGAACACAGGGTCGCCGCCGGTGTCTTAGGGTCCAGCCATGCGCTTTCTGGATGGCTTCGTCAAATCTCCGTTCGCCGGGATCGCGCCGTGGATTCTGTTTGCGTTGGTCGCCGGTCCCGGCAGATTCGAGGAGGCCGCGTCCGCTGCGCTCGGGCTGACGTTGCTGACGATGTGGGTGGGCTGGCGCCGAGGGGTGAAGGTGCATCTGCTGGAAGCCTTCGCCGCGGTGTTCTTCGGAATCCTCGCGGCCATCGGTCTGTTTGCTCCGGACAGCACTCTCGATTGGCTCCAGCGGTGGGCCGGGGAGCTGAGCAATGTCGCCCTGGCCGTCTTCGCGGTGGGCACATTGCTGATCAGGCGGCCGTTCACGCTGGCCTACGCCAAGGACAGCACACCGGCCGAACATTGGGATTCACCACTGTTCACCCGGATCAACTACGTGATCTCCGCGGTGTGGGCGCTGGCGTTCACGGTGTCGGCGATCTCGGGTGCGATCGGTGGAGCGGTGCTGCACGACGCCGACAACTTCTGGACGGCCTGGATCGTGCCGATCGGGGCGATCATCTTCGCGGTGTCGTTCACCGAGTTCTATCCCGATTACGCGACCGCGAAGTTCGCCCCCGAGGCGGGCGAGACGCCGCCGTCGGCGCTCGGCGTTGTGGACTGGTTGCCGGTGTTCGTACTGGTGACCGGCATTTCGGGCTTGGTATCGGAATCGCTGTCCACGGTGGTGGGGATCGTCCTGATCGTCATGGGCGGGGTGGGCTCCGCGGTCATGCGAAGGTTGAGCGGAGCCGACAGTTGATCCAAAAAGACGTTGGCCGAACATGATTCGAGCCGACGACGCGTTCGCGGAGTGTCCGTTCGCCGGAACGGTTCGCCGACCGTTATGGTGGGCCCAATGACCGGCCCGTTGGGGTTGTCCATTGGGACGACCAATCTGGTCGCGGCACGTGTCGGCGACCTTCCCGTGGTGCGGCGCGCCGTGCTGACACTTCCGGTGCAGGGCGCGCCGGAAGTCGGCGTGCCGTCCGGTCTGCCGGGGCAGGTGCTGACCGGATTCGTCGACCGGGTGGGGGATCCGGTGCCATTGGTGGCCTCGGACGGATCGTCCTATCCCGCTGATGACCTGTTGGTCGAGGCGCTGGAGGCGATGGTCGGTGTCGTGGGCGGCGCCGTACCGGGGCAGGCCGCGGTGGCGGTTCCCGCGCACTGGAACGCTGCGACGCTGCGGGCATTGCGCGCGACGCTGCGATCGAACCCGGTGCTCTCCCCGAACGGGACACCGCCGAGGCTGGTGTCCGATGCCGTCGCGGCGCTCACCTCGCTGCACACCAACCCGGGGTTGAGCATCGGTGGTCCGGTGGTGCTGGTGGACCTGGGCGGCGGCGGGACCAGCGTCACGCTCGCGGATTCCGGCGCGGCCTTCGAACCGCTCGACGAGACGACCAGGGTGGCCGAGTTCTCCGGCGACCTGATTGACCAGGCGTTACTGACCCACGTGTTGTCCGGTATCGAGGACGCCGACCCGGGAGCCACCGCCGCGGTCGGTCTGCTCGGAGCGCTGCGTGAAGAGTGCCGGCAGGCCAAGGAGCGGTTGTCGGCGGTCACGGCCACCGAGATCCCGGTGGCACTGCCCGGGTACCGGTCGGTGGTGCGGGTGACCCGCGCCGAGTTGGAGTCGCTGCTGGCCGAGCCGCTGCAGCAGGTTCTCGGCGAGCTGGATAATCTGTTGCAGCGCAACAGGATCAGCTGGGACGACGTATCGGTGATCGCCACCGCAGGCGGCGGCGCCAGCATTCCGCTGGTCACCCGGCAGTTGTCCGCGCACACCCAGAGACCGGTGGTGAGCACCCCGCAGCCCGCACTGGACGCGGCCGTCGGAGCGGCACTGTTCGCGGCCAATGCGGCCGAGGCCGGGGCGCAGACCGGGATGGCGCCGGCGCTGGGCGCGGACGCCCCGACCAGCCTGGCACCGCCGATCGTCATTCCGGACCAGTCCGGTTCCTCGACGTTCCGGGCGCTGGCGTGGTCGCAGGATGACGACGGCGGTGGCGAACCGGTGCGCTACACCGGCCCTGACGACTACCCCGAGGTCAGTGCGGCGAACCCGTACCTCGGTGATGAATCCACCCGCATTGTCTCCCAACATGTCCCGGCCCAATACGATGACGAGCCCCGCGGCATGCCCCGGTTGCCGATGGCGGTGTTCGCGGCCGCGGGCATTCTGGCCGTTGTCGCGCTCGGTGGGGTGGCCATCGCGCTGACCGGCGTCTCCGAGACCGACACCCCCACGCCGTCGACGGCCCCGGTCTCCGGGGTGTACACCCCGCCGCCTGCGGAGGCGCCGCCGGCCGAACCGCCGCCGGGCATCGTCACCGTCACCGAGGCGCCGCCGGCACCGCCTCCGGCGCCCGAGCCCGTTGCTCCGCAGCCGGTGGCGCCGACGACCACAACAACCACGACGCCGTCCACCACCACGACCACGACGACAACAACGACGACCACCACGACCACAACGACGACGACAACGACGCCGTCCACCACGACGACCACGACCACAACGACGCCGCGGACGACCACCACGACGACGCCGCCGAGCACGTTGCCGACCAGCACCGCGGAGGTCACCACGGTCTCTCAGGCACCGGCGATGACGACGACGTACATCAACATTCCTTTGCTGCCCCCGATCCCCGTCCAGGTGCCCAACCCGGCGGCGCCGGCCGCTCCATAGCCGGACAGCCGTCGTTCGGCCTGCACATACCAATCTCACAAAGAGTTGAGCTGCTGCGACACGCCGGGTTATAGTCACCCGGGTTAAGTCACGGATAGGTAACGACCAGCAAACGGCCGGGTCTCGGCGGTTGCTGAACGTCAGCTCGGCGAGCTCGAAGGTGTGGTGAATGCGGCGTCAAGGAATGGCTCACGGCCGACTGCGGTCGGCTGCCGCGCTCGCCGCGATCGTGGCGCCGGCCGCCGTGCTCTTCTCTATCGGTGGCGATATCCAGTCAGGTACTGCCCCTGAGCAGGGGGTCAGGGTCGCTGCTCCCGCCGTGGTGGCCGCCGCCGAGGCCACCCCGCTGGGCGTCGAGGTCATTGCCGCCCCGGCATCCTTCGGCTGGAACCCGACGGCCGTGGTGGCCGCCGCCCCCGAGGTCGCCTCCGCGCAGCTCGTCTCGGCGTCGAGGTGGCGCGCGGACACCCGATCGCTGCTGCTGCCCAAGGGCGTGGCCCCCGAACACGGTCTGCAGGTCAAGACCATTTTGGCCGCCCGCGCCATCAGCGCGGTGTTCCCGGAGATCCGCAGCATCGGCGGCGTGCGCCCGGACGCGCTGCGCTGGCATCCCAACGGCCTGGCGCTCGACGTGATGATCCCGAACCCCGGTACCGCACAAGGTGTCGCGCTGGGTAATCAGATCGTCGCGTACGTCATGAAGAACGCTGCCCGATTCGGCATGCAGGACGCCATCTGGCGCGGCACGTACTACACCCCGAGCGGCGCGGCGGGTTCCGGCGGTTACGGCCATTACGACCACGTGCACGTCACCACCACCGGTGGCGGCTACCCGTCCGGTGGCGAGCAGTACTTCCGCTGATCAGGTCCGGCCGGGTCAGCCGATGAGCGCGGTGACCTCGCGGGCGCAGCCCCAGCACAATGTGATCCCCGAACCGCCGTGTCCGTAGTTGTGCACCACTCGTGCGCCGGATCTCAACCTCCCACTCTCCTCGAGCCGGACGGTCGGACGCCCGGGTCGCAGTCCGACGACCTGCCCGAGCACTCGAGCGTCGCGTAACGCGGGCACCAGGTCGGCACACCGCGCCAGGATCGCCGCGCCGACGGCCGGGTCGACCGTGGTGTCCCATTGCCCCTCGTCCAGGGTGCCGCCCACAATGCAGTCCTCGCTCCGTGGATGCACGTAGGCGCGGCCGCCCGGATGCCCCTCGTCGCGGACCGACATCGTCAGGCCGGGATTGCTGACCCGCAGGATCTGACCCCGCACCGGGTACACCGAGGGATCGTCGACCAGTTCGCCCGCGCCGAGGCCGGCACAATTGATCACGACATCGGCGTCGTCGCCCACCTCGTCCAGTGACCGCAGCAGCCGCTGGGCCACCTGCCCACCGAGGTCGCGGAACCGGGCGCCCAGCCATGGCAGGTAACGGGGCATCTCCGCCAACGGCACCGTGTAGCGCAACCCGTACGGGTAACCCGGCGGGAGCTCGTGTGTATCGGCGGGCCGGACCTTGCCGACGGCGGCCGTCCACGCGGGCTCGCCCGGCGGCTCCCGATAGAGGCTGAGCGACTCGCGCATGACCACCCCCGGGACGAGCGCCGCGGCCTGCTCGGCCAGCACATCGAAAGTATGCGCGCCCCAACTCGATACGCGCTCCCACGGTGCGACATGGGTCGGGAACCACACCGCCGCCGCCACTGCCGAGGTCGTGGACATGGCGCCTTCGGCGGTCACCATCCGTACCTCGTGGCCGGCCTCCAGCAGCGAGATGGCCGTGGTCAGCCCGCTGATCCCGGAGCCGACCACGACGGCCCGCAGCGATGTGGTCACGGTTCGAAGTTACCCGTTCGAATCGATCATGGCCTGGTGTTCTCACGAATCACGTTTGTCGTCAGTGACTTTCGTGATTCGCTCGAACTCCGCGACCACAAGTGCGGTTCGTGGTGGCGGGTCTGGCGGCGTGTTGCTCCCCGCCGGACCCGCCTGCGTGGGCGGTGTTCACTGTGTAGTTGTCAAGGTGCCGTGCGAGTTTGGTTATGCGGCGGTGGGTAGATCGGTCATGGTGCGTCGGGCATGGGATCGCAGGTGCGCCGGTTCGGGTTCATCCGGGCGGTGCGGCGGGATGAACCAGGGGTGGCGGTCGGCGCCGAGGTAGACCTGCCAGCCGCCGTGGTGGATCGCGGTGTGGTGCAGTCGGCACAGCAGGACGCCGTTGTCGATGCTGGTGTAGCCTCCGCTGCTCCAGGGTGTGATGTGGTGGGCGTCGCACCACGACACCGGTCTTCCGCAGCCGGGGTGCGCGCATCCACGGTCGCGGACGGCCAATCCTTTCCGGATGGCGGGTGTGAACAGCCGCTCGGCGCGCCCGACGTCCAGCGGGGCGCCGGCGGCGTCGACGATCACCGAGGTCAGGGTGCTGTCACAGGTGATGAGGTCCGCGGTGCGGGTGCTGACGGGACCACCGAAGCCGAGAAAGTCCACGCCTGGTGTTGCGGCGGGGCGGATCACGGTGACATGCGGCAGCACACCACCGCTCATCGGGCGCTGCGCGCCCGACAGGTAGGTTCGTATGATCTGCCCGAACGCGTCGGCGCGGCGGCGCCCGGTCGGGCGTGGGTCCGGTGATCCGTCGGGCAGCGGGATGGGCCGGCACAGCGGATCCAGCGCGGCCAACAGTTCCTCTGCCGTGAGCGCGTCGAGATCCAAGCTGGCCGCGACCCGCCCGTCCTCGGTCTGCACCACGGTCATGTCGTTGAGGTCGGTGTTTTCGGCGACCGGCACCGCCCCGTCGTCGAGCGGAGCGGCGGCGGTTCTGTCGATGGCGATCTCGCGGGCCTTCTTATCGACACCCGAGGGGGTGGTCTGGATCATCAGCGTCGTCACCACGCCCGCCCGGTCCTGCTCGGACAGGGCGACCCGGCTGCTGACGTGAGCGACTCCTTTACCGATGGCGTCGGCGAACTCGATACCGATCCCACCGAGGCGCTGCAACTGCGTCAACGCCGGCAGCGTGTGTGCCGCCCGCCCGACCCGCGCGGCCCGGTGCGCCGCGCCCGGCGCCACACCCAGACTGGTGAGCAGATCAGCGCCCGTGCGCAGGTGCGTGCGTGGCGGGATCCCGGCCCGCTCCGCGGCCGCAACCGCTTGGGCGATCACATGATCGACCAGATTGCGCAAGGTGACCGCGGCCGCCAGCACCGCGAGCAAGGGCTGTTCATCAACGATCCGGCGCGGACTGTCGAGCAGATGACACAACCGGCGATCAGCGTCGTCCTCGGGTGCAGGCACCGGAGTGAGGTCATCAATCAACGCATCAACAAAGGTGTCGAGATCAGTGGCGTCCATAGGGATACCGACTTTCACAGAAGGTGCCCAACGGGGCACGATCAGTCACAACGGTCCGCACAGCCCGAAAGGGGCCATCGAACCTCGCGGCGACCGGAGTCGCGGTCTGTGCTCACCGGATGGTGATGGGAGCAACGTCGCATTCGAACTTGTGTTCGATGCTACGCCGAATCAAGGCCCCGCGCAAGGGACATTTTGAGGACATCGGTGACAGATTGAAGGGGCTTGGTGGTGACGCTGATCATGGTCAAGCGCAATGTCCCGCAGAACCATCCGCGCTGTCGCTGCGCCGGATGTCCCATGGCTGAAACGCCTCGCCGGACCTGAATCTTGGGCGGCGCCACGGGCGCGAAACTCCGAAACACTGCTCACCGCCGAGGAGCGTGGACCGCGACCGCACTCACCGCTCATCGGCCTGGAGGCCGAGGTAGCGATCCAGGTCCAGCAGACAGTGAGTGCCGAGCTACTCCGAGTCCTTGGCGGCGCTGGACTCCGACGTGGTGGATCCGCTCTTGTCGCCACCCGACTGTGAGTCAGAGCGCGACGACGTCCCGCCACCGGTGAGTTTCTTGACAGTACGGCCGACGTTGTCGCGGAAGTCCTTAATGCCCTGCCGGATTCCGGCGGCCGGGTCCTTCTTCGCGGGCTTGGCCGGCTTGGTGGTCTCTGTCTGGTCGCTGATGGCATCAGCCTCGGTGTCAGTGACTTCGGCGTCGGCGGCAGGGGTGACGGCCTCGGTCGGCTCCGGCGTCTCGACGACCGTCTCGGTGTCGGGCGTGACGGTCTCGACGACCGGCTCGACGGCGGTGTCCAGGGGGTCTTCGTCTGCGGTGTCGGTGGTGGTTTCGGTGACCGCGGTATCGGTTCCGATGGCACTCTCGTCGCGGCCGGTGGACAGGCTGATCAAGCTCGCGTTGGTGTCGGGGACCGTGGTGGTGACGATATCGTTCGGCGTCTTGATGTCGCGGACCCGCGGCGGCTGGCCCCACGGGGTGAGCAGGCCCGGCGCCGGGATGTACTGCCCTTCCCTGCCGGGCAGGATCGGGCCGAGGTCCCCGTAGCCACCGAAGAGCAGGCCGTCGATCACGTGGAATGGCGCCTTCACGATCGCCTCGATGAACGGCTCGATACGCCAGGTGGTCATCGAGTAGAAGATCTCGGAGTGGGCCTGGCCGGCGCCCCCGATGGCGCTCAGCAGCGGCCCGACGAGGCGGATGAAGGCGTATTCGACGAGGTCGGGGATCTGGCGAATCTGGTCGCCGAGCACCGGGAAGTTGCGGGCCACAGCCTCGGCGACCGCATCATTGAGCGGCCCGATGAGCAGCGGCGTGATCGGCGCAAAGACCATGTTGGCGACCATGGCGTAGTTCCAGTGGGTCAGGTCGGCGTCGGGCCACTGCTCCTCGACGGTCCACCAGATGTCGGGAACCTTTCGCACCAGGCCGTCGATGCTCTGTTCGACCGCGGCGCGGGCGCCGTTGCCGATGAGCTGCAGGTCCTGGAACAGCCCGGCCGGCATCACATCGGTGCTGACGACGCGCGGCGTGTCGGCGATGGCACGAATCTCCGGTGTCACGGTCACGGGGGTCAGCGCGATGGCGCCGGCGCTGGCAAGAACAACGCCCGTGGTGAGGGTCTGTCGAAACACCTTGTTGGCCATACCTTTAGTGACTCCTGCGTCGAATGCGATAGTTTGCCGTCGCAAACGCTAGCCGAGCCCGCGGCGAAAATGTGGGCTCCCTTTTGGCCCCCTGTGCGGTCGCTGTTCGCGTGGTTGCGAGCGAAACCTGTGCGACCTCGTTTATGGTTCGGCTGTGCCTGATTTTGATCGACGCAGCGCCTTGTTCATGTTGGGACTGGGTGCGGCTGCTGCCGCGCTGCCCTCTCCGGCAGCCCATGCCGAGCCCGTTCCCGGTGACTTCCCGCCAGGACCGGTTCCCGGGGCCGGGGCTCCGGTCCCCGAAGCGGCGGCCCCGGTGTTCCTTTTCCAGGACGAGTTCAACGGCCCGGCCGGTTCGCCACCGAACCCCGGGGCGTGGTTCATCGTTCCGCAGCGGGAGACCATCCGGAACCCGGTCGAATGGGACAAGCCGTTCAACATGGGTCGTTACGTCACCGACCAGGAGCATGTCTTCCAGGACGGCAACGGCAACCTCGTCATCCGCGCCACCCGCGGCGAGGGCGCGAACATCCAGGAGAAGTACGCCAGCGCGAAGATCATCGGTAACTGGCGCGGCGGGGTCGGGACGACCTGGGAGGCCCGCGTCAAACTCAACTGCCTGACCGATGGTGCCTGGCCTGCCTTCTGGTTGATCAACGACAACCCCGTGCGCGGCGGTGAGGTCGACCTCTTCGAGTGGTACGGCAACCGGGATTGGCCCTCTGGCACGACCGTGCACGCAAAGTTGGACGGCAGCCAGTTCCAGACTTTCAAGCATCCGGTGGACGGTGCATGGCACACCTGGCGGATGACGTGGAAGCCCGAAGGCATGTACTTCTGGCAGGACTACCAGCCGGGGATGGAACCGTTCTACACGGTGGCGTCGAACTCACTGCCGGACTGGCCGTTCAACGATCCCGGCTTCACCATGGCCCCGGTGTTCAATATCGCCATCGGTGGATCCGGCGGGCGCGAGCCCGCCGGCGGCAACTACCCGGCCGAGATGCTGGTCGACTGGATCCGGGTGTTCTGACCGGCGTCACCTCGCCCCGCTGGACGCTGCGGTCCTCGGGCCCTTTGTCGTCTTGACGGTCCGCGTGGTGGTGGTTCGACTCACACGCGGGGTGACGGGTGCCTGCTCGGCCTCCTCGGCGGGTGCCTGCTCGGCTTCTTCTGAGTCAAGGGCCTCGGTCTCAGCGACCTCCGGCACGGTGACCTCTGGCTCGGTGACCACGGCGTCGGTCACTTCGGGTGCGACGACGTCAAGTTCGACGGTCTCGGTGACCGCGGTTTCGACGTCCCCGACTTCGACGACGTCAGCCTGAACGATGTCGGGCTCAACCACTTCGGGCCCACCGGCGGTGAGTTCGACGACCTCCGGTGCTACCGGATCGCTCGACGCCGACGGCCCGTCTACCTCCGCGGCGTCGTCATCGACCGCCAATACCGTTGCAGTGGACATCATCCGGTTCAACTCCGGCGCGGTGGGCTCGACACCCAGGCAACTCCTGACCTTCTCGACCACCCAGTTCACCGAGTTGACGATGGCGTCGGCGATACCGTGCACGACCCGGGACGTCAGATCGACGAGGCCCTCGACGACGTTGACCGTCACTTCGGCGATGGTCTTGACCGCCCACACCGTCACGTCGATGAACGCCTCCACGCCCCAGACGACGAAATCGACCACATCGTTGATGACCTCGCCGGTGATCTCGACGACTCTGTTGATGACGTTCCTGATCGCATCGAGGATCGGGTTGTCGGGCTCGAAGATCTTCGAGGAAGTCCCGGATCACCTGGACCGCCGGCTTTTCGGTCCAGTCGGTGTACCAGATGCCGAAGTTGTCCTGATCGCTCGCGCTGCCGGAGTTTATGTCTCTGGTCGAATAGATGAAGATCGGGCCCGTGCCGTTCTCGCGCTGCCAGCTCGCCAGGAAGTCCGCGAGGAACTCGGCCTGCTTCTCCGGGGAGTTGTACAGCAACGGGTGCAACGGATCGAATGGTGTTGTGGGAAGACCATATTCGCTGGCCCACACCTTCAGGTCTCCGTCGCCGTACTGCTCCATCAACTCCCTGATCGCGCGGAGCTGCAGAATCGGGGAGTCCGACTGCGTCGCACCCTCGGAGAACGGGATGTCGTAGTGGTACGGATGGAAGGAGAACGCGTCGAAATAGCCGTGTGCGTCGGCGTCGTACATGCCCTGCAGGAAATCGATCGGGTTCATCGTGAAGTTGTCGCCGAGGGTGCGGCCCGAGCCGAGCACGCCGGCAACAACGGTGATGTCATCGTCCGGATCGCGTGGATCGTCGTGGGCTTTGATGGCGGCGTAAGCGGCCTTCACCATGCCCGTATAGGCGGCGGGGTCGACCGGGTTGAGGAAGAACCGGCCGTTCGGTTCGTTCCAGACCTCGAGTGCGGAGATCTTGCCCTCATATCGTTCGGCGACCGCGCCGGCGAACCTGCCGAATGCATCCAGGTTCGGTACCCCCGACAGCGGCGGACTGCCGGCCCAGGCCGGCGTCTCGTGGAGGACGCCCAGTACGCCCATCCCGCGCCGATGGGCTTCGTTGATCACGTAATCGGTGGCGCCCCAGAAGAAACTGCCGTCTTCGCTGAACTGGGTGGAAATCCAGGAGATGCCGATGCGGACGTTCTGTACTCCCAGGGCTTGCATCATGTCGAGCTGCTGGTCGATGAGGTCCTCGTTGTCGAGGCGGACGAGGTTCGAATCGGCGAGGCCGATGGTGGTGGGCGACTCTTCGATGGCGGCGACCATATCGATGGCATGGGACGACGCACGCAGGTCGATCGGCGGCCGCTGTTCGGTGGTTGCGCACACCGTGGCAAGCACGAGTGCCGAGGAGACGGTGACAATCGCCCGCTGCGGGATGCTCCGAAGAGCTGGTCTGCCCATGACGACTCCCGACGGTCGCGACATCGGCCGGCGGCAGCTCAGCCAATTCAGACATTAGTCCACCCGGCTGTCGGAAAATAGGCAATGACGTGGTCAAACAGCTAAAACTTGGCACCCGGTAGATGGCGTGGCACCGGGCCACCCGGAGTGGTTTGCGGCCACCTGAGGTTCCTCGCCGAAGGCCGATCACCTCCAGCCTGCTTTCGATCGCAATCACTTAGCGGGCAACATCCGCCAGCCGGGGCAGCGGTTAGATCGCGCTCATGGATCTATGGCACCGCACGCCAAGACCGGGCCGCAAGGGATTTACGCGACCGCGAGCCGACCGGCGCACACTGTCCATCTTGCGAGGTCCACGCGGTGCCGTTGTTTGGTCATCGCTGATCCGGGGCATCCAAGCGCGGCAATGGTGGCCCGTTGAACAGTTGCTGGCCCGGTGAAACTCCTTGAGAGGCAGATGTGACCACCACGTACCCATATGAACCCGATTCCCTTCTGCTCGGCGCCGTCGCGGACGGCGTCTACGCGCCGCGCGAGGATTCGAAGCTGCTCATCGACGTCATGGACAAAACTGCGCTAGCGCTCGGCGCCAAGGTTGCCGACCTGTGCACCGGCAGTGGTGTGGTCGCCATCAATGCCGCCGCTCAGGGCGCGGCTCGGGTCGAGGCCTTCGATATCTGCCCGAAGGCCGTTCGCTGCGCTCGGGCCAACGCCCAGATTCACGAGGCCCCCGTCGAGGTTCACCTCGGTTCATGGGCCCGCGCGGCCGAGTTCGGACCGCATGACCTGGTCGTGTGCAACCCCCCGTACGTTCCACACGATCCCGACGCCGCATCGTTGCCGCCGACCCTGGGCCCCGCGCGTGCCTGGGATGCCGGGTCCGACGGACGATCGATCCTCGACCCGCTGTGCGAAGCAGCGCCCGGCCTGTTGGCCGCCGGCGGCAGCTTGCTGTTGGTGCAATCGGAATTCGCCAACCCGCGCAAGACCCTGGAATCGCTGTCGGCGGGCGGCCTGGACGCCGATATCGTTGCTTGGGAATGGATCCCGTTCGGCCCCGTACTGCGCTCGCGCGCGCAGTGGCTGGAGGACATCGGACTGCTGCAGGCGGGTCGCCGCGAGGAGGAACTCCTGGTCATCCGAGCTGACAAACCGTGAACGGCCAGGACCGCCGGACGGTGCGCGCGGTACGTCGAGGCCCGGTGATGGTGGAGGGGCCGGTCAGCATCGAGATGCCTGACGGCACCTGCGTGGAGTCCGATCGCTTCATGGTGGCGATCTGTGCGTGCGGGCGCAGCAAAAACTTCCCGTTGTGCGATACCAGCCATCGACGCCAGTCCCGCGCCAAGAACGCGGATCGCGTCACGCCGCAATCGGCGTAGCAAAGCCGGCTCAGTCGCGGGTGTCGATCACCCGTTGAGCGACGTCGACCAGCTTGGTGTTGCTGTCCTGCGATATCTGGCGGAGCATCTCGAAGGCCTGCACATCGTCTACCTTGTAGCGCTCCATGACGATTCCTTTGGCCTGCCCGATGCGGTCGCGGGTGGACAGCGCGGCTTCAAGTTGCTGACCTTCCTGGCTGGCAAGGATTGCCGCGGCCGCGTGCGCCGCGAGAATGGCACCGATGGTCTCGGCCTCTCCGCGCCAGATGTTCGGCTGGAATCCGAACAGGTTCAGCGCGCCCGCGGTGCGGTCCGAGGTATAGAGCTTGAATGACAAGCCGCTGAGGACGCCGATCTGCACGCATGCCGGCGCATACTGGGGCCAACGCGTCTCTTCGCGGAAATCATCGGTGCGCACGATCAGGTCGCCCAGCGCCGCCTGCACACAGGGCCCCTCGTCGAACTGCATCTGAAGGCGGTGCAGTTCATTGGTCAAACTCGCGTCTTTCGGCACCGTCTCGAAGGTGTTTTCCTTGCCGATGAGCAGAACCCCCGCAGCATCTACCCCAGGAATGAGTTCCAAGGCCGCGGAGGCAACCCCAGAAAGCACTTCGTCGAGGTTGCGTGGGCCGGCGAGGGTGCGAGCCAGCTCGGCCATCCTCGCGGCCAGATCCCGCTTCTCCAAGAACGTCATGACGGCATTCTCCTCTTTTCTCGAACATCCGTACAAAGAGCCGTGCAGGGGCTCGGTTTCGGGCCGACCGATATCCACTGAAGAGCCGTCCGGTGTTCCCGCTGAGCGGTTCGGTTTCCGGATAGTGACCTCGTAAGGGTGGTCTTAGTTGCTGAAGCTGTGCGCGCTGCCCACAATGATGAATTGTGACTCTGGTTGACGGTGATCCCACGGGCGAACGGCGACGTTTCTACGATGCCATGCAACGCGCCGTAGTTTTCCAGCAGCGGGGTGAGACCGACGTCGAACAAGTCCTACGCGAGCTGAACGAAGCGACAGTGGCCTCGATCCCCGGTGCCCGATACGCCGGTATCACGCTCGTCGACGAGCACGGCCAGGTCACTTCGGTGGGCGCGACGCACGACTTCGCAAAGTTGCTCGACGACCTGCAGGGCGAGCTTCGTGAGGGGCCATGCCTGTCGGCCGCATGGGAGAACCACACCATGCTGATCAACGACCTGGAAGCCGAGCAGCGCTGGCCGTCGTACTGCAGGGAGGTCACCAAACGAACCCCGGTTCGGTCGGTGTTGTCGGTGCAGCTCGACACGCCTTCTTCTGGGATCGCCGCGCTGAACTTCCAAGCAGAGGCCGCCGGATCGTTCGACGAGGACGCAGCCGAGCTGGCCCGGGTTTTTGCGGCTCATACGACCCTGGCGTGGAACTCGTTGCATCGGGAAAGGCAGTTCCAGACAGCCCTGGGCAGCCGTGACCTGATCGGGCAGGCCAAAGGGATGCTGATGGAACGGTTCAATATCGACGGCGTCGCAGCGTTCGACGCGCTGCGGCATCTGTCTCAGGACATGAACGTCAAACTGATCGAGGTGGCCGAAAGGATCGTCTCGGCCGGCCCCGACCGTCCCTAGCGCCGGTATTGTGCGCCCCTTGTCGCGCAAGGGGCTCTCGATGAGCGTCAGTCGCCAGACAGGGCGGAAAGCGCCTCGTCGAGGGTGGGGAAGATGTCGATGATGTCGGCAATCCCGATCAGTTTGAGCGGCCGGCTCGTGGCGGGCCCGTCGGCCACCAGAACAAACCGTGCAGCCGGCGTCAGATTCGAATGCGCCGTGACCAGCACCCCCATCCCGGACGAGCCCAAGAAGTCCACATCGCCGAGGTCGACGACCACGGCAGCGGGGGATGTTGCGGCCGTAGCCTTGATCCGGGTTTCGAGGTCCGGGGCGGAAAGCACATCGAGTGTGCCGGAAACTGCCAATACGGTGACTTGGCCGATCGTGCGGTCCTCGATGGTGCAGCCGGTAGCCACCTTGGGGTTACCGACGACCGATTCTGGTTCGCCCGCCATCGTCACCTCCGATATCCATGCTCGCCCGACCCGATAATTGACCGAATACTAGCGGTGGTCGGGGCGTGCGGCGCTACCGGTGGCACTGGAAGGTCAAACGACGCAAGCGTATCCAGGCAACGAAGTGTCGGGATCAGTCAACTGGGCGGCGCAACGAGGATGCGCCCTCGGCCCAGCACCGCATCATGTGGTCGGCGAGCAGGTCCTCGACGAGCGCGTGCGCCCGGATACCGAACACCACATCTCGATCGAGATGCGGTTCGCGGGCGACCATATCGCCCACGACGTCGGTGCGCACCACCTGCTCGTGCACCGCGTCGGCCTCGACGTGCTCGGCGTAGAAAGCGATGCAGGGCAGCGGGGCGTTCATCCGGCGCAGCGCGTCCACCAGTCGCTGGGAGCCGGGAGGTGAGGTGATCTCCGTGGAGGCGAAGTGTCCGACTGCGGCTCCACGCAGCCTGCGGTGCAGCCCGAACAGCGACATCAGGTTCACCGCCGCCAGCGCCTCGGCGGTGACGTGATCGATGTAGCCGAGGTAGCGCGAGTCCAGGTCGGCGGCGTCCAGCAGATCGGCGAACAGTTGCTGGTGCAGGCGTGCGCCGCGACCGGCGCCGAACTCGTCGAATTCGACCGCGACGAACGCAGCCTTGGCCTGCCCGATCAGCCGCGGGATCGCCCACGCGTGTGGATCACCCTCCTTGAGGTGATACAGCGAGCGGTGCACGAAGTACTCCCGCATCTGCGACCAGGTGCCGAAGTCGCGCAGGTGATACGACAGCCCCTCACCGTCGGCCGGTTCGATCGAAAGCCGCCGCATCTCGGCGGCCGCGGTGTCGTCGGCGCCGATTTCGCCGACCCGGTCGCGGACTTCGTCGAGGAACGAGGTTTCCAGTCGTCCGCGCAGGTGCAGCAGACCGGCATTCCACTCCCAGCCCGGGTCCACCTTTTCGAAACCCCGGTAGTGCAGCTCGTAGCAAATATACAGCGCCAGTTGTAGATCCAACCCGAATGGATCGGCGTCGCTGATGGATGCCTCGACCTGGGTGAGCCGGTTCACGGGCGCGCGCTCGGCGAGAAGCTCGGTCACCGCCAGGGACAGCGGGCCACGTGGGTCGGGCAATCTGGGTTCGACGCTGATAGAGGCAAGAGTCACGCGGTGTCGTATACCCGCACCAACCGAGCGGAAACGTTCATTCGCCGGGCCATTCGCCCGTCCAACGAGCGAATGCCTTTGCACCCTGCCGGTCGATCACGGTCTTGACGACGGAGAAGATCAGTCCCTGAAGCGCGGCGGCAAGCACTACTTCCTTGAAGGAATAGTCGCGGGCCAGCGGCGACGGCGGGTCGGAATGTTCGCCGTCGGAGGCACGCTTCCAGATCTGCTTGAAGATCGCGCCGGCGACCAGTCCGCCGGCCAGCGAACTGGCAAGCCCGACGGGGCGATACATCAACTTCGCGGTCATGCTCGACTTGTAGGTGGTCATGGCTTGCCTCCCTGTCGACGGCGGCGCCAGAGGATGACGCCCAGCAGAACGGCCGCGGTCGCCACCACGGTGGCGGCGGCAGGCAGACCCGGCTTGATGGCCCCGGCGTCGTCGGTGACGGCGTCGACGACGTCGTGGCGCGCGGTCTCGGCGGCTTCGGCGACGCGCTCTTTGGTGTCGGCGACCTTGTCCTGCGCTCGCCCCTTCACATCGAGTTTGTCGGTCAGAGCCGACACCGTCTCGCCCACCTCGTGTCGGGTGCGTTCGATGTCCTCGGCGATCTCTTCGACACTCGCGCCGTGCGCCGGATCCGGCCGATCATCAGCCCCGGCCATGACGTGCCTCCTTCACGGTGTTGATGTCCTCGGTCACGCTGGAGACCACTTCCTTTGCCGCCGCGGGAGCCTGCTCGACCTGTTTCTTCCCGACGACGGCGGCTATACCGGCGGCGGCCAGCAACACCGCTGCGACGATCACCGCCGCGGCCCAGACGGGCAAGACCAGGGCCAGTGCCGCGATCGCAGCGGTCACTGCGGCCAGCAGGCCGACAAAGGCGAGTAGGCCTGCGGTGCTGAACAGGCCGGCACCCACCCCCGCGCGTTTGGTGGCCAGCTGAAAATCCTTCTGTGCCAACTGAATCTCGTCGCGCACCAGACGTGAGGTCTGAGTGGTCAGGCGGTCTATCAATTCGGGTATCGAAGCCTGGTCGGCAGGCTTCGTCTCGACGTTCGTCATACGAGAATCCCATCGCTGGAGACGTGGCGGAACACCGCCCTTCGCACAGTGCATTACCGGCGGAACCTGCCGTTAAACCTCCGGCACGTCGCGTTTCTTTCGGTTCGGCGCGGGTACTCCGTGCTCGCAGCGACCTCCAGAACAGGTGGGTACGCCGGCCCGTGGTTACCCGGGTCAACTGTGCTATCGACCGCGGTCCTTTCCGTGAGGAGTCTGCCTTGCGCATTGCCTCTGTCCCTGCGTCGCACGTATATGTGCAGCATCTGTCCCATCCCGGAGAACTGGAATCGGTTGTTCGCTTGGAGGATCCCGTGCCCGCCGACGGGCGCAAGGTGCCAGGGGGCTGGTGGCCGCCGATGATGTTGGAGCCGGACTGGATCGCCCGGCATCACGAGGACTTCGACGCATTCCATATCCACTTCGGATTCGATGCGGTGACCACTAAAGATCTCGTCGGTGCCGTAGCGCAGCTCAAGAAGTATGAAAAGCCGCTGATTTACACGGTGCACGATCTGCGCAATCCCCATCATCCCGATCCCTCGGCGCACGAAGATCAACAGGAAGTCCTGGTCTCCGCTGCGCACGCCTTGATAACCCTGACGGAGGGCGCCGCCCGCGCAGTGGATGAACGGTGGGGCCGCAAACCCCACGTACTACCGCACCCGCATGTACTCGGAAACCACTGGATCGAGCGCCCCCGCGCGCGCAGCGCGGAATTCGTCGTGGGCGTCCACGTGAAGAGTCTGCGGGCGAACATGGATCCGCTGGCGATTCTGGACACCCTTGTCGAATCGGTGGCAGCGCTACCGGGTGCCGTCCTACAGATCGACGTCCACGACGAGATCTTCGATCCGGACAACCATTGGTTCGCTCCCGACGTGGGTCGCACTTTGATGAATTACGCACGGCACCAACGGGTGCGGGTCAAGGTTCATCCGTACTTCACAGATACTCAGCTCTGGGACTACCTCGCGTCGCTCAACGTATCGGTGTTGCCCTACCGTTTCGGCTCGCACTCGGGATGGCTGGAGGCCTGCTACGACCTCGGTACCGAAGTGGTCGCTCCCAGTTGCGGCTTCTACGGGGAGCAACGCCCGTGCGAGGTATTCGAGTTGACCGAGGGAACATTCGACGAGAACTCGCTACACCGTGCGGTGAGCGCGACGCACAGACGGTGGAGTGCCGGAGTGTCCGCGCCGCGCGCACGTTGGCCGGACCGCTACCGGGAGCGTGTCGCGCTGTCCGCTGAGCATGCCCGGCTCTATCAGGAAGCGGCGTCATGACCGCCCCGTTGCGGATCGCGCTGATCGCCTCCAACCGCTTCCCGATCCGGCAGCCCTTCGCGGGCGGACTGGAATCGCACGTCTGGCACCTGGCGCGGGCACTGGCCGCTTGCGGGCACCGCGTCTCACTGTTCGCCGGTGCCGGATCGGACGCCGCGCCGGGATGGGAAGCGCTGACGGTTCGCCGCCTTGCACTGTCCGACAACGCAAAGCGCGACACGTCCATGCCCGCCGAGGCGTTCATGGCCGACCACCACGCGTATCTGAGCGTCATGCTCGAATTGGCCAACACCGACTCCTTCGACGTCGTGCACAACCACAGCTTGCACCACCTGCCGGTGGCGATGGCCCCGATGCTGGATGTACCGATGCTGACCACGGTGCACACCCCGCCGACGCCATGGCTGGAGTCTGCGCTGGCGGCGGCGTCGGGAGAGGGCACCCGGCTGGCGGCGGTGAGCCGGCACACCGCAACTTCGTGGGCACACATCACCCCCGGTATCCAGGTGGTTCCGAACGGAATAGACACTGCGCAATGGGCCTTCGGTCCCGGAGGAGACCGGCTCGTGTGGTTCGGCCGGATCACGCCGGAGAAAGGGACTCACCTGGCCGCCGCGGCTGCGCGTCGCGCCCGAATGCCCCTGGTATTGGCCGGACCTGTCTCCGACCCGACGTACTACGCCCAGTTCGTCGAACCGATGCTCGATGACCAGATCCGCTATGCCGGGCACCTCACCCACGACGAACTGGTGCAGCTCGTTGGTTCATCGTCGGCGGCGCTTGTCACCCCGGCCTGGGATGAACCGTATGGATTGGTGGTGGCCGAGGCATTGTCCTGCGGGACACCGGTGGTGGCTTTTGCCCGGGGCGGTATACCCGAACTGCTCGACCCGTGTGCCGGGAGGCTGGTGACCCCCGGGGATGTGGATGCCATGGCAGCTGCGGTACCGGAAGTCCTTGCGCTGGACAGGTATGCGGTCCGCAGGCACGCCAAAAACCGCTGTTCGGCGGACGCGATGTTGAACCAGTATCTGACCCTGTATCAGCAGATGATCACAGAATCCGGGGGCGAGGACGATGATCGGCTACTACGTGCACCATCACGGGTTCGGGCACCTCGCGCGAGCGATGAGTATCGGCGCGCGGCTGAGCCGTCCGGTCACCGTGCTGACCAGTCGGCCGGTGCCGGAACCGCACCCGTTCACCTCGGTTGTCGAGCTTCCGCGTGACGACCACGCCGCCGGGCGTGCGCTGAACCCGACCGCGAATGGCGCCCTGCACTGGGCGCCCCAATCCGACACCGGATACGGCGACCGGATGGCTGCCATCGTGCAGTGGGTCAAGGACGCCCAACCCGAGGTGTTCGTCGTCGACGTGTCCGTCGAGGTGGCGGTGTTCGTGCGGCTGCTCGGTGTGCCGGTGGTGGTGACCGCTCTGCCCGGAAACCGCATCGATGCGCCACATCGACTGGTGCACAGGATGGCTGACCAGATCATCGCGGCCTGGCCGAAGGACCTACGGGTGCCCTCGTGGCTGCGGCCGTATGAGAACAAGACGGCGTTCGTGGGCGGGATCAGCCGATTCGATGGCCGGCCGCGATGCGAAGACGAGCATTCCGGCACGAAGGTCGTCGTGCTTTCCGGCGCCGAAGGAATGTGCGTTCGGGAAGGCGACATGAACCGCAGCGAAGGTCGTGATTCCGTCACCTGGATGTCGCTGGGCGCGAATCCCGGTGACTGGGCCGCGGATCCGTGGCCGCAACTGAGCGCGGCTGATGTGGTGGTGACGCACGCAGGGCAGAACAGCATCGCCGATGTCGCTGCTGCGTCCCGGCCGACGATCGTGATCCCGCAGCCCCGACCGTTCGACGAACAACGAACGACTGCGGAAGTGCTGCACCGCAACCAGCTCGCGGTCGTCGCATCCCGTTGGCCACAACGACACGCCTGGCCCGCACTGTTGGATCGGGCGAAATCGATCGACAGCGAGCGCTGGAAGTTGTGGGAGACCGAAGGTGCCGCGAGTCGAGCGGCGAAGGCAATAGAGGACACGGCTCTTCGGTGCCGGGGAAGGTTCGCCCGATGAAAACCGCCGTCATCACCACCGTGCACGGCAGGCCCGCGCACCTGCGCAACCTGCGCATCGGACTTGGCCGCAACACGCGACTCTGCGACCTGCATGTGGTTGTCGCCATTGATGACCCGGACGTCTCGAACGTGATCGGCGAGGCCGATGTGCCTACCGTTCTGGTCGACTGTTCGGCCGGGGACCCAGCGCTGCCCGTGTCCCGTGCGCGCAACCTCGGCGCGGCCACCGCGCTGAAGGAAGGGTCGGGCCTGCTCGTCTTCCTCGATGTCGATTGCATACCCGGACGCGAACTCGTGTCGTGCTACTACGAGGCCGCGCAACAACCCGAGCATGCGGAGGCGCTGTTGTGCGGTCCGGTGACCTATCTGCCCCCAGCGGGGCCGGACGGCTATCCGATGGATCGACTGCATGAACTGGCCAGTCCGCATCCGGCCCGCCCGGCACCGCCCGGCCACCGAATCGTGGCCGGCGCCGATTATCGGCTGTTCTGGTCGCTGTCCTTCGCCGTGACGTCGCCCACCTGGTGCCGGATCGGCGGTTTCTCGGAGGATTACCGCGGTTATGGCGGCGAGGACACCGATTTCGCCCAACGCGCGGCAGCTCAGGACGTCTTCCTGAAGTGGGTCGGTGGCGCGGACGCCTTCCATCAGTACCACCCGGTGTCCGATCCCCCGGTCGAACACCTCGATGACATTCTGCGCAATGCTGCAGTGTTCGAACAGAAATGGGGATGGTGGCCGATGGAGGGATGGCTGCAGGCATTTGAGTCGCTCGGGTTGATCGGCAGAGATCCGACGGGGAAGCCGGTTCGACTGAGCGTCGACCGCCGGGTGGATGCGTCGTGACCTTTCAGCCCAAAGCGGCGAGGATTTCCTGGATTCCGGCCCGCATGGCGGTGACGGTGTCGGCACCCACCCGATCGGCGGCGCGCTGGTTGGCGGCGCCGGCGCGCCGGTTCATCGCCGCCAAGGCCACGCGCCCCTTGCTGGTCAGACCGAGGACCGGTGACGTCCGGTGCCCGGGGTTGGCGGTGAAATCGGCCAGCCCTTCGGAGACCAGATCGTTGGCCACCCGTTGCACCGCCTGGCGGGTGACGCCCAGTCGGCGTGCGGCGGCAGGCACGGGGAGACCGTCCCCGGACACCGCGTTCAGCAGTTGCCACCGCGCCTGTGTTTGCCCTTCCTTGGCGGCCAAGGACTCTCCGGACTGCCGCAACGCGCCGGCCAGTTCGTAGACATCGGCCACCAGGAGCGCGAACTCGTCGCCACTTGACAACATGTTGTCATAGTAGCCTAGGATGGGCGCCATGACGATGGCACTCGAGAACCTGCGGCGCGCGTTCCAGGCGGCGACGGACGTGCGCCCGGAGATCGGGGGATTCCCTTACCTGGCCGAGACTTTGCGTCGCGCAGGGGTTCGCCGCAACGAATGGCTGCTGCCGTCATTGCAGCGGATCTATCACACCGATGCGGGAGCGGTGGTCGAGCAGGGCACCCCGCTGCTGCACGGACTCGCCGAGATCCCGTCGTTCGACTCCGGCGCGCTGATTCGCGCGTTGCGGGCCGACCAGGAGGGGCGGGCGCCCTTCGAGCAGTTCATCTCGTCGGCGTGGGAGGCCGGTGTGGTGCGTTGGGTGGTCGATCTGGATGCCCGAACCTGCACCTACCACGGCAGCTCCGGTGAAACCTATGTGGAGAACTACCCCGCCGTCACCATCGGGGTGTGATCACGGCGTGACGGGGAGGGTGGCCCCGGTGGCCAGCCGGGCGTACTCACGCATCAGGCGCAACGCCGTCCGGCGATCCAATGCCGGGTCGCGGGCGACGATGCGATAGCCGAGATAGTCCTCCATCGACATCAACGTCATGGCGATATCGCGAGCGGGAGAGTTCAGCCGGAATGCGCCGCTCTCCGCACCGGTGGTGAGCAGGTCGCTGTAGAGGTCGACCTGGCGGTGATAGATGGCCTGCACGTCGCGGCGCTGATCGAGTTCGAATCCGGCCGCAAGCACCGCGCGCCAGATCGCGCGCCATTCGGCGTCCTCGGGACCGGACGGGAGGCCGGCCGCGATGGTCAATGCCAGCTGGGTGGCCGGATCGTCGGTCCGGGCGCCGATCTGCAGGCGTTCGTCGTAGAAGCGGACATCGGATCGCAGGGCCAGTTCGGACAGCAGCTCGGTCATGTCCTTGAAGTAGTACCGCAGCGCATTGGTGGTCAGGCCGAGCTCGGCGGCCACGTCGGCGAGCTTGAGGGAGGCCAGGTCGTGGCGCTCGATGACGGCGATGGCGGCATCCAGGATCTCGCCACGTCGCTCTTCTTGCCGGTTCGGTCGCGCCATCGTCCCTATTTTGCCGTTTCTGTTGCGCGGAGGCGTACGCGGGCGCATAGTTCTTTTCCAAATAGGAAAATAACTCCTGAACGAAATGAAACCAATGCGTGCCAGAGATCTCGGCGTGGTCATCGGGGAACACCCCACCGGACCCCACAACGCCATCACCGACGTGCCAGGTGTGCGAGTCGGTCACACCACGCTGCAGGGTGACGGCGTCAACACCGGCGTGACCGTCGTCGTCCCGCACGACGACATCTGGACCGAGCCCCTTTTCGCCGGGTCGCATGTCCTCAACGGCAGTGGTGAGCTGACCGGGCTGGAGTGGATCCGCGAATCCGGAGAGCTCACCACCGCGATCGGACTCACCAACACCCACAGTGTCGGCGTGGTACGCGACAGCCTAGTGGCCGAGCAGGTGCGCGTGCGCGGTGACGGGGTGTACTGGTCGCTGCCGGTGGTGGGGGAGACCTACGACGGATTTCTCAACGACATCAACGGTTTTCACGTCCGCCCCGAACACGTCCGCGCGGCACTGGCCTCTGCCGCCGACGGACCCGTCGCCGAGGGCAATGTCGGTGGCGGCACCGGGATGATCTGCCACCAGTTCAAGGGCGGTATCGGGACCGCCTCGCGGGTGCACGATTACACCGTCGGTGTGCTGGTGCAGGCCAATCACGGCCGCCGCGAACGGCTTCGGATCAACGGAAGATCGGTCACACAGCCGAGCGTGCCGCTGCCCGCCTACCCGCCCGGGTATGCGCCGGGCTCGGGGTCGATCATCGTCATCGTCGCCACCGATGCGCCGCTGCTGCCGCACCAGTGCCGGCGACTGGCCCAGCGCGCGGCGCTGGGCGTCGGCCGACTCGGTGGCACCGGCGAACAGTACAGCGGTGACCTGATGCTCGCGTTCACCACCGGCAACCGCGGCATCCCGTCCTACGGGGCGAACGGGGATGTCACCGGGATCCCGGCGGAGATCCCGCTGCGCATGGTGGGTCCACTTCTGATGGACCTGCTGTTCGACCTCACCATCGAGGCCACCGAAGAGGCCATCGTCAACGCCATGGTGGCCGCCGAAACGGTCACCGGCTACCGGGGATACACCGTGCACGCCCTCGACCACGACCTGCTCACCTCGGCTCTTCAGGAGAACTCATGACCACCACCGAAAGTAAGCGCCTGTCCGGGCATCTCGGCCCCGTCGGAATCGTCTTCATGGTCGTCGCGGCGGCGGCCCCGCTGACCGTCATCGGCGGGAACATGCCGCTGGCGATGGGCCTGGGCAACGGTGCGGGTGCCCCGGTCGGCTTTCTGACCGCCTCGCTGGTGCTGCTGGTCTTCAGCGTCGGGTTCGTGACCATGACGCCGCACGTTCCGGAGGCCGGCGCCTTTTTCTCCTATGTCACGGTCGGTCTCGGTGAGCGGATGGGCAAGGGGATCGCGGTGGTGGCGCTGATCGCCTACACCGCGATCCAGGTCGGCATCTACGGCTACATCGGCTGGGCCATCAGCGACACGGTCGCGTTCTACGACGGTCCGGTCATCCCCTGGCCGGTCTACTCGTTCGCCATTCTTGCGGTCGTCGCGGTGCTGGGTTACCGGCACATCGGACTGAGCGCCAAGGTGCTCGGCGTGGCGCTGGCCCTGGAGATCGGCATCGTGGTGATCCTGGATCTGGCCATCGTCGCCGACCCCGGCCCGGCCGGCATCACCTTCGTCTCGTTCACCCCGGATGTGTTCGGCCAGGGCGCCATCGGCATCGCCATCCTTTTCGCGCTCACCGGGTTCATCGGATTCGAGGCGACCGCGGTCTTCCGGGACGAGGCCCGGGAACCCGAACGGACGATCCCGCGCGCCACCTACGCCGCGGTCATCCTCATCGGCGCCTTCTACACGCTGACCGTGTGGGCCTTCGTGGTGGCGATCGGACCCGACCTGGTCGCGGCCACCGCGCAGCAGACCCTCGACGGGGAGGGCAACATGCTGCTCGACACCACCGATGCCGCGCTCGGCCGCGTCGGCCGCGACATCGTCAACATCCTGCTGCTGACCAGCCTTTTCGCCTGTGTGCTGTCCTTCCACAACGTGATCGCTCGCTACCAGTTCGTGCTGTCGCGCAAGGGCTTGCTGCCGGCACGCCTCGGGGCGGTGCACGACAGCCATGAGTCGCCGGCGTTCTCATCGGTGGTGCAGACTGTGACGGCGGCCGTCATCGTCGGCATCCTGGCCCTGCTCGGAATCGACCCACTGGTCGGTGTTTTCGGCTCCATGGCGGGTGTCGCAACCGTCGGTATGGTGCTGCTGATGCTGACCACGTCGGTGGCGGTGTTGGTCTTCTTCCTCAAGAACCGCGATCTCGGCGGCGGGGTGTGGCACACCAGGATCGCTCCGGTGCTGGCCGTGCTGGGTCTGCTGGCCAGCCTGTGGCTGGTGCTGTCCAATTTCACCCTCGTCACCGGTGGCAGTGCCACGCTCAGCACGGTCCTGGCTGCGGTGCCGTTCGTGGGCCTGGTGATCGGCGCGTTGTTGTGGAAGCCGGCCGGCGCCACATTGACCTGATCGATCGTTGTTGCCGAGTATGCGGTGATCCTGGCCCAGGTGTTTAGCCGAGGGCGTGTACCGGGCATTAACCCCCGGTGCCCCGCCCCGAACTGAGCCCACATGTCTTCGTGGTGTTCGGCGCCACCGGCGATCTGGCCCGGCGAAAGCTGTTTCCCGGTCTGTACCGGCTTGCGGCGACGCAGCGGCTGCCCACCGACTACACCGTGATCGGATCGGGCCGTCATTCACCGGGCAGCGATGACGAGTTCCGCGACGACATCGGCACCGCCCTGCGCGGGTCGGCCGACGCCCTGGACGAAGTTGTCCTCTCGGATTTGTTGTCCCGTATATGTTTTCAGACATCTGACGCCGCTGACGGCGCCGACCTGGCTGCGGCGGTACGCGAAGCGCGGGAAAAGCTCGGCAACGATGCGCGGGTGGTGATCTATCTGTCGGTTCCGCCTGAGGCCATGCAGTCCATGATCGACATGCTCGGCCATCAGGGGTTGGCCGAGGATGCGCGCATCGTGGTCGAGAAGCCCTTCGGCACCGACCTTGCGTCCTCGCGTGATCTCGACGCGGCGCTCAAGCAGATTGCCGACGAGGACCGGGTGTACCGGATCGACCACTTCCTGGGAAAGGAAGCGGTGCAGAACATCCTGGCGCTTCGCTTCGCCAACGGTCTGATCGAGTCCGCCTGGAACCGTGAACATCTGGAGTCGGTGCAGATCGATGTCCCCGAGGAACTCAGCGTCGAGGGCCGCGGCAGTTTCTATGAATCGACGGGCTGCTTTCGCGACATGATCACCACCCACCTGTGTCAGGTGCTCGGTTTCGTCGCGATGGAGCCGCCGCCACGTGCCGACGCGGTGTCGCTGCGCGATGCGAAAGCCGCGGTGTTCGAGGCGCTGCGCCCCTTCGATCCCGACCGTGTGGTGTTCGGGCAGTACGACGGCTACCGCGACGAGGACGATGTCGCCGACGATTCGGCGGTGGAGACGTTCGTGGCCTTGGAGGCCTTCGTCGACACCCCGCGCTGGCAGGACGTGCCGTTCTATCTACGGACCGGCAAGACGTTGGGTGACACCCGACGCACCGTCACGCTGACGTTCCGGGCACCGAGCGCGGGTCCGTTCCGTGGCGACGGGCACGGCCCGAACCGGCTTGTCCTGGAATTGACGGACGAACCGGCGATCGGTGCGCGGCTGCTTGCCAAACGCCCCGGTCCGGACCTGGAGTTGATGCCGGTCGGTGTGAGCTTCGATCTCGGTGACACGGTGTCCGATGAGGTTCCGCTGGAGGCCTATGAGCGGTTGCTGCTCGACGTCATCCGCGGCGACCAGACGCTGTTCACCCGTTCCGACGAGGTGGATCGGCTGTGGCAGGTGTGCCAGCCGGTGCTCGATGCACCGCCGGCGGCACAGACCTATGGGAAAGGATCGTGGGGTCCGGAGGAAGCGCTGGCGCTGACCGACTGGTGGCTGCCCGATGAGTGAGCGTCCTCTCGCGATCTCCCAGCATGGCCTCATCGGCGATCTGCGCACCTGCGCGCTGGTCGGCACCGACGGAACCATCGATTGGTTCTGTGCGCCGAGATTCGACTCGCCCAGTGTCTTCGGGTCGATTCTGGATCAAGACCGTGGTGGCAGTTGGCAATTGACGCCCACCACTGCTGTCACCCGGACCCAGCAGTTCTACTACCCCGACACCGCCGTGCTGATCACCCGATTCCTGACCGATGACGGCGTCGCCGAGGTGCATGACTTCATGCCGGTGATCTCGCCCGACGAACCTGAACACCGGCAGCGGCTGGTGCGGCGGATCAGCGGGGTGCGCGGGTGCCTGACGCTGCAGATGCGACTGGACGCGCGGCCCGACTACGCGCGTCAATTCTGTACCGCGCAACGTTCCGGGGACGGCGTGCTGGTCACCGGTGACGGTGTACGGCTGGGGCTGTCTGCCTCCACGGAAATGACGATCGATGACAGCGGCGAGAACAGCATCGTGACAGCAGATTTCGAGCTCGGCACCGGTGACACCGCGTTGTTCGTGTTGGAGATGCTCGATGACGGTGACGAGGTCACTGCCGGTTCGATGGGCCGCACGGATGCGTTACTCGACGCGACCACGAAGTTCTGGCGCGAATGGATCGCGAGCTCGACCTACACCGGACGTTGGCGTGAGACGGTGCACCGCTCGGCCATCACGCTCAAACTGCTCACCCATGAGCCCAGCGGCGCGATCATCGCCGCGCCGACCACCAGCCTGCCCGCCCCGATCGGCGGCAGTCGCAACTGGGACTACCGCTACGTGTGGATTCGTGACGCAGGCTTCAGCATGTACGCGCTGCTGCGGCTCGGATTTCTGAACGAGGCAAGGGAATTCACGCGATGGCTGTCCGAGCGGATGGGGCAGCGCGATGGTGACGACAAGCGGCTGGGGCCGCTTCGGGTGCTCTACGACATCGACGGCAATCTGCCCGAGGAGCAAGAACTCGACCACCTGTCGGGACACCGTGGCTCGCGGCCGGTTCGGGTGGGCAATGCGGCGGCCACGCAGCTGCAGCTCGACATCTACGGGGAGATCATCGACTCGGTCTACCTGTTCAACAAGTACGGTCCGGGGATCAGCCACGACGCGTGGATGGATGTCTGCGACATCGTCGACTGGGTCGCCGAGAACTGGGATCGGTCCGACGCGGGCATGTGGGAGGTCCGCGACGAGGCGATGCCGTACACGACCTCGCGATTGATGTGCTGGGTGGCCATCGAGCGCGCCATCCGGATCGCCCGGGCGCGCGGGCTGCCCGGGGACCTGGTGGCCTGGGGCAGGGCCCGCGACGAAATCTATGACCGGATCATGACCAAATCGTGGAACTCGGACCTGGAGGCGTTCACCCGGGTCGAGGGTGGTACCGACCTCGAAGCGGGGCTGCTGCTGATGCCCATGATGAAGTTCCTGTCGCCGGCCGATCCGCGGTTCCTCTCGACGTTGCGTGCCGTCGAACAGCATCTGGTCACCGACAGTCTGGTGTTCCGGTATGAGCCGGGCACCGACGGCCTCGACGGCAAGGAGGGCACCTTCTCGATCTGCTCGTTCTGGTATGTCGAAGCGCTCACCCGGGCGGGTCGGCTCGCCGACGCCCAGCTGGCACTGGAGAAGATGTTCACCTACGCCAATCACGTCGGGCTCTACGCCGAGCAGGTCAGTGCGACCGGCGACCAGGTCGGCAACTTCCCGCAGGCGTTCACCCACCTTGCTCTCATCAGTGCGGCCATCAATCTGGATCGCGCTTTGAACGGGTGACGGGTCTGCGGGTCAGTTGCCGCGGAACGGGCTGGTATTCGCTACAACGGAACAAGCCCGAGACGTCCGAGCTCAGCTGGCTTGACGTGATACGCGGCCGAGTAGCTGTGCTGCGTTTGCGCGACGTAAGTGTGAGTGCGTGTCTCGGTTCGTTTCTGGTCTGAAATGGCGTTTGCTGGATATCAAAGCTTGGCGAGCGTCGCGGAGGGCCGCATAGTGCTGAACAGCAATGTCGTAAATTTTTGTAGGCTAAAGAGGTTTAAATCTTCGGCGACGCAAGTTTGCTTGCGAGCAACTCCTACGCAGTGTAATACTGGCGTTTGTCGAAGAGTCACCGTTCGCTCCAGTGCGCGGCACTCGTCAGCAGTCAGGTTGACCGGATGAAACTGTCGGAGGTTGGTGACCGCATCAACGCGGCGCGCGGCTACGCCAAGGTGGGGCGGCCCGTGTTGCTGCCGCATCTGCGGTGGGAGTTGCAGCAGGTGATGTCACGAGTTCGGCCAGAAGATCTTTCGGCCAACGAAATCGCGGCGCTACTCGCCATCCTCACGCCGGCCCACTGCCGGGTTATCGGCGGACCAGCCGGCCGGCCAATGCGGCCCGGCCTCGGGGTCTGCGGCCAACACCCGACGTCGGATCTCGCCCAGTAGCGAATCGATCGACACCCGGGTCAGGTCGCCGGTGAGGGTCGTCATCTCGACAACGCCGGCATCTTCGCTCGACAGGTAGTCCGCGGCGACGAGGGCTTCGACCGGCGACCGGCGATACGTCCGCGCGAAGGTCACGACCGCCTCGGCTCGCGGTGTGTTGGTGCCGCTTTGCCACCTGGAGATGCTGGATTGATCGATGCCGGTAGCGGCGGCGATGTCTTTCTGGGTTGCATTCCCCGTCACCGTCACGACATATCGCCACCACGTCGCCTGTGCCACCGGGACAGGGTATGGCACATCGCCGGGTGTGGGTCCATCCGATGCGCGCCCGGAATTCCCGGCGCCGGTTTCCGTGCTCGTTTCGACGATATTCAAGCCTCCGTTGCAGCAAACCGCGAGATCGCCCCGAGATTTGCCCTAAACAGTGACATGCATATGCG
This sequence comes from Mycobacterium sp. ITM-2016-00316, assembly GCF_002968335.2. NCBI lineage: Bacteria > Bacillati > Actinomycetota > Actinomycetes > Mycobacteriales > Mycobacteriaceae > Mycobacterium > Mycobacterium sp. ITM-2016-00316. The sequence continues at coordinate 492,786 of NZ_CP134398.1, forward strand.
CAATACTGTATGGTTACGAGCATACATGCAGGACTGTGACCATAATGGGACATGCTCGCGCTATCGCCAGCGGCAGTCATGGGTGTGGGCGGATTGCCATCAGGCAAATCCGCTTTGCGGCCCCTGTCGGGCCCGAACGAGGAGCTACTCAATGAAGAAATCCATGTATCCCTATGCCACCGGAATCGCGATCGCCGGCGCCGGGGCGTTGTTCGCCCTTGCTCCCGGCACGGCTCAGGCCGCACCGTTGACGAACCCGTCGGTGCAGCCGGCGGGGGGCGTCAACTGCTTGGTCGTCGCTGACGGTTGTCCGTCGAACAACTTCTCGGGCGCGGACTTCGTGATCAGCCAGATCGCCCCGACGCCGAACGCACTTGCTGCCTTCGCGGCGATCAGCGCCCATTCGCCGCTGTACAACCTCATCGGGGTCGCGGGACAGATCCCGATTGTCAACTTCTTCATCGCCAACGGTGTCGACGGCGCGGCGGGCTCCGGAGCCAACGGCGGCAATGCCGGCCTGTTGATCGGGTTCGGTGGCGTCGGGGGCTCCGGCGCGGATGGCGTCGTCGGCGGACGGGGCGGTAACGCCGGCCTGTTCATCGGCAATGGTGGCGCAGGCGGGATCGGTGGGTCCGCTGCCGCCGGTGGTAACGGAGGCAATTCGGGTCTGCTGGCGCACTTTGCCAGCGGCGGCGCCGGTGGTGTAGGCGGCGACGGCGCGGTCGGCGGTAACGGCGGCAGTTCCGGTCTGTTGGCGCACTTCAGTAGCGGTGGCGCCGGCGGGGCCGGCGGAGTCGGAGCCAACGGTGGTAACGGCGGCAACGCCGGGTTGCTGGCGATCTTGGGTCAGGGCGGCCGCGGCGGGGTCGGCGGTGCCGGCACTTCGGGTGTTGACGGGACCGACGCCACGGGTACTGGCGCGGCAGGTGGGACCGGGACGCCAGGAACGACACCGGGCGGCGACGGTGCCGACGGGGTCAACCTCACCCCCGGTGGCCCCGCGGGTGTCGAAGGTGCTGCCGGCGCGGCGGGCGTCGCCACCGGTGGTGACGGCCTGCCCGGCACCACGGGCAACCCCGGTGGAGCCGGTGGCGCGGGCGGCGCGGCAGCCGGCGATGCTCCCGTCGCGACGGGTGGCAACGGCGCGGCCGGGGCGAGCGGTTCTGAAGGCGCCAACGGCGGTGCCGGTGGAGCCGGCGGCGCAGCCGACACCACCGCGGCCGGGGGAACAGCCACCGGCGGCAATGGCGCGGCCGGCGGTAACGGCGGAGCCGGAGCCACCGACGGTGGCGCGGGTGGTGCGGGTGGCGCGGGCACGAGCACCAACGGAGTGGGAACTGGCGGCAACGGCGCCAACGGCGGCAACGGCGGGATCGGCGCCCCGGGCGAGGCCGGCGGCACCGGTAGCGCGGGTGGCACCGGTGGAGCAGGCGCCAATGGCGTCACCACCGGCACCGCAGGCACCGCGGGTGGCAACGCCGGAGCCGGCGGAAACGGCGGCACCGGAGGACTATTCGGTGGCGGCGGAGCCGCGGGCAACGGTGGAACCGGTGGTAGTGGCGGTACCGGCGGCGCAGGCCAGGCCGGCGGCGACGGTGGCACCGGTGGAACCGGTGCCGCAGGTGGCGACGGTGGTACCGGAGCCGCAGGCGGTAACGGCGGCGCCGGCGGGGCCGGTGGCGCGGGCACAGGAGCCGGTGGCACCGGTGTCGGCGGCACGGGTGGCATCGGTGGATCGGGCGCAACCGGTGGCTCCGGCGGCGCAGCGGGCACGGGCGGCGCAGGTGGTGCCGGTGGCACCGGTGGAACGGGTGCCGCAGGTGGCTCCGGTGGTGCGGCCGGCAGCGGTGGCGCAGCCGGTAGTGCAGGCAGCGGTGGGATCTTCGGCCCCGGCGGATCAAGTGGATCCGGCGGACTGAACGGGACCGGCGGCAGCACCGGCGCGACCGGTGCCACCGGCGCGACCGGTGGAACCGGCGCGACGGGTGGCTCCGGCTCTGCAGGCGGCAGCGGTGCCGGCGGCAACGACGGCGCAGATGGAGCTGACGGCGCGTCGTCATAAGTAGCGGCTAGGCCCCTCGGGGCACAGCTCAGACAGACAGTGGGGGCGTCGGCAATCCCGGCGCCCCCATTGCCATTTCCCTTTCATGTCGCAAAAGAGAGGAGCGCCGAATGACGCCCCAGAATGACATCGCAGGCGGCGTTACCGTCGTCGGCGCCACCTCGCACTACCTCACTGAAAAGCACGATGAGACAACGAACATCGAGCAGCATCTGGGCCCCGGTCCCGTGGTGAGCGCTCCTCGCGGTTTGCCGCCGCGGCGCGTCTACAAGAAGTACCTCTGGTTGCTCGGAACCATCGTGCCCGGCGCGGCATTCGCGTCGTGGCTCGCGGTGCAGGCCACGGGAGTACATCTGTTCTGGTGGTTGGGTCCGTTCCTCACCTTCGTGCTCGTCCCGGTCATGGACTACCTGGTGGGTAAGTCGTTGAACGAATCCAGTGAGAACGAGCTGGAATCCATGAACACCGACCCCTTCTATCGCTGGGCGACCGACCTGTACCTGCCGGCGCAGTACCTGTCGTTGGTCTTTGCGTGTTGGTTGTGGGCGGGCGGTGGTTGGCTGCAGATGACGTCCGGCGGCAAGATCGCGCTGATGTTCACGGTGGGAATCATCGGCGGAGTTGCCATCAACGCCGCGCATGAGCTCGGGCATCAGCGTGCGAAAGCCGAGCGACGGCTCGCCAAACTGGCACTCGCACAAACCTGTTACGGCCACTTCTTCGTCGAGCACAATCGGGGGCATCATCTGCGGGTGGCCACTGTGGAGGACCCGGCGAGTTCTCGGTTCGGTGAAAACGTCTACCGGTTTGTGTTCCGGTCGGTCACCGGAGGGGTCCGGTCGGCCTGGGGGTTGGAGCGTCGCCGACTCGCCAGGCTCGGCCGGTCGCCGTGGAGCCTGCGCAATGACGTCGTCAGCGGATGGCTGATCAGCGCGGGGTTGTACCTGGGCTTGGCGGTATGCTTCGGGCCCGGTGTACTGCCCTGGCTGGCCGGGCAAGCGATCATCGGCTTCTGCCTGCTCGAATCGGTGAACTACCTTGAGCATTACGGACTTCGGCGCCAACGGACCGCGGACGGTCGGTATGAGCCCGTCCGTCCGGTGCACAGCTGGAACAGCGACACACTTGTCGCCAACGTGTTCCTGTTCCACCTGCAACGACATTCCGACCACCACGCCAACCCTCGTCGTCGCTATCAAACCTTGCGCCCGTCCGACGAGGCACCGCAGTTGCCGGCGGGCTACGGCACCATGGTTGTCCTGGCTTTGGTTCCGCCGTTGTGGCGTCGCGTGATGGATCCCCGGGTACTCGCACACTATGGCGGAGATGTCCGGCTGGCAGCGCTGGGCCCGCGCGACGCCCGGCTGGGGGAGAGCGCGCATTCCGGAATCGTCGGCCCGGCAAGGCTGTCCGGACCCGCGTGACATTCGTCGGGCGTTCGAGCGCTCAGTGCGTGGATGACATCGGAATCGGTGCGAGCGATGAAATTGTGGCTGCGGTGCGCGGAGTTGGCTTGGCACCGGTTCTCCAACCGATCGTTGTGCTGCCCACCGGAGACGTCATCGGGTTCGAGGCGCTGGCCCGCTGGCCGTCACTGAACATCCCGTGTCCTACCGATGTATTCACCTTCGCCTCCGAGGTTGGACAGTTGGACGACTTGGACCGGCTGTGCGTGGATGCCGCGATCGATACGGCACTGGCTCGGCGGCTGCCACGCGGCACCTTGCTGGCGGTCAACTGCGAGCCGGCAAGCCCCTATTGCGGACCTGCCGGCAACGATCTGCTGGCCCGCGGACGCGATGAGCTGACATTGATGTTCGAACTCACGGAACGCAGCCTGCTCCACCACCCGCACGCGCTGCTGGCGAAGGTGGCTGCGTTGCGCCGAGACGGATTCATGATTGCGCTCGATGATGTTGGTGCGCATCCCGATTCGTTGAGCATGCTCGATATTTTGATGCCCGACGTGATCAAGTTGGACCTGCGCCTGGTGCAGTCCCAACCCCGGCGCGATCAAATACGAACAATCGCCGCCGTCCTGGCGCATCACGAACGAACAGGCGCAACCATCCTCGCCGAAGGGATCGAAAACGACGATCACCTGGAGCAGGCCCTGGCCCTGGGCGCCACCCTGGGCCAGGGATACAAGTACTGGACTACCGGATCCGGTGACGTTGTTCACCGATGGTCACCACCTGAAAAGGCTCCGCCGCCCCAGCTGTTGCCGAAGTCGCCTTTCGACCTGCTCGCCAGCGACGCACCGCTGCGTACTGCTCGCAAAGAAATTCTGACGGCCCTGTCGCGGCACATCGAGGACCAGGCAATCCACACTGCGGACCCGCCGATAGTGCTGAGCACCCTGCAAGACGCTCGATACCTGACCGCGGGGACCACGCGACGCTACCTGCGGCTGGCGCAAAGATCGCCGCTGGTGGCAATTTTCGGTCAAGAGCTTCCAACGGACCTGGGCTCCGGGATCCGCGGCGTTGCCCTCAGCGAGTCAGATCCGCTGTGCAGTGAATGGACCGTGGTGGCACTGGGAGCCCAAACCGCCGTCGCGCTCATTGCCCGCGAGGGGCCGGATCTCCAAGGCGGGCCCGACCGGGACCGGCGTTTCGAGTTCACCATCACCTACAACCGCTCCCTGGTCACCGCCGTCGCACGCACGCTGCTGGACCGGATGCTCTAGGTGCCTCGCCGGACGGTCGATGCGCTGCCCCGGCGCAGCGTCAGTTGCTGAAAACGGCCCTGCCGTGGCGCGCGGTCGCTTAGCCTCCACATGACATCGCGTGTTGTCAGGGCGTAGGGGGTCGGCGTTGCAGGCTGCAGAGCGCAAGAACGTCAGATCGTTGCGGTACGTCGTGGCGGCGGTGCTGATGAGCGCGGGACTTGTCGTCGCACCCGTGCATGGGGTGGCGTGGGCCGATGACACCGGGTCGACGTCCTCGACCTCCGCCGGCCCGGATGCTGCCGGGAAACCGGATCCGTCCGACGAGCCCAAGGATCGCTCCGAGCCGGACACGCCGGATACCGACACACCCGAAACCGGAGCCGACAAGCCGGGCATATCGCTCACCGAACCGAGGACAGCGCCCAAGCGCGCGGGCTCCGGGGCCAAGCTGGACCGTGACCGGCCGCTCACCACCCGCCGGGTCGAACGGTCGGTCCGCACCCCGCGGGCCGTGAGCAGCGGCGCGACCACTGCCGTGCTGACCATCGAAGCCCCGGCGCTGCAGCCCGCGCTGACCGCACAGACCGCGGCACCGACGGTGGTCGGTGCTCTCGCCTCCGCTGTCGAGGTGACCACACCCACGCCGCCGAAGCCGCTGTCCCCGATCGCCAGGGCGCTGAGCTGCCCGGTCGCGTCATCAACGCCGTGCTGCAGTTCCTCGACTTCACCGCGAGCGCGAGCGGCCCCCGTAGCCCGTTCAACATCGCGCCGATCAACGATCTGTTGTTCGCTGCGTTCCGCGAAGTGGAGCGACTGGTCGGGTTGCACCGCACGCCGGCCGTGCAGCCAGTGCTGCCCACCATGACCTACACCGGACCGACCGACCGACCGACCCCGACGGTGGCGCAGTTCCTCAACGCATCGACGGCCGCGTACGGCTGGGGGACCGCGCCCGGCGGGCTGGTGCCGTTGACCGCCAACGGATTCCAGATGCAGTCGACCAACATGTTCTCCGGCATGTCGGGCAAGGCCTGGGTGACCCCGGAGGGGCAGGTCATCATCGCCTACCAGGGCACCAGTGGCGGGACGAACCTGTTGGTCAACCCGCTGATCACGTTGGCCCAAGTGGCCGCCGATATGCAGGTCATCCTCACCGGCACAACCCCCTTGGCCTTCTACGACGCGCTTCGCTTCGCGCGGCGGGTGCAGGAGGAGGCGGCTCTGCAGGGCTACGCGGCCGACGATGTGTTCGTCACCGGTCACTCGCTGGGCGGCTGGGAGGCGCAGTTCGTCGCGCAGCGAACCGGCCTGGCCGGGATCGGCTTCGAATCACCCGGACTGAACACCAAGGTCGCGGGCAACGGTGCCGACTCCAATTTCGTCAACGTCGCCCAGTACGGCAGCCCGGCGGCGTTCATGGCCACGGATCTGCCTGGGCTGCAACCGTTCTTCCCCGCGTATGTGCCCGGCGGCGGTGCCAAACCGCACTACGGTCCGATCGTGTTGATCGGCGACCGTGAGGCGATGAATCCGATGGTCAACGCCGCGGCGATGTGGGGTAAGAGCCTGATCGGCAGCCTGGTCTTCGCGGTCGACTTCCTCGGCAACTTCTTCCAGTACCACCTGATGGGGGTGCAGGCGTATCACCTCGACGTCGATCCCGACCCGGGCGTGGTGCCGTGGCTGGGGACGCGGCGGGGCACGGTGCACATCGGGTACGGCGAGTTGACCATCCAGCAGTTGCTGAAAGCCGCATCGGACGACGGAATTCTGATCAACCCCTGACCCGCCGATTTGGCGACGTGGGCGTTAATTACAGGAATGTTTCCTGTCAATTGTCTGAGAGACCAGAAAATTTACGGAGTTTGGGCTGCGTTCTCCCAAGTTTCCGTCCAAGATGGCTACCCGAATCGCTTTTGAAGCGTCGACGCGGACGGGACTCGCCCGAGCCGCGAACCTAGGGAGCCAGATGAGCAAGCTGCGCACAGCCCTGCGCAAGACGATTGTCATGTCCGGTATCTGCGCCGTCGCCGTGTTCGGCGTCGCCGCATGTGGCGGCGACGAAGCATCCGACGCATCGGGCGGGGGCGAAATCAACATCACGATGACGTCGTTCCCCGACTACATCGACCCGCAGCTGTCCTACACTCTCGAAGGGTGGGAGGCGCTCTACAACACCTACACGCCGCTGCTGACCTACAAGCATGCGAAGGGCGAAGAGGGCACCGCGGTGGTGCCGGGGCTGGCCGAGGGGATGCCCGAGATCTCGCCCGACGGGAAAACCTACAAGCTCAAGCTGCGGCAGGGGATGAAGTACTCCGACGGCAGCCCCATCAAGGCGTCGGACTTCACCTACGCCATCCAGCGACTGTTCAAGGCCGACTCCGGTGGCTCGGTGTTCTACAGCGGCATCGTCGGGGCGCCCGAATACGCAGAGGGGACAGCCGACAGCATCTCCGGCATCGTCACCGACGACGCCACCGGTGACATCACCATCACGCTGGACGGCCCGAACGGCACCTTCGAGAACGTCTTGGGACTGCCGTTCGCGGCGCCCGTACCACCGAGCACCCCGTTGTCCGATGACGCGACCAACAATCCGCCCGCATCCAGCGGCCCGTTCATGATCACGAGTGTCGAAGCGCCGCAGACCCTGACGATGGAGCGCAACCCGAACTTCCAGACCGTCCTGGATGCCGGCGCCACCGAGGTCGCCGACGCGAACGTCGACAAGATCATCGTGACTCAGAACAAGAGCAACACCGCCCAGGTCACCGGTGTCGAACAGAACACCATCGACTTCATGGTCGACCCACCGGATGCGGACCGCCTGCAGGAGGTGAAAACCCGCTTCGGCGACCGTTTCCGGATGGAGGAGTCGATCAACACCTACTACTTCTGGATGAACAACCAGACCGCACCGTTCAACGATGTGCGGGTACGTCAGGCGGTCAACTACGCCATCGACCCGGAGGCGCTCAACCGGGTGTTCGGCGGGCGCATGCATCCGACGCAGCAGATCCTGCCGCCGGGCATGCCGGGCTACGAGGAGTACAAACTCTATCCGGGACCCGATATGGACAAGGCAAAAGCACTTCTGGCCGAGGCCAATCCGGCCGATCGGGATATCACGGTGTGGACCAACGACGAGCCCGACCGCAAACGTATCGGCGAGTACTACCACGATGTGCTCAACCAGTTGGGCTTCAACGCGACGCTGAAGGTGATCGCCGGTGACGTCTACTTCACCACGATCGGCAACCAGTCCACACCGGATCTGGACACCGGTTTCGGAAACTGGTTCCAGGACTTCCCGCACCCCGACGACTTCTTCCGACCGCTGCTCAACAGCGACGCGATCCTGCCCACCAACGGCAACAACTTCTCCCGGGCGTCCTACCCGGAGCTGGACGTCAAGATGGATGAGCTGTTGACCAGGCAGCTCACCGAGGGCGACACCGAGGCGCAGTACGCGGCGCTGGACAAGGCCTATATGGAGCAGGCGGCCTGGGCGCCCTACGGGAACGAGCAGTTCACCACGTTCGTCTCCGACCGGATCGACTTCGACAAGGCCTACCACCATCTCCTGTTCAACCAGGACTGGTCGGCGCTGGCCCTGAAGTAGGGATGGCCACCCCTACCGACGCCGTCGAAGCGCCCGGGGACCCCGTACTTCCGGCAGGGGCCCCCGCGGCGCAGATCCGGGGCCGAAGCCCCTGGTATCTGGCGTGGCTTCGGCTGCGGCGCAACAAAGTCAGCCTCGCCTTCGGCGGCCTGTTCATCCTGATCGTGCTGTTCTGCCTGGCGGCCCCGCTGTGGGCCGACCAGGTGGCGCACACCGGGCCCAACGAGAACCACATCACCGACACGATGATGATCGACGGACAGCAGGTCGACATCGTCTCACCCGACGGCACCCCGATCGGGCCGGGCCTGCACGGACGGTATCTGCTGGGTGCGGACCAGAACGGCCGAGATGTGATGGTGCGCCTCATGTACGGCGGGCGGACGTCCATCTACATCGGCGTGGCGGCCGCGGCCATCACCACGGTGCTGGCCGTTGTGGTCGGGCTGCTGTGCGGCTTCTACCGCGGGTGGATCGACGCCACGCTGTCGCGGGTGATGGACGTGGTGTGGGCATTTCCGGTACTGCTGCTCGGCATCGCGCTGGGCACTGCGCTTGCCCTGGGCGGGTTGAAGATCGGCGCGCTGGAGGTGGCCGGCGACTCGCTGTGGATTCCGATCATGATCATCGGGCTGGTCTACGTGCCCTATATGGCCCGTCCCATCCGTGGCGAGATCCTGGCGCTGCGGGAGAAGGAATTCGTGGAGGCGGCGGTGGCGCAGGGCAAGGGCCCGGTGCGGATCGTGGTCAGCGAGCTGCTACCCAACGTGATGTCGACCATCATCGTGTTCTTCACCCTCAACATCGCCAACAACATGCTGCTGGAATCGGCGCTGTCGTTCCTGGGTGCGGGCGTACGGGCCCCGAACGCCTCGTGGGGCACCATGATCGCCGACGGCTACCAGACCATCTACACCGCCCCCCACCTGACCATCGTGCCCGGACTGATGATCGTGCTGACGGTGTTGTCGCTCAACGTATTCGGGGACGGCCTGCGAGATGCGCTGGATCCGCGCGCCAAGATCCGGTTGGAGCACTGACATGCTGCGTTTCGTGATCCGACGCCTCGCCGGAATGGTCGGTGTGCTGTTCGCCATTTCGGTGCTGGTGTTCCTGATCTTCAACGTGATTCCCAACTCCGACCCGGCGGCGCGCATCGCGGGTAAGAATGCCGACCCGGAGCTGATCGCCAGGGTCAGTGCCGATCTGGGGCTCGATCAGCCGCTGTATGTGCAGTACCTGACGATGATGAAGCAGATCTTCACCGGTCAACTGACGTCCTATGCCAGCTCACAGAACGTCGTCGAGCAGATCTGGAAGGGCCTGCCCGCCACCCTGTCGCTCTGCATCGGCGCCGCCGTGCTGTGGATGGCGCTGGCCATCTGGTTCGGATATCTCAGCGCCGTGCATGCCGGCAAGTTCACCGACCGTGCGCTGACCATCCTGTCCTTGGTGGGAATTTCGATGCCGGTGTTCTGGTTGGCCGCAATCCTGTTGTACTACTTGAGTTTCAAGGCCGAGCTGTTTCCCACCAGTAGTTACGTGCCGCTCACCAAGGATCCGCTGGACTGGGCGTATCACCTGATCCTGCCGTGGCTGACGTTGGCGGTGCTCTACGTCGGTTTCTACAGTCGGGTACTGCGGTCCAACATGCTCGACGTGATGAACGACGACCACGTGCGGACCGCACGGGCCAAGGGCATCAGTGAACGGCAGGTGCGCATCAAACATGTGCTGCGCAACTCGATGATCCCGATCGTCACCCTGTTCGGACTCGACTTCGGGGCCGTCGTCGGCGGCGGGGCGATCCTGACCGAGACGGTGTTCAACCTCAACGGTGTGGGTCTGTATGCGGGACAGGCGATCGGTTCGCTGGACCTGCCGCCGTTGATCGGGGTGACGATGTTCGGCGCGTTCTTCATCGTGCTGTTCAACACCCTGGTCGACGTGGCGTACGCATTCCTGGATCCACGGATCCGGCTCGGAGAGGCAGCACCGGTATGAGCCCCATTCTCGAAGTCGACAATCTGCGCGTCAGTTTCACCACCCAGGACGGGGTGGTGGGCGCCGTCGACGGCGTGTCGTTCGACCTGGCCGCCGGGGAGGTGCTGGCCATCGTCGGCGAGTCGGGGTCCGGCAAGAGTGTGACCGCGCAGACCGTGATCGGTCTGACCCGCGCCCCGAATGCGACCATCGGCGGCGCGGTGCGGTTCGGCGGCAAGGATCTGACCCAGCTCAATGACCGCGAATTACAAAGTATCCGAGGCGAACACATCGCCATGGTGTTCCAGGATCCGATGACGTCGCTGAATCCGGTGTACCGGGTGGGCGATCAGATCACCGAGATGATCCGCGCCCATCGGGATGTCTCCCGCGCCGAGGCCCGCGACCGCGCCGTCGAACTGCTGCGCACCGTGGGCATTCCCAATCCCGAACGCCGGGTGCGCGACTATCCGCACGAGTTCTCCGGCGGTATGCGGCAGCGGGTGATGATCGCCATTGCACTGTCCCTGGAACCCGAGGTGCTGATCGCCGACGAGCCCACCACCGCTCTCGACGTGACGATCCAGGCGCAGATCCTGCGACTGTTGGCCGATCTCAACGAGCAACGCGGTCTCGCGGTGGTGCTGATCACCCACGACCTCGGCGTGGTCGCCGAGGTCGCCGACCGGGTGCTGGTCATGTACGCCGGGCAGGTGGTCGAAGACGCCGGCGTCGACGACATTTTCTACGATCCACAACACCCCTACACCTGGGGTCTTTTCGGGTCGCTGACACCGCTGGACGCGCCGCAGCACTCGCGGTTGCCGCAGATCGGTGGCGCTCCGCCGTCACTGCTGGCCCTGCCACCGGGGTGCCGTTTCGCGCCGCGTTGTCCACATGCGTTCGAGAACTGCACGCAGATGCCACCTTTGGAGACCAAGGCTGCGGTCGGTCATCTGGACCGGTGTTGGCTGGACCCGGTGCAGAAGTCGACGCTGCGTGACGTGGACGGCCGGATCGGCCTGCGTAAGCCGGTGAGCTCATGAGCGCCGGCGAGCCGCTGCTGGAGGTTACCGACCTGGTCAAGCATTTCCCGATCAAGGCGGGCGCGGTCATCGAGCGCGAGGTGGCCCGGGTGCGCGCGGTGGACGGGGTGAGCCTGACGCTGCACGAAGGCGAGACGCTGGGCCTGGTCGGTGAGTCCGGCTGCGGCAAGTCGACGCTGTGCCGGCTGATCCTGCAGTTGATGACGCCCACGTCCGGATCGGTGCGCTTTCAGGGCCAGGAGTTGGTGGGCCGATCCCGCCGGGACCTGCGCCCGATCCGCCGCGACATCCAGATGGTGTTCCAGGATCCCTACGCGTCGCTCAACCCGCGCAAGCGGATCGGGCAGATCGTCGGTGACCCGATCGAGCTGCACGGGCTGGCCAGTGGCGGTGAGGTGAAGCGCCAGGTGCAGGACCTGCTGGACCGGGTGGGCCTGCAGGCCGAGCACTACAACCGCTTCCCGCACGAGTTCTCCGGCGGACAGCGGCAACGGATCGGGATCGCCCGGGCGCTGGCGCTGCGGCCCAAGCTGATCATCGCCGACGAGCCGGTATCGGCGCTGGACGTCTCGGTGCAGGCCCAGATCATCAACCTGTTCGAAGATCTGCAGCAGGAGTTCGGGCTGTCGTACCTGTTCGTCGCCCACGACCTCGGTGTGGTCCGGCATGTGTCGGACCGGGTGGCGGTCATGTACCTGGGCAAGATCGTCGAGACGGCCGCGGCGAACGAGCTGTACGACAAGCCGTTCCATCCGTATTCGAATGCGCTGCTGTCGGCGGTCCCGATCCCCGATCCGCGGCGCAACGCCGCCCGCGAGCGGGTCATTCTGGAAGGTGACGTGCCCAGCCCGATCGACCCACCGTCGGGGTGCCGTTTCCACACCCGTTGCCGCTGGGCCACCGACGTCTGTTCGGACGAGGAACCGGACATGGTGGAGCGGGAGCGGGCGCACCTGGCGGCCTGTCATCACCCGCGCAACGTGGAGGCGGCCACTCACGGGGCCGGAATCGCCTGATCGCACTACCCTTCGAAGATGAACGAATCGGCACAAGGTAAACCGGCGAAGGCGCTGAAGAAGCGCCGCCCGCCCAAGATCGCCAACGACGTCTATGAGGCCGAGTTGTTTCGCCTCCAGACCGAATTCGTGAAGCTGCAGGAGTGGGTGAAGCACACCGGCGCGCGCGTCGTCGTGGTCTTCGAAGGCCGCGACGCGGCCGGCAAGGGCGGCACGATCAAGCGGATCACCGAATATCTGAGCCCGCGCATCGCCCGGATCGAGGCACTGCCCGCGCCCAGCGATCGTGAGCGCGGCCAGTGGTACTACCAGCGCTACATCTCGCAGTTGCCCGCCAAGGGTGAGATCGTGCTGTTCGACAGGTCCTGGTACAACCGCGCGGGAGTCGAGTTCGTGATGGGTTTCTGCACTCCCGCCGAGCACGAGCTGTTTCTGCGTCATACACCGGTTTTCGAGCAGATGTTGATCGAGGACGGGATCCTGTTGCGCAAGTATTGGTTCTCGGTGTCCGATGACGAGCAGCTCCGCCGGTTCAAATCGCGACTGAAAGACCCTGTGCGGCAATGGAAGTTGTCGCCGATGGACATGGAATCGGTGTACCGCTGGGAGGACTACTCGCGCGCCAAGGACCAGATGATGGTGCACACCGACACCCCGCTGAGCCCGTGGTACGTGGTGGAGTCCGATATCAAGAAGCATGCGCGACTGAACATGATGAACCATCTGCTGTCGACCATCGACTACCACGCCGTGAAGAAGCCGAAGGTCACTCTGCCCAAGCGCGCGGCGCCCAGCGAGAGCTACCAGCGGCCGCCGCGGGAGCTGTCGACCTATGTCGACGATTACGTGGCGACATTGATGGGTGATCCTGAGTAGGGCCACGCCTGGTTCATCGCTGCGCCAGCGGGTAACCGTGGGCCATGACGAGCATCGGATACTTCCTGTCGGCCGAGCAGTACAACCCCAAAGAGTTGGTCGATCAGGCGCGACGCGCCGAGGCCGCCGGCTTCGACCGGCTGTGGATATCCGATCACTTCCACCCGTGGAACGACGAGCAGGGCGAGAGCGCGTTCGTCTGGGGTGTCATCGGTGCGCTGTCCGAGGTGACATCGCTGCCGGTGTCCACCGCCGTGACCTGCCCGACCATCCGGATCCACCCGGCGATCCTCGCGCAGGCGGCCGCCACCGCGGCGGTTCAACTCGACGGGCGGTTCGTCTTCGGTGTCGGCAGCGGGGAGGCGCTGAACGAGCACATTCTCGGTGACCCGTGGCCGTCTCCGGGCGTGCGACTGGAGATGCTCGAGGAGGCGGTGGAGCTCATCCGTCTCCTGCATACCGGGAAGGTGATCAGCCACCATGGTCTGCATTACGAGGTCCAGGAGGCCCGGATCTACACCCTGCCCGAGCAGCCCGTGCCGATCTACGTGTCCGGATTCGGCCCCCAGTCCGCAGAACTCGCCGGACGCATCGGCGACGGCTACTGCCTGACGATGGCCGATGCCGACCTGGTGAAGACCTTCCGCGCCGCGGGCGGCGGCGACAAGCCGGTGCAGGGCGGCATGAAGGTGAGTTGGGATCGTGACACCGACGCCGGCATCGACGCCGCGCACCGCCTGTGGGCCAACGACATGTTGCCCGGCCAACTCGCGCAGACCTTGCCGCGACCACAGGATTTCGAGGACGCGATGTCGCTGGTCCCACGGGAATCCATGACCGAGAGCATCACCTGCGGGCCGGATGTGGACAAACATGTCGCGCAGGCGCGTTCGTACCTGGACGCCGACATCGACGAGGTCTACGTCCAGCAGATCGGACCCGACAAAGAGGGCTTCTTCGCCGCCTGGGAGAAGGACGTGCTTCCCCAGCTCAGATGATCGGCTCCTCGTGCGGGTCCTCTACCTCGATCCCATCCCGGGGCGGGTGTGGCGAAAACCGGCACGCCACCACTGCAATTCAGCTGGCGCACAGCGGAATCAAGGACCTTCGGTGGGGCGCGTATCACGCTCCGCGCCGGATCGCGCGGCCCGACACCTAGTACGCCGGTCTTGGCATCGCAGAACCGCTGCCCGCCCAACTCACCGATATCCCCCAAACGAGTACTGAGCCAGCGTCCCAGGGTAACTATGGTTCGTTGTCCAGTTCGAGCAGGCGGCAAGTCCGAGACCGCTATAGCTTCATACCCGGCGAAAATGGCGTCACGTCCCAATTGGAGGCGCCGTGCGCCGGTCTACGGGCCCTAATCTGGCCGCTCAGACCTTCCGTCCGGACGTTCTGTGCAATACCGCTTAACATCGACTGAGTGCGACGCACGGCCCTAGCCGGCGCGGGACGCTTCGGGTTTGCCGAGGAATACACTGCCGACGCGCGATCCTTCAGCCGCCGAACGTCTTCGGGCTGAGGGCGCGGCGTGACTCCAGCTCTGAACGGCGCCAACACCGCGACGACGTCATCGGTTAAAAGCTGCGTCCACACGTCTTCATGGTGAGCGTTGGGTGCCCCATGATGAGGAACTTTGAACAGACTGGCAAGGGGTTCCGGCCGAAACGCAGCCAGAACTCCATTCCATCCACACCCAGACGGACCCCGAAGTAGGTCTGCTCCCAGTATGACGTTGGTGCTTCCTACCGTAATGAGGAGTGCTACCGCGAGGTCGTTCGGATCAGTGGAGCGTAGACGTTTTCGTTGATCAGCGGTACTCAGGCCAGCGGCGATTTCAGCCCTCGCTCGCTCAAAGGCTTCGCTTGACGGCGACATCGCTGTCACAGCCGCAGCAGGAGTATCTTGAGTGCCTTGGCGGGAGAACAAGGGTAGCTCCTGTTGCGCGTGCTTTAGTCTGCGCCCGACAGGCCGTGTTTTTACCGTCTCGAAGATCTGGCGGTACTCGCTGCGAATGGTTTTGCGAAGTTGCGCCTCGATATCCGCATCTGCGTTAACGTCGTGCAAGAACTCCTCGGTGGTTAGTGCCGCCGAGCAAATAAATGAGGCCGATTCGCAAGCATCGTACACGCGGGAAAGTCCTGCGATGTGATCGTCATGTGCGTGGGTACCAACGACGAGCTTTACAGCTTTTGAAGCGGTCACGCCGATGCGATGTAAATACTGGAGAACTGGAATTTCGCCAGATTTTTTATCAACACATGAATCCACTATTATCCACTCACCGCCACCTATGTGGACGGCAATTGACTCGCCTTTGCCGGGGCCGAAGATGGATACCTCGATCTCGTCATGACGTGGCGGGTCACCGTGCAAACTAGTCAATGTAATTGACTAGTTCAGCCAGTTGGTCGCGCGCCCTTCGCTTTTGATCGGCGACCTCGTCTTCGGTCCATCTGCCCAGTCGACGAAGGCGAATCGCTGAGGTCGTCGTGGGTCCTCCTGGCGCTCGCACCGTTCGCACCGTGACATACACAACATCGCCGGGTTGCACTTCGTCGCCCTCAGCGAGTTTGTCCCTTGCGAAGTCGGCGATCACCTCAGGCCCCTCACCGAAGTGCGTCAATTCCACCGAGAACAGATCATCATCGACCTCGAGGACTCGGCCCTC
This sequence comes from Mycobacterium sp. ITM-2016-00316, assembly GCF_002968335.2. Classification (NCBI taxonomy): domain Bacteria; kingdom Bacillati; phylum Actinomycetota; class Actinomycetes; order Mycobacteriales; family Mycobacteriaceae; genus Mycobacterium; species Mycobacterium sp. ITM-2016-00316. Next base: position 508,736 of record NZ_CP134398.1, read on the forward strand.
CCACTTTTCCATCCCGGTAACTTTGACCGAAGGGGTAGTCCATTGCTCACTGGCTTGGTCGTCGACTCGGTCGAATGCCGCCTTTACCGCTGCCAACTGCTTTTTGCGCAGTTCGCGAAACGCTTGCTCTCGCACTACATCCGCATCCACAGCGGGTTGCTTCAACGCGCCGATACTAGTTTCAGCTGACACCGTGGCAGGCGCTGAGCCGTACTGTTCGCGGAGCCATTCGCGCCGGTATTTGCTCCAGCCGCGGATGGTCTCAGACGATACATAGCTACGAGCGGAGTTCGCCATTTCCGGGGCAAGTGTCACTGAATCCTCACTAGAGCCTCTACTACGTCATCTGACCGCTTTATACATGACGCCCAAACCGTCGAGAGTATTTCGCTGGCGATCGGTATGTTGGCCGCGGACGGTTCACTTGGTGCGTTCGTGGACTCCATCGACCACGCTTCGTCCCGCGAGGTCGCCCGGTGTTCGACAGTTCGCAGGTTGAAGTGCTCGTTGTGCGATACGAAGATGTGCCCAGCGAACCGGAATGACGGTTCAACTTGTATTTGAATTCGTCCGCCGTGGGAATCGGGCCGTGAACCCCAGATAGTTACATCTCGTGTTCCCGGGAACTCGACGAGAGGCTCCCAGAAGTCCTTTGGAGCTAAACGATCGCCGATAGCATGGTATTGGTCAGGAGTCCGTGCTTGGAAGTGCAATGCACGGTTAATGCCGACCGCAGCAATGGGCGTATGAGGCAATGTATTCAGTATCCCCATAGCAACATCTCGTACACGCTCAAAATCTGCGGGATCTGCGGTGGCAAGTTGAAGTGTATCCGGAACTATTTGGCAATCGAGCCATCCAGTACTGAATGAAGCAAATTCACTCGTAATCACCTCGATCTTCGCATCTGCGAAGTCCGAAGGGCCGATGAGATTTTGTTGGAGCAGCCACAGTGGCGAAAAAATCGCGGCATTGAAATGCCCTCGAACGACAACGGTGATGCCGTCGAGAGCGACTACAGTGTTGGCCAATTACGTCCCCAGTCCGCTGCAACGCCTGCCAATCGTCGGCGTCCGTCTCGCCGACTCTACAAGAGCGCCCGTCGACATGGGCCCACTCGGCCTACTGGAGATATGCGACCCCCAACCGAGTTCCGGTCCGGGATCGCGACCTCGATCAAGTCTCCAAACTGGCTACTGGCGGTAGGGGTCCGCGGCCACTCGGTTGCACCTTGACGGGTACCGGTGGTGTCTTCGCTGCATGAAGTCGGCACTCAGATCGGATCCCTGACACTGCGGATCTGTGCTCATTCGCACGACGACGTCTCGATGCTCGCCGAATGACTTGCTGGATCGTCGGAACAAAAGCTCCATCGGAGATGTGACCCCTGAGGGGTTCATTCGAACAGATTCCAACAGTATTACTGCTGGTCAACGTGGAGCCGATGACGGGAATCGAACCCGCGTATTCAGCTTGGGAAGCTGATGTTCTGCCATTGAACTACATCGGCATGCTCGATCAGGAAGGCTAGCATCCAGGCCTTACCAGTTCATGAGATGGGGGATTGATGAAACGTCTCGCCGCCGTCCTGGCGACCTTGGCCGTCATCTCGGCACCCACCGCCGCTGCCACACCCGCCGAGGGCGACGTCGAACGCACCGACCTCGCCGAAGGCACCAGCTCCGAGCCCGTGCAGATCGACACCTCGGGCCCGACCACGTTCTACGTCCAGGAACTGCTGCTGCACCCGCCGTCGAGCAGCGGCTGGCACACCCACCCCGGCCCGGAACACACCGTCATCACCGGTGGCACGGTGTCCATCCAGACCGCGCAGCAGTGCGCGTCGACGCCGTATCTGGCCGGGCAGGCCATCTTCATTCCGGCCGGGGTGCCGCACATCGTGCGCAACGACAGCCCGCACGACGCCAACGCGGTGGTCACCTACACGTTGCCCGCCGATGCACCGGTGCGCGCCGACGCGCCACCGGCATGTCCATGACCTGAGCCGGTTACGCTCGTCGCGTGCTGCTCTCCGATCGCGATATCCGCGCCGAGATCGCCGCGGGCCGGCTGGCGCTGGACCCGCACGATGACTCCCTCGTTCAACCGTCGAGCATCGACGTGCGCCTGGACAGCCTGTTCCGGGTCTTCAACAACACCCGCTACACCCACATCGACCCGGCGCTGCGCCAGGACGACCTGACCACGCTGGTCGAGCCCAAGGAGGGTGAGCCGTTCGTGCTGCACCCCGGCGAGTTCGTGCTCGGCTCCACGCTGGAGCGCTGTGCGCTGCCCGACGATCTGGCCGGCCGGCTGGAGGGCAAGTCGTCGCTGGGACGGCTCGGGCTGCTGACGCACTCGACGGCCGGATTCATCGATCCGGGCTTCACCGGGCACATCACCCTGGAGCTGTCCAACGTCGCCAACCTGCCGATCACGCTGTGGCCGGGGATGAAGATCGGGCAGCTGTGTCTGCTGCGGCTGACCAGCCCGGCCGAGCATCCGTACGGCTCCTCGGCGGCCGGTTCCAAGTACCAGGGGCAGCGTGGGCCCACCCCGTCGAAGTCGTATCTGAACTTCGTCAAACCCTGAACCCGCGTAGGGTTTATTTCGTGCTCTAGCTAACGCCGCCGACTGTAACGACGGCGCTGCTCACGGCGATGAACTATCTAGTTGCCGGTTTCTGTCGCCTGCACGGCGTCGACGAAACGAGTCACGTAGCAAACACTTTGGAGGGGCAAGTGGACATCGTATTAGGTGTATCGATGACACCTACCACGGTGCGCATGGTGCTGGTGGAGGGCGAGAAGGGCGACGGCGCAACCGTCGACCACGATGTCTTCGAGGTCTCGGCATCGGGTGACTCAGCAACGCTCAGTGCGGCAGATCAGGTCGTGCAGGCGGTGCTCGGAACCCAGGAGAGTGCGCAGGCCGGCGGGCACCATCTGAAATCGATCGGGGTCACCTGGACCGATCACGCCGACGCCTCCGCGCTGCGCGACGCGCTCGATGCTCACGGCATCAACGACGTCATGTTGGTATCCGAACTGCACGCCGCCGGCGCGCTGGCCCAGGCGGCCGGTAGGGCCGTCGGCTACGGCTCCACGGCCTTGTTGTTCCTCAACCGCGACACCGCCACCCTGTCGGTGGTGCGCGGTGACGACGGCTCGGTGGTCAAGGTGCTCAGCCGCAGCCTGCACAGCACCGACGCGATGGCCGTCCTGGCCGATATGGCCGCCGCGGTCGCCGGGCAGGACACCGCGCCGGAGGGCATGTTCGTCGTCGGCTCCGGTGTCGACGTGGCGTCGGTGAAAGAGCATCTGAGCGATCTCGTCGACATCCCGGTCAGCGCTCCGGAGGAATCCGGGCTTGCGCTGGCGCGCGGCGCGGCCCTGGCCTCGGCGAGCGCCCCCATGTTCGAGGCCTCCACCGTCGGCCTGGCCTACTCACTGGACCCCGACGGTCCCACTGCGGGATCCGTACTGGCCGCCGCCGCCGACACCCAGCTGGCGCCCTCGTCGGTCCCGAACTACGTCGACGTCCCCGACGATCCCGCCGACCTGGACGCCGAACCCGTGCCGGAGGGCCACAAGCCCTTCCTGCTGGTCGGCAGCATGGCGTCGATCTTCGTGATCGGCGTCGTCGCGCTCGCGATCTCGCTGGCCGTCAGCATCCGTCCGACCGCCGATGAGCGCCCCGCGCCGGCGCGCGCCGCGGTCGCGCCGAGCGTGCAGGCCCCCGCTCCGAAGCCGGTACCCGAAGCGCTGCCGGTGCAACCGGCCCCGGCTCCGCCCCCGGCGCCCGCCGAGACCATCAAGGCGCCCATCCCTGTTGTGCAGCAGGCTCCGCAACAGGCGCCCCGGCAGGTGTACGTCGAGCAGGCCCCCGTACCGCAGGCGCCGGCCCCGGCCCCCGCCCCGGTGGCCCCGCCGCCGGCTCCCGCTCCGGTCGCGCCGCCCGTGGTGCCGCCGGTATGGACACCGCCCGTGGTGCTGCCACCTCCGGTGATCGTGCTGCCGCGCCCGCAGTGGCCGGTCTGGCGTCCGCCGTGGGAGCAGAAGCCGCGCCAGACGCAGCAGCCCGACTATCCGGACTATGACGACGACGACTACCCGAGTTACCCGCAGCAGCCGCAGCCTCAACAGCCGCAGCCGCAGCAGCCCACGTCGCAACAACCGCAGCAGCCGCAGTGGCCCTGGCCGACCGGCGGCAACGGTGGAAACGGTTCGGGTGGAGGCAATTCCGAGGGTTCCCGGGGTGACTCCGGTTCGCGTGGCGACTACGGCCGTGGCGAGTCCGGTGGCCGCGGCGGCGACCAGGGTGGTCAGGGCGGCGGTGGCCAGGGTGGCAATTGCTTCCTGATCTTCTGCAACTGACCTTTCCTCACCGATCGGGCCGCGTTTTCGGGCGCGGCCCGATCTTTGACATCCCCCGCTTTACGATCGGCAAGTAGTCTGCTTTACGATCGGCAAGTACGCCGGGAGTGGGGAGAGTGCCATGGACGCAGCGGGCACCCGCACGCGGCTCATCGATGCCGCGATCGAACTCTTCGGCCGGCACAGCTTCGCAGGCACCTCGCTGCAGATGATCGCCGACGAACTCGGGTTCACCAAAGCGGCCATCTACTACCACTTCCGGACACGCGAACAGCTGCTCACCGCCGTCGTCGAGCCGATCTTCCGGCAGCTGGAGACCGTCGTCGACGCCGCGGAGACCTTACGCGGCGTGTCGGCCCGGGCGGACGCCATGCTGTGCGGCTACGCCGAGATCGCGGTGCGTCACCGTGCCCTCGTCTCCGTCCTCGGCGGCGACCCCAGTGTCATCCGCCAGCTCAGCACCCAACCCGGCTGGGCCGAGCTCATCGAACGGCAGATGACCCTGCTCGCCGACGTCGAACCCGGACCCGGCGGGCTGGTGAAGGCGGCCGTCGTGGTCGGCGGTATCGCCGGCGCCGTCGGGCCCGCCTGGATCACCATCGATGACGACGACCTGCTCGGCCATCTGGTCGAGACCGGGCGACGGACGCTGGGGCTGCGTGCTCCACGGCGTTCGCCTACAACCGATTTCACGAAGGGAACCAAATGAGGACTGCAGTGGTCACCGGCGGCGGATCCGGCATCGGGCGGGCCATCGCGCAACGGCTCGGGGCGGACGGCTACCGCGTGGCCACCCTCGATCTGACTGCCTCCGCCGACGACTTCTCTTTCGCCGCCGACGTGACCGACCGCGCACAGGTCGACGCCGCTTTGGATCAGATCCGCGAACAGCTGGGCCCCATAGCTATTCTGGTGAACTCGGCCGGCCTCGACGGCTTCAAGCAGTTCACCGACATCACCTTCGAGGAGTGGCAGCGGGTGATCAACGTGAACCTGCACGGTGTCTTCCACACCGTGCAAGCCGTGCTGCCCGACATGATCGAGGCGGGCTGGGGCCGGATCGTGAACATCTCCTCCTCCAGCACGCATTCGGGTGTGCCGTTCATGAGCCACTACGTCTCGGCCAAGTCCGCGGTGAACGGCCTGACGAAATCGTTGGCGCTGGAGTACGGCCAGTTCGGCATCACCGTCAACGCGGTGCCGCCGGGCTTCATCGACACCCCGATGCTGCGCGGCGCCGAAACTCGTGGACTGCTGGGCGATATCAACGACACCATCGCCGCGACACCGGTGCGGCGGATGGGAAAACCCGAGGACATCGCCGCGGCGTGCTCGTTCCTGATCTCCGAGGAGGCCGGTTACATCACCGGCCAGCTGCTCGGCGTCAACGGCGGCCGCAACACCTAACGCGATGCCTGTTTGAGCAGCCCGTCGAAGCCCTGCCACAGCAGCATCGTCACCAGTTCCACGACCCGTTCCCGGGGCGCCTCACGGTTCTCGTACCACCAGGTGGCCACCCCGTGGCAGGCCGACTGGGTGGCGCGCGCCAGGATCCACGCCGAATCGTCGAGGCTGATACCCCGCACCGAGGTGGTGTCACCGGCGCCGAAGCGGATCAGATCGGCGATCGCCGCGGTGCCGCGGTCGGCGATCTCCTGAACCACCGCCGCGGTCTGCGGGTCGGCCGGCGGATCGCGGTGCAGGAACCTCCACATGAACGGATCGGCCTCGACGAACTCGAAGTAGTTGGAGATGCTCGCACGCACCAGTTCCTCGGCGGTGGCGCCCTCGACCCGGCGCAGCGAACGTTCCCGCAGCTGCTCGGCGTGCAGCTCCAGGACGGCGATGTGCAGCTCGCGTTTGGAACCGAAATGGTCGTAGAGCACCGAGGGCACCACCCCGGCGAGCTTGGCGATGTCCTGCATCTTTGCCTCGGCGAACCCGTGTTCGGCGAAGGCTTCGACGGCCGCATCGAGGATGCGGGCACGCCGCTGTGCCGCCGGGATCCGGATCCTTGCCATACCGAATTGTAATTCGGTAGGCTGCCATCACAGTACCGAACCACGATTCGGTTCCGGCGGGTGGGACGTATCGACCCGGGGAATCGACACAGGGGAGTGTCATGACGCAGGGCCCGATCAAACAACGCCTCCACTGGCTGGCCATGCACGGCGTCATCCGTGGCGTCTCCAAGCGGTTCGCCCGCCGCGGCGATCCCCAGGGCCGGCTGATCGCCGATCTCTCGGTGCGGGAGGACCCGGTCCCGTTCACCGAAGAACTGCGCGCCCAAGGCCCCCTCGTCAAGGCCCGCGTCGTCTACATGAGCGTCGACCACAAGATCTGCAGTGACGTGCTGCGCTCCGAGGACTTCCGCGTCCTGGAACTCGGATCGAACCTGCCCAAACCGCTGCAGTGGGTCATCGACCGCACCAAACCCGATGTGCTGCACCCCCTGCAGCCGCCGTCCATGCTGTCGGTGGAGGCCCCGGCGCACACCCGCTACCGCAAGCTGGTGTCCTCGGTGTTCACCACCCGGGCCGTCGCCGCGTTGCGGGACAGGGTGCAGGACACCGCCAACCGGCTGCTCGACGATCTCGCCGACGAGACCGGCACCGTCGATATCGTCCAGCGCTACTGCGGGCAGCTGCCCGTCACCGTCATCGGCGACATCCTCGGAGTGCCTGAAGAGGCCCGCCCGCACATCCTCGAGTTCGGCGAGCACGGCGCGGCGAGCCTGGACATCGGGCTGACCTGGCCGCAGTACAAGGTGGTCAGCGGCGCCGTGCAAGGCTTCAACGACTGGCTCTCGGCGCACCTGGAGGAGCTGCGATGCAACCCGGGCGACGATCTGATGAGCCAGATCATCCGCGCCTCGGAAGCGTCGGAGGAGGGGCCGCTGACGCAGCGCGAACTGGTGGCCACCGCCGGACTGGTGCTTGCCGCCGGCTTCGAGACCACCGTCAACCTGCTGGGCAGCGGGATCCGGCTGCTGCTGGAACACCCCGAGCACCTGCAGACCCTTGCCGAACGTCCCGAGCTGTGGCCGACCGCCGTCGAGGAGATCCTGCGGCTGGAATCGCCGGTGCAGCTCAGCGCCCGCATCGCGGTCAAGGACGTCGAACTCGGTGGTAAGCACGTGCCCGCCGGCTCCGGGATCCTGGTCTACATCTCCGGCGCCAACCGCGACCCGAACGTCTTCACCGATCCGCACCGCTTCGACATCGAACGCGACAACGCCGGCCGGCACCTGTCGTTCTCCGGCGGGCGGCACTTCTGCCTGGGCGCGGCACTGGCCCGTGCCGAGGGCGAGGTGGGGCTGCGGACGTTCTTCGAGCGCTACCCGAACGCTCAGCTGGCCGGTGCCGGGACCCGCCGCGAGACCCGGGTGCTACGCGGGTGGTCCAGCCTGCCAATCGCCCTCGGCGACTCCCGTACCGCGCTACGGTCGTAGTTGTGGATTTCCGAGCCGCCCTGCTCGAGCAGACCAAGAGTTTCGGTGAACTGATTCGCGACGCCGACCCGTCGACGCCGGTGCCGACCTGTGGCGAGTGGACATTGAAACAGCTGTTCCGCCACGTTGGGCGCGGGAACCGTTGGTGCACACAGATAATCGCCGATCGTCGCACCGAACCACTGGACCCGCGCGAGGTGCGCGACGGTAAACCGCCCGAGGACATCGATGAGGCGATCGACTGGCTCAACGACGGCGCGCAGGCGCTCATCGACACCGTGGAGCGCATCGGCCCGCACGTCAAGGTGTGGACCTTCGTCGGCCCGCACATCCCGGGCTGGTGGATCCGGCGCCGCGTGCACGAGCAGGCCGTACACCGCGCGGACGCCGCGCTGGCGTTGGGCAAGGAGTTCAGCCTGCCCGCCGATCTGGCCGCCGACGGGGTCAGTGAATCGATCGACCTGGCGACCGCACGGTATATGCCCATCGAGCGCGGCCAGACGCTGCATCTGCACGCCACCGACGCGGGCCTGGGCCCGACCGGCGAGTGGATGATCGTGCACGACGAGGACGGGCTGTCCTGGTCGCACGCGCACGGTAAGGGAGACGCGGCGGTCCGCGGTTCGGCCGTCGACCTGCTGCTCGCCATCACCCGCAGGCGCACCGCCGCCGAAGCGAGCCTGGACATCCTGGGCGACGCCTCGGTATGGGACGGCTGGCTGGCCAACTCGCCGTTTTGATCCCCCGGGTCGCTTCGCTCCTGCCCGCCGAACCCTAAGGTTGGACCCATGAGCACCTCGGAGATTGCCACCGTCCTTGCCTGGCACGACGCGCTGAACGCCGGCGACAACGACACCCTGTTGGCCCTGTGCAGCGAAGATGTCGAGGTCGGCGACTCGAACGGCGCGTTCCAGGGGCACCAGGCCCTGCTCGACTGGGTGCAGAACTCCGGCCGCGGCGTCGTCGAGGTTGGGAAGCTGTACGTGCACGACGGCGTCGTCGTCGCCGAACAGACCGCCACCGGCGCCGACGGAGTGGCCGACGCCTCGGCGTTCCGGGTCGTGCACGACCACGTCACCTCGGTGTTCCGGCACGAGACGCTGGAGGCAGCGCTGGCCGCGACCGGCCTCACCGAACGGGACCTCGACACCTAGATGCGCGGCATCATCCTGGCCGGGGGATCGGGCACCCGGCTGCACCCGATCACCCGGGGGATCAGCAAGCAGCTGCTGCCGGTCTATGACAAGCCGCTGATCTACTACCCGCTGAGCACGCTGATGATGGCGGGCATCCGCGATATCCAGATCATCACCACCGGCCATGACGCCGCGGCGTTCCACCGCCTGCTCGGCGACGGTGCCGATCTCGGCATCAACCTCACCTACGCGGTGCAGGACGAACCCGACGGACTGGCGCAGGCCTTCGTGATCGGCGCCGACCACATCGGCAACGAGCCGGTGGCACTGGTGTTGGGCGACAACATCTTCTACGGACCCGGCCTGGGCACCGGTCTGCGGCGCTTCCAGAATGTCAGCGGCGGAGCCATTTTCGCGTACTGGGTGGCCAACCCGTCGGCCTACGGTGTCGTCGAGTTCGACGCCGAGGGCAAGGCGCTGTCGCTGGAGGAGAAGCCCGCCACCCCGAAATCGCATTACGCGGTGCCCGGGCTGTACTTCTACGACAACGACGTGGTGGAGATCGCCCGGTCGCTGCAGAAGTCCGCCCGCGGTGAGTACGAGATCACCGAGATCAATCAGATCTATTTGGCCCAGGGCCGGCTGTCGGTGGAGACCCTGGCCCGCGGCACCGCCTGGCTGGACACCGGGACCTTCGATTCCCTGCTGGATGCAAGCGATTTCGTGCGGACCATCGAGCAGCGCCAGGGCCTGAAGATCAGCGCCCCCGAGGAGGTGGCGTGGCGGCTGGGCTTCATCGACGACGAACAGCTCGCCGCGCGCGCCCAGGGTCTGCTCAAGTCCGGTTACGGGGCGTATCTGTTGGAGTTGCTGCAGCGGTAGGGCGGTGTTCGGCCAACTCGCGGAAGGCCTGCACCGGCGAGGCCGTGGGGTCCTCGGCGAAGACTTGGATGCCGATGTGGTTGGCGCCAGCCGTGAGATGATCGTTGATCTGGGCGTAGATCGTCTCCGGGGAACCGTGAGCGACCAGGGCGTCGATGAGTGCGTCGCTGCCTGATCCGTCGACATCCGCTTCGGTGAACCCGTGCCGCATCAAGTTGTTGGTGTAGTTGCGCAAGCCGAGGTAGGGATTCTGGACGGCGGGACGGCCGATCGTCCGGGCCTGGTCATCGTCCTGGGTCAGTACCACCTTGTGCTCCGGAGCCAGGAAGGCGTTGCTGCCCAGGGTTTCTCGGGCATATCGCGTGTGCGCGGGCACGGTGAGATAGGGGTGCGCCCCCAGTGTCTTCTCGCCGGCCAGTGTGAGCGTGTTCGTTCCCAGGGCGCCGATCACGATCGCTTCGGCCGGCACTCCGCCATCCCGGAGTGCGTCGACGTAGTGGACCATCCGCTCGTAGGGCTTTTCGTAGGCGTCTCGTTTTTCAGGATGGCCGAGACCGATACCCAGAATCAGCCGAGGGCCGTGGCGGTCGACGATCCGGTGGTAGTGGTGGGCGATGCTGCGGGCGTCGTCCTGCCACATGTTGATGATGGCGCTCGCGATGATCGCATGTCGCGTCGCGGCAATCATCTGCTCAAGCAGGTGCATGTCACCCACGGGTTCTGCGCCGATTCCCACCCAGATCGTCTGGTAATCCAGCTCTTCGAGTTGAGGCGCGTATCGGATACGGGCGGCGTCGCCCAGTGCGGGATTGAGCCATGCTCCGTAAGTGCCGAACTGCTCGTACACGTCAGGTGTCTCCTTGGGAGGGCGCGCCAAGGCGCGCCGAGGTAAACGTGGCGGGTCCGGCGCCACCGTTCGGGTTCGGTGTAGGTCGATCGGATGGTCTGGGTTACACACTGTTTCGCAGAATGAGCTGGCGGCGGGTTGCCTTCATTCGGGCGGTCGGGTGGTGCTGAAGATCGGCCAGCAGATCTCTGTGGCGGTGAAGTTGTACGGTTCCGAGGGCGTGGAGCCGATGTAGTGTTCGCGGATCGGTCCCTGGTCGCTGATCAGATGCTCGTTTACGTGTATTCCTAGAGCCCCGTAACTGCGGTCGATGCCGTCGTGACCGCCGGAGTGGGTGAGCACCGCGAACTCGGCCTGAGGCAAGACCTCTGCGCGGATGCCCTCCGGGGGGTGCACCGAATGTGGAGCGGGTACGAAGAGTGTCGCCTCTCCCCGAGATTCGAGAAACAGCGCTCGGTCGTACAGGCCACCCGGCACAAACCCGAGAGGTGCGCTTCCTGCCGCCGCGACTGCCTCCCGCAGCGTCCCCAGCGCCATCCCGAACCAGCTGTCGATCTCGGAGACGTCGATGGTGGCGCCCACGGCCCACACCGCGAACGCCGGCTTGAGATGCAGCTCCACGTGGGCGGGTGTGTGCACGGGGGAAAGCAACTCGCGCAGCGCGCCGACGGCGTCACGAGTCTGCTGAAGCTGCTCCTCCATCTGTTCGAGATGGGTGGTGATGATCTCGGTGCGGGCCGCGGCGTCTTCTGTGCTCAGGAGCGCCTTGATGTCGGGAATGGACATACCCAAAGATCGGAACCGGCGGATGATGTGTGCAGAATCGACCTGGCCGGTGTCGTAGAAGCGGTAGCCGGTGTGAGAGTCGATGTGGGCCGGTTCGAGAATGCCGATGTCGTGGTAGTGCCGTAGCGCCTTCCTGCTCAGGCTGGTCATCACGGCGAAGTCACCGATCGAGACCTGTGCGCCCATGGCGTCCTCCTATGCGATCTGTCGCCCTGCCTTATCGGGTGAGGCCATCGTGCAGCTTCCCCCTGGGGGAAGGTCAACTTTGCGGGCGCGGGTCCGACATTTCTTCCGGCCGGGGGTTGACCTTCCCCTTAGGGGAAGATCCAACGTGGGGTCATGACCACAGAATGGGATGCACTCCCGGAAACCATAAAGACGTTCATGACCGCGCTCGATGCCCGTGAGGGGGACCAAGCGCTGGCCACACTCACCACCGATGCCGTGGTGACCGACGAAGGCCACGACTACAAGGGACATGACGAGATCGGGGCGTGGGTGGCCACCGCGGCCTCCGAGTACACCTACACCACCGCATTCACCGGAGCGACCACCAACGAAGCAGGCGTCGACGTCGGGCAGCACCTGGAGGGCAACTTCCCGGGCGGGGTCGCCGACCTGCACTACCGCTTCACCCTCGACGGCACTCTGATCAGCCGGGTGGTGATCGAGCCATGAGCAGGCGTTGGTTCATCACCGGAGGCACCCCCGGCAACTTCGGGATGGCGTTCGCCGAGACCGCACTCGAGAACGGCGACCGTGTGGTGCTCACCTCCCGGCGCCCGCAGGAGCTGGACACGTGGGCGCAGCAGTACGGCGACCGCGTTCTCGTGGTGCCGCTGGAACTCACCGACCCCGCGCAGGTGCAGCGTGCGGTGAAGGCCGCCGAGGAGCACTTCGGCGGCATCGACGTGCTGGTCAACAACGCCGGCCGCGGTTGGTACGGATCGATCGAAGGGATGGACGAGTCCTCGTTGCGGGCGATGTTCGAACTGAACTTCTTCGCCGTGCTGTCGGTGACCCGTGCGGTGCTGCCGGGGATGCGTGCCCGCGGGAACGGGTGGATCGTCAACGTGTCGTCGGTGGCCGGGCTTGTATCAGCACCCGGATTTGGTTACTACAGCGCGACGAAGTACGCCATCGAAGCGATCACCGATACTCTGCGCGACGAGGTGGCTGCTCAGGGCATCTCCGTCCTGACGGTAGAACCAGGTGCGTTCCGCACCAATGCCTACGCCGGCTTCGCCAACGAACCTGTCACGGAGACGATCCCGGAGTATCACGACCTGCTGGAGCAGGTCCGCGCCACCTTCGTCGAGATGGACGGGACGCAACCCGGCGATCCGCACCGCGGTGCCCGTGCGGTGATCGCAGCGATGGCTCAAGATCCGCCTCCACGCCGGCTGGTTCTGGGCAATAGCGGCTACGACGCCGTCGTCGATGCGCTGGGGCAGACCCTAGCCGACATCCGGGCCAACGAAAACCTCTCTCGCAGCGCGGATTTCCCCGCCTGAATGTGCTGACCGAGGCGAGCTCCAGACATCGAGAACCTAGGAAGAAATGCGAGATACAACGACCACGGCTCAAAGTCGAGGAAAGAGATTCGAGGGTGCATCCAGCCGCTACGACTACGTCATAGTGGGTGCCGGTTCGGCTGGCTGCGTGCTCGCAGCACGGCTGTCTGAGGATCCGACTGCTCGTGTGCTGTTGCTTGAGTCGGGCTCGGCCGACACCACGCCTGGGATCGCTACGCCGCCGGCCTGGCCAACGCTGTGGGGTTCGAGAGTCGACTACGCCTACAGCACTATTCCTCAAGCGAATACCGATGGTCTCAGTCACAATTGGCCGCGCGGCCACGCGCTGGGCGGGAGCGGCAGCATCAATGCCATGGTGTTCCTGCGCGGGCACCACAACGACTTCGATGCCTGGGCCGAGGCCGGTTGCACGGGTTGGGATTATGAGTCCGTGCTGCCCTACTTTCGGCGCATCGAGACGGTCAGCGGTCGGGATCCGCGATACCGCGGCACCGACGGCCCGATGTCTCCCGCGCCTGCCTCCGCCGAGTCTGCCAACCCGCTATCCCACGTCTTCCTGGAGGGCGCAGTTGCAGCCGGATTCCCACTGACCGACGACTTCAACGGCGTGTGCGCCGAGGGCGCGGGCTGGCACGACTTGTCGATCGCGGAGGGCGCCCGCCAGAGCACTGCTGCCGCTTACCTGCACCCGGTAAGCCATAGAACGAACCTGACGATCTCCACCGAGTCCCGGGTGCAAAGACTCCGCCTCGAAGGGAGCCGTTGCGTCGGAGTCGATTTCGTCTACGAGGGCAATCTGGTGACCGCGTATGCCGACGCTGAAGTGGTGCTCACTGCGGGTGCTGTGGACTCGCCCCGATTGCTGCTCCTGTCCGGAATAGGGCCGTCCGCGGAACTCGAAACCGCCGGCGTCACCGCGAAACACGACTTGCCCGGGGTGGGCCGGAATCTGCACGACCATCCGCTCTGCGGCGTCGTCTATGAGGCGTCGCGGCCGATCCCCGCCGGCCGTAACAACCTCGCCGAGACGTCGATGTCGTGGCGCAGCGACGAGTCGCTCGCCGGCCCGGACATGCAGCTGATGTTCATCCACGTCCCGTTCCATTTGCCGCACTGGGTAACTCCTGCGAACAGCTTCACCTTGGCGATCACCACAGTGCCCGATGCCCGTGGCTCAATCAGCCTCGCAGGGCCAGACCCGACGACGCCGCCGCTCATCGACCCGAACTACCTCGGTGCCGAGTCTGACGTGAAGCGAATGATCCACGGATTGAATGTGGCCCGCTCCATCGCGGCCAGCGAGCCTTTCGCGCCGTGGCGCCGAAGCGAGGTGCTTCCCGGCCCGGACGTCACTGACGAGGCGGCATTGCGCGTTTTTCTCGCGCGCAACACCGGCACGTACTTCCACCCGGTCGGAAGTTGCGCGATGGGCACCGGGCCTGATGCGGTCGTCGATCCCGAGCTGCGAGTGCACGGGCTCACCGGGCTGCGCGTAGCCGATGCATCCGTCATGCCCAGAATCCCACCCGTCAACACCAACGCCGCGACCATCATGATCGGAGAAAAGGCCGCCGACCTCATCCGTTCGTGACCGTGATCGCGGCGATGGCCCCACGAGGGCCTTGAGATCACCATCGCGGAAGCTGCTGACTCCCTTGGAGCTGGACTTCGCAGCAGCGAGCTGACCGCGCCCTCAACTGCGCGACGTCGTGGCGGCGGCAGGGGTCGACAACACCGCGGCGATCGCCGTCGTCAACGGCACCGAGAGCGCCAGCGCGATTCCGCCGACCGCGGAACGGGCGATCTCGATGGCCACGCTCTCGCTGACCAACACATCGCCCAGCGACCGGTTGGCCACGCTGAACAGCAGCAGCAGCGGCAGCGCGCTGCCGGCGTAGGCGAGCACCAGGGTGTAGACGGTGCTGGCGATATGGTCGCGACCCACCCGCATGGCGCCGAAGAAGACCGCACGCCGGGAATCGCTGTGCTCGGCCAGCTCGAAGGCCGTCGAGGCCTGCGTGACGGTGACATCGTTGAGCACACCGAGCGAGCCGATGATGAACCCGGCCAGCAGCAGACCGGTGATCGACACCCCGCCGAGGTAGGTGGCGACGGCGTTGTTCTCCTCTTCGGACAAGCCGGTCAGTTGGGTCAGTTTGATTGCCCCCCAGGACAACACGGTCGCAAGCACCAGCGAGGTCAGGGTGCCGAGCAGGGCGGCGCTGGTGCGCAGGCTCACGCCGTGCGCCAGATAGAGCACGGCGTAGAGGATCAGCGACGACGCGACCAGCGCCACCGGAATGGCACCGGCGCCGTCGCGCAGCGCGGGCAGCATGAACACCACCAGCACTCCGAAGGCGACGACGATGCCGATCAGCGCCCGCAGCCCGCGCCAGCCGGCGATCGCCACCACCACCACCGCGAAGGCGGCGGCCAGCGCGGCCAGCGGCCAGGCCCGCTCATAGTCGTAGAACGAATAGGCCGTGGTGCCGGTGGGATCGACCGCGCGGGTGATCCGGATGTCATCACCGACGACCAGCTGGGGCTGACCGGGACCGCCGCTGAACTCGAGCAGGGTGTAGGCCCCGGCGTTGGGCCCGGAGTCGATCGCGATGAACGCCTGGGTGCAGTGCGCGTCCGCACCGGCCGTCGCCGGCGGTGCGGCGGTGATCACCACCCCGACCGATGGCCCGCCGCATGGTGCGGCGCTCAGGGACTGCACATGCCCGGCTTCGGTGCTGACGCTGCCGCCGGCGGAGTTCTGGAACGGCAGCGGGATGTCGACCTTCTGCTGGCTCGGCCACAACCAGGCCGCGCCGGCCAGCGTCGCCACGCCGAGAGCGATGAGCAGGCCGACCACGACCCGGGCCGCCAGCGGGCCCAGCGGTGCCGGACCGCTCAGTGAGTGGGAATGCGAGTGTGCCACCGCAACAGCGTAGGCGGCGCCACGACTACTGCCGGTAGCTCACCAGGAAGTTGCCGAGGCGATCGATGGCATTGGCCAGATCGCGCGACCACGGCAGCGTCACGATGCGCAGGTGATCGGGTGTGGGCCAATTGAATCCGGTGCCCTGGGTGACCAGGATCTTCTCCTGCAGCAGCAGGTCGAGCACCAGTTGCTCGTCATCGTGGATGTCGTAGACCTCGGGGTCCAGCCGGGGGAAGGCGTACAGCGCGCCCTCGGGCTTGACGCAGGACACGCCGGGGATCTCATTGAGTTTTGTCCAGGCGGTGTCGCGCTGCTCGAGCAGCCGGCCGCCCGGCAGCACCAGATCGTCGATGCTCTGATGTCCGCCGAGGGCGACCTGAATCGCATGCTGGGCGGGCACATTCGGGCACAGCCGCATGTTGGCGAGCAGGTTGATGCCCTCCAGGAAGCTGCTCGCATGTTCCTTGGGGCCGGTGATGACCAGCCAGCCCGAGCGGTATCCGGCCACCCGGTAGGCCTTGGACAGGCCGTTGAACGTCAGGCACAGCATGTCGGGTGCCAGCGTCGCCAGGCTGATGTGCTTGGCGTCGTCGTAGAGGATCTTGTCGTAGATCTCGTCGGCCAGCAGCAGCAGTTGATGCTTGCGCGCGAGTTCGACCATCTGCTCCAGGATTTCGCGGCTGTACACCGCGCCGGTCGGGTTGTTCGGGTTGATCACGACCAGCGCCTTGGTGCGGTCGGTGATCTTGGACTCCAGGTCGGCGATATCGGGATTCCAGCCCTGGGTTTCGTCGCACATGTAGTGCACCGGGGTGCCGCCGGCCAGCGCCGTCGACGCCGTCCACAGCGGATAGTCCGGCGCCGGGATCAGCACCTGGTCACCGTTGTCGAGCAGGGCCTGCAGGGTCATGGTGATGAGCTCGGAGACGCCGTTGCCGAGGAAGACGTCGTCGACGTCGAACTTCGGGAAGCCCTCGACGAGCTCGTATCGGGTGAAGACCGCGCGGCGGGCCGGGATGATGCCCTTGGAGTCGGAGTAGCCCTGTGCGTGCGGCAGCGCACCGATGATGTCGCGCATGATCACATCGGGGGCCTCGAAGCCGAACGGCGCCGGGTTGCCGATGTTGAGCTTGAGGATGCGGTGCCCTTCGGCCTCCAGCCGTGAGGCGTGCTCGTGTACCGGGCCGCGGATCTCATAGAGGACGTCCTGCAGCTTGGTGGACTGTGCGAACGTCCGCGGCCGAGGCTGGTGGCTGGAATGCCACGTCTTGTCGGGCAGCTGGTGGGTACTCACGGGGTCAAGTCTCCCACGGGCTCGCAAACCGATTTTCTGCCCGAAGTAACAATTCGGCACCCGCCATATAAATTGACGGGCATATCCGGTGCGTATCTGCTGTTTTTGGGTGGCGCGGTGCTATTTTCCGGATCATTATGACGTCGATAACACGTTCGCTGGGCGCGGCATTCGGGATCACCGTGGTGGTGGGGATGGCATGCGCTGTTCCCGCGCAGGCGGAGCCCCCGCTGCTCAATGGCAGCTTTTCCGGCGCGGAGGGTGACCCCGAGAACGTCTGGAACATCGCCAGTACCTGCGGGCTGGCCGGCTGCGCGGGAACCGTCGCGAGCAATCAAGGCTGGACGAGCCCGATGACCCTGACCAATGGCATCTGGTATTTCTCGGTCACCAAGCCCGACGGATTCATTTGTGCGGACGGCAGCTATCAGCCGGCGATCATTTCGATGGAGCTCGATCCGGCGTCACTGCGCGGCATTTTGTCCGCCGACTCCAATGGCGCGTGCCCGGGCGGTATCACCAGCGCGACGCCATTCCAGCTGAAACAGGTCTAGAACGAGGCCGAATGGCCAGTTATGACACGTATATGGGCTGAAACCGTGTCATAACTGGCCACTGAGCAGAGCTGGGGTCAGCGCTTACCCGGCCGGCGGGCGCCCTTGGCGATACCGAGACCCTTGACCGGTGCCTCGTCGCCGACCACGCGGTCACCGCCGGAGCCGTTGGACGACGGCGCGGCGGCCGGTGCCTCGGGTGCTTCGGGGGTTTCGTCGACGGCCTCGGCTTCAGCGGCAGGCTCGGGCACAGCGTCCGCGGGTGCGGCCGGAGCAGCAGCCTTGGGGGCAGCCTTCTTCGCTCCCGGACGACGCGCGCCGGCGGCGATTCCCAGACCCACCACCGGCGGCTCGGGGGTGGCCGGTTCGGCAGGCTCGGCCGCGGGGGCCTCGGCGACCGGGGCCTCCTCGGCCTTCGGGGCAGCAGGCGCCGCCGCAGCGGGAGCGGCCTTCTTCGCGCCCGGACGGCGCGCACCCGTGGCGATCCCGAGTCCCTTGACCTCGGGCTCGGGGGTGGCGGGCGCGGACTCGGCAGCAGTGTCGGCGGCAGGCGCCGGTGCGGCAGCCGCCGAAGCGGCCTTCTTGGCGCCGGGACGCTTTGCGCCGCCGGCCAACCCGAGTCCCTTGACCGGTGCCGCGGGTGCGGCTGCTTCGGTCGCGGGGGCGGCTTCGGCGGCCGGGGCGGCGGCCTTCTTGGCACCGGGACGCTTGGCGCCACCGGCCAACCCGAGCCCCTTCACCGGGGCGGCGGCCTCGGCAGCGGGGGCGGCCTCGGCGGCCGGGGCGGCGGCCTTCTTGGCGCCCGGACGCTTGGCCCCACCGGCCATGCCCAGTCCGGTGACCGGAGCCGCCGCAGCCGGAGCAGCGGGCTTGTCGGCCTGCTCCTCTTCCTCGACGGCGGGAGCGGCCGCTGCGGCGGCGGCTTCCTGCTCAGCTTCCAGGGTGGCGCGCGCCTCGGCACGCTCCGCGGATGCCGCTGCGGCGGTGCCCTTTTCGGGCAGCGTGTACAGGCTGGTGTCCAGCGAGCTCAGCAGCAGCTGCGCGACATCGAGCACCTCGACCTTCTCGATGTCGCGGGTGGCGGAGACGTCGTCGACGCCGTCGGTGATCATCACGCGGCAGAACGGGCAACCCGTCGCGATCGCGGAGGCCCCGGTGTCGATGGCCTCCTCGGTGCGCTCGGTGTTGACGCGCTTGCCGATGTGCTCTTCCATCCACATCCGGGCACCACCGGCGCCACAGCACAGGCCGCGGTCGGCGTGGCGGGGCATCTCGGTGAGCTTGGCTCCGGCCGCGCCGACCAGCTCACGCGGGGCCTCGTACTCCTTGTTGTGCCGGCCCAGGAAGCACGGATCGTGGTAGGTGACTTCCTGGTCGACCGAGGTCACCGGGATGAGCCGCTTGTCGCGCACCAGCCGGTTCAGCAGCTGGGTGTGGTGCACCACGGTGTAGTTGCTGCCGAGCTGCGGGTATTCGCGGTTGATGGTGTTGTAGCAGTGCGGGCAGGTGACGACGACCTTGCGGTCGACGGCCTCGACGCCCTCGAACAGCTCGTTGATGGTCTCGACGTTCTGCGCCGCGAGCTGCTGGAACAGGAATTCGTTGCCGGCACGCCGGGCGGAGTCGCCGGTGCAGGTCTCCCCGGTGCCGAGCACCAGGTACTTCACGCCCGCGGTGGCGAGCAGTTCGGCGACCGCCTTGGTGGTCTTCTTGGCACGGTCCTCGTAGGCACCCGCGCACCCGACCCAGAACAGGTACTCGAAACCGTCGAACGAGTCCACGTCTTCGCCGTAGACCGGGACGTCGAAGTCGACCTCGTCGATCCAGTTGGTGCGGTCCTTGGCGTTCTGGCCCCAGGGGTTGCCCTTGTTCTCCAGGTTCTTGAACAGCACGCCGAGTTCGCCGGGGAATTCGGATTCGACCATGACCTGGTAGCGGCGCATGTCCACGATGTGGTCGATGTGCTCGATGTCGACCGGGCACTGCTCGACGCACGCACCGCAGTTGGTGCAGGACCACAGCACGTCGGGATCGATGACGCCGCCCTGCTCAAGGGTGCCGACCAGGGGCCGGGTCGCCTGCAGCGGGGAATCGGCGGGGATGCGTTCGAAGCCGGACTCCGGGACGTGGTCGTGTGAGTGCTTCTCGTCGTGCTTCTCGCCCATCACCTCTGCGCCGACGCCACCCTCGGGGGTGTTCTCCAGCGGCGTCTCTTTGCCGTCGAGGAAGTAGGGCGCCTTCGCGAACATGTGGTCGCGCAGGTTCATGATCACGAGCTTGGGGGACAGCGGCTTGCCGGTGTTCCAGGCCGGGCACTGGGACTGGCAGCGGCCGCACTCGGTGCAGGTGGCGAAGTCGAGGTAGCCCTTCCAGCTGAAGTCCTCGATCTTGCCGCGACCGAACACGGCGTCCTCGGCGGGATCGTCGAAGTCGATCGGCTCGCCCTTGTGCTCCATGGGCAGGAGCGGGCCCAAGCCGTCGGGCAGCCGCTTGAAGGTGACGTTGATGGGGGCCAGGCCGATGTGCAGGTGCTTGGAGTGCAGCACGATCAGCAGGAACACCAGCATGACGCCGATGTGTCCCATCAGGGCGAGGGTCTCGATCCACATGTTCGCGGTCGCGCCGAGGGGGGCCAGCAGCCACGCCATGCCATCGGAGAGGAACGCACCGGACTGGTAGGGGAACTCTTCGCCGAGCACGTTGACCGCCGCGCCGCGGAACAGCACGTAGGTGGCGATGACCAGGAAGATCATGAAGAGGATCTCCCACGCGCCGCCGGTGTGTGAGCCGTAGAAGCGGGATTCGCGGCCGAGCTTCTTGGGCTCGCGGGTCAGCCGGATGATCGCGAACGTCAGGATGCCGAGCAGCACCATCAGGGCGAAGAAATCCTGCAGGAAGCCCAGCACGGCCCAGCGTCCGACGAACGGGATGTGGAACTCGGGGTCGAACAGCACACCGAACGCCTCGACGTACACCGTCGCGAGCACGAAGAAGCCCCACATGGTGAAGAAGTGCGCGATACCCGGGATCGACCATTTCAGAAGCTTCGACTGGGCGAACACTTCCTTGTTCTGGTTCAGGAAACGCTTGACCAGATCGTTCTTGCGGCCGCGCTCGTCGCCCACCTTCTGGCCCGAGCTGATCAGCTTCGTCAGCCACAGCACGCGCTTGGCGGCGAACACCAAGACGACGGCGGTCATCAGCATTGCGAGGACCAACCTGCTCACTTCGAGCGTGTGCTGCACCGCGTGCCTCCCCGAGGTTTAAGTTACTAGCTGGTAACTTGAGTATAGTTACTGATCGGTAACTTAGGCTATTTGCCTGCTCATAGTTACATCACCGTTTGCCGCACCGCTAGCAAGGCTGACCTAACTCACTAGTTGGTCGCCCCCGCGCACGGGTGCCGGCGATCAGGCGGGCGTGCCCAGCAGGGCCCGCAACATGGACAGCATCTCCGAGCGGGACTCCGCTCCGAGGCGGCGCCGGATGCGTGCGACGTGATGCTCGACGGTCTTGGCCGAGATGAAAAGTTGGCTGCCGATATCCCGGTAGGGCATACCGAGCAACAGCAACTCGGCAACCTCGCGCTCGCGGTCCGACAGCCGCGATGACGGCGCCGCCGCCGGGCGTGCGGGGGCGCCGGGCGACGGGACCGCGTCGTCGGGGCCCGCCGGTCCGTCCGGGGCATCGGCGGTGGTGGACTTCAGGTCCCGTGCCAGTTGCAGCATCACCCCGGACACCCGCGGATCGGGTGTCTGCAATGCGGCCTGACTGGCCAGCCGGGTGGCATCCCACGTCAGCCCGAACTGCGCGAGCGCGCGCGCCGCCAGCGTCACGTCATCGACGTCGACCTGATGGGCGAGCACCCGCAACCACGACCGCCCGGCCGTCGCCAGCGCCCGCGCATAGCTGCTGTCGGCGGCCGCCGCGGTGAGCGCCTGACCGTGCGGAGCGACGGCCTCCGGTGAATTGGCCAGTATCCCGGCGTGCACCCCGGCCCAGTGCAGCGGCACCGACCACAGCGGGGGGCGGCCCAAGGAGTCGAGCAGCCCGAGCGCGTCGTCGAGCTGTTGTTGCAGCCGGTCCACCTGACGCAGCCGGGCCGCCGCGACCCACAGCTCGCCCAGCGGCAGCAGTGTGAAGAGGTCCGTCGAATACTCCGCGAGCACTTCCATGGCGGCGTACCAGTGCTGCTGCATCGCGCCGGTATCACCGGCGCGGCGCGCGATCGCGGTGCGCAGTGCCGCCGACCAGAGGGCGTCGCGGCGGTGCAAGGTTGTCGGGTCGACGGCGGCGGCGTCGGTGGCGGCCCGGTTGAGCTGACCGTCCAGCATCCGGGTCCAGCCCAGCAGTAGCCGGTGGCGGTGGGCGGTGAAGACCTCGCCGTGTCCGGGGGCGGCGCCCGCGGCGCGTCCGATGACGCTGCGGGCGCGCACCGGGTCCCCGCCGTGCAGCGCGGCCAGGGTGACCAGGGCGGCAGGGCTGTCCGGTGCGACCCGGGTGGACGACCACTCCGCGGTGATCGCCTGGCTCAGCCGGCCGATCGCGGCGGGGAACGGACGATCCAGGGTGTAGAGCAGACCCTCGGCCAGGCTTCGGGCACCGCGCGCCGTCGAGGTCGGGGGCCCGGTATCCGGTACGTCGAGTGCGGCCCGGGCGGTGGCGACGTCACCGGTGGCGATCGACACCACGGCCGCTGCCGAACCGATGAACGCATCCGGGTACGGGCCGAGCCAGCGGAACAGGTCGGCCGCAGCCGCGGCGCTGCCGTCATGCATGGACACACTCGCCGCGATCCGCACCGCCGCGGCCCGCTGCGCGGGGTCGGTGGAGCCGAGCAGCTCGTCGGCCAGGCGCGCGGCCGTCGCGCAGTCACCGGTCAGCGCCAGCGCGTCGCCGAGTTCGGTGCTCAGCTGGGTCGAGCCGGCATCGGACGCCGCGCGGTACAGCCGGGCCGCGTACGTGGGATCGTCGCGGTGTCGCGCCGCCAGGGCGGTCAGCGCGTCGGCGAGCCGGCCGTCCCGCAAACCGTGTTCGGCCATGCCGAGCGCCAGATCGGCTGACAGCGTGCTCATGTCGAGCTGTGAATGCAGCAGTGCGATCTCGCTGTCATGGTGGCGCGCCGTGCCGATGATCTCGGCCACCGCCTGATGCAGGGTGCGCCGGAACGCCGGGTGCTGACCGGGTTCCAGCAGCCCACTGGCCCGGGCGCGATCCACAAGTGCTTGGGCCGCAACGGCGTCCACTCGCAGCGCGGCGGCGATGTCGTCGGGTCCGAGGCGCGGATCCAGTGAGCACAGCAACAAGGTGTCGAGCACCGGTTGATCGAGGCGGCGCAACCGTTCCACGAGCGCGAACCCGGCCGCGTCGGCCGGTGCCGCGGCGCCCTCGGCGGCCGCGAGCAGGAACGGTATCCCCGCTGTCGCGGCGAGCAACTCGTCCACCCGCTCGCTACCCGTGAGGTCGGCGGCCACCCGGGCGCCCAGGGTCACCGCGGGATTCTCCCGGGTCAGCGCCAGCGTCAGCGCACGTAGAGCGCCGTGGTGGGCCAGTGGCTCGGCAGCGACGACGACGGTGCGGCCCGGCTCGGCGGCCCGCTCGCAGAGCAACTCGAGTTCGTCATCGGCGAGCAGATGGGCGTCATCGACGATCAAGGCCCCGGGGCTGTCGTCGGCGGGCCGGCCCAGCACCGGCACACCCGCGTCGCGCAGCGCGGTGCGCACCGCGCTGAGCAGCGTCGTCTTGCCTGCCCCGATACCACCGGAGACCAGCACCTTGACCGGCTCGGAGGGAGCCGCGAGCAACGCCGCGATCGCGCCGGAGTCCGAGCCCACGACGACTATCCGCCTTCGATGACGGGCTCCACGGGATCGGGTTCCGGTATCGGCTCGGGCTCGGGTTCGGGCGGCGGGGCCACCGTGGTGGTCGTGACCGGCGGCTGGGTCGTGGTGGTGACCGGCTTCGTGGTGGTCGTCGTCGGCGGAGTCGTCGTGGTCGTCGTCGTGGTGGTCGTCGTGGTGGTCGTGGTCGTGGTGGTCGACGACGTCGTCGACGGCGTGGTGGTGGTCGTGGTGGTCGTCGACGGCGGGGGCGGGGGAACCTCCGAAGTCGTCACGACACCGTCGTCACCAGTGACGGTCACCGTCTGGGGCTCGGTCACCACCGGTTCGCCGGGCTGCCCGGGTTCGGTGGAGAAGCTCGTGGCCGTCTCGGTGACCGGACCGCTGGGGCTGCTGGTCCCGGTGAGGGTGACGGCGAGACCGCCGACGGCCAGCAGCGCGGCCGCCGCGGCGGCACCGAAGAGCAGCGGCGGACGTTTGTACCAGGGCAGCGGTTCGGGCTCGGCGGGGTAGTCATCCTCGCCGGGGGCGAAGGCTATCGGCGGGCGGGCATCGGTAGGGCTTGCGGCATAACCGGTTTCGTAATCGGGGCCCTGGTAGGGGACTGGCTCCCCGGTCGGTGCGTCGTCATCCTGAGACCACGCCAGCCCGCCGGGGGCCTCCGCGCCGGCGGCTGCGGCACCGGCTGCGGCGCCGGCCCAGCCCATCGTCGGCGCCATCCCGGTGGGTGCGGAATCCGGGCTCGCGGCCGGGGCCAGGCCCGTCGCCGCGCCGGCCTCGGAGGCGAGGTCGGCGACCAGGGAGGCGCCGGCGGCCGCGAGGGTGACGGACTGCGGGGCGGTGACCACCGGAACCTGGAGGCGCTCGGAAAGTCGTTGTGTGACAAGCGGAATGGCGGCACCGCCGCCGACCGTCGCGACCGCGCTCAACCGGCCGGGCGCAATGCCGCTGCGCTGCAACAGTTCTTCGATGGCGGCCAACAGCCCGCCCAGCGGTGGGTCGATGAGCTGGTCGAGCTCGGCGCGGGTGACCCGCACATCGGCGCTGTAGCCGGGAAGTTCGGCGGGTATCACGGTGGCGGTGTCGGCGGACAGCCGTTCCTTGGCCCGGCGGCACTCATCGCGCAGCCGTCCCAGTGACCCGACGGCGGCGGTGCCGGCCGGGTCGGCGTCGCCGGCGTCGGCGATACCGGCGATGACATGGTTGAGCAGCGCCTGATCGATCTGTTCTCCGGAGAAATCGGCGTACCGCAGGGTCGCACCGATCGGCGCGAGCTGCGCGCCGGCGTCGGCCAGCGTGACGCTGGTGCCGGTGCCGCCGAGATCGACGAGGGCGACGACGCCCTGGGCAGGCAGGCTGGCGCGCAGACCGGCCAGTGCGGCCACCGAATCCGGCACCACCGCCGCGGCGGCCAGTCCGGGCTTGTTACGCAGCGCGGTCTGCAGGGCGGCCACCACCGCGGGCGCCCAGTGCGCGGGCAACGCAATGGTGATGGGGTTGCCGCCACCGACGGTGTGCGCCATGGCATCGAGCGCCTCGGCGAGGACCTGATCGCCGCGGTGCGAGGAGCCGTCGGAGGCCACCAGCGGCACCGGGTCTCCGACGCGGTCCACGAAACCGCCGAGCACCAGGCCGGGCTGGCCCAGGTTGGGGTTCTCGCTGGGGACGCCGACCTCGGGCGCGCGATCACTGAACAGGGTCAGCACCGAGCGGCGCGTGACCGGTGGCCGCCCGTCGCGGGCCGCCACCAGATTGGTCATCCCGACGGACAACCCGAGCGAGTCGCTCATGCGGCCTCCTCGCAGGCTCGGACGCCGCATGTGTGCCCGATGATTCGCTCGCAAGCGTCGCTCATGCAATCTCCTTAGACAAACACTCACCTTAACGGCTGGGATACCCGGCCAGCGGGATTCCCCCTAACGTGTCGGAACCCCTAATGGGCAATCCCCTAATGGGTGCCCGCGGCGGCTGGGTTCAACACCGATCTCACCGGCGCCCCCCGTCGATAACATCGGTGCACAGGCTTCAGATGTAACTCCAGGAAAGATGGGGCGGGGACCAACTCATGGCCAACTCACTGCTCGACTTCGTGATGTCGCTGGTGCGGGACTCCGACGCTGCGGCACGCTACGCCGCTGATCCCGCGGCGGCCATCGCCGGAGCCGGCCTGCCCGATGTCACCACTGCCGATGTGGACCAGTTGATCCCGGTCGTCGCCGAATCGCTCTCGTCGGCGGCGCCCGGCCTGGACGCCACCAGTTGGGCCGGCACCTTGCCCGCGGTCGATGCCAACGTCTGGACCAGTGGGGCCGCCACCGCGGCCTTCGATGCGTTCGGTATCGACGATTCGGTGCCGGTGATCGGCCTGGACGATGTGGCCGGCCTGGATGACCTGCCCGTCCACGACGTGTCGACGATCACGGACGACGGCCTCGGCGTGATCCAGGGCCTCGACGATGAGTACGCCGACATCCCGGTCAACACGGTGGTCGAGGACATCCCGGTGCACGACGGCATCCTCGACCACGAATGGAGCGCCGCCCCGGACGCGTCCGGTTTCGACGTCTTCGACTGACCACGCTCGACCCGGAGCCCGCTCAGCTGCGTATTTCTCGCGGCGGGGCGGGCTTTTTGGTGTGTCGGCGACCCCACCCCGGCACCACTTCCCGGGTCGCTGCGCTCCTGCCCTCCGCGACCCCCTAATCCCCTAATGGGGGCACCCCCCAAGCCCCGGTATGGGGGTGGTGGAGGAGGGGATTCCGCCCCGTTTCCGCGGCGTCGCCGCGCTCATAACGTTGTCCTCAGTTCGCCGGACCACCCAGCGACAGGAACGCACGAACATCCTGACCCCAGAATCGAGAAAGGCACTTCAATGACCACCATCATCGACTACATCCTCGACCTCTTCCGTAGCCCCGACCTGGCCGGTGCCTTCGTTGCCGACCCGGAGCAGGCCCTGCGCGATGCCGGTCTGCCCAACGTCACCGCCGCCCAGCTGTCCGCCGTCGCGGCCACCGCCGCCCCGGCCGGGGTTGCCCTCGGCGGCGGGGACCCGGTCCTCGGCCTGCAGCGCGCGGTCGCCGATCACCACAGCCTGGCCAACTCCTTCGCGCCGATGTACGCCCCGCAGCGGACCTTCGCCCCGGAAACCGACATCGCCAGCCACAACCGGACCAACGCCGAGTTCCTGAGCCCGGATCAGAGCTCAGGAGCCAACTCGCAGGTCGGCGGATTCAACCTCGGCTTCGGTGACATCACCTTCGGCAACAAGACCTCCAACACCGCCACCGACGGCGGGGTCGTGGTCGACGGAGACAACGCCGGAACCGTCACCACCGGCAACGGCAACGTGGTCGGCGACGAGAACATCACCGGCGAGGACATCGTGGTCGGCGACGAGAACGTCACCGGTGACAGCAATGTGGTCGGCGACGACAACGTCACGGACAACACCAAGGTCGACGTCGAAACCGGCAACCACTCACCGGTGATCATCGGCGACGAGAACGAGGTGGAGGACAACTCCCAGATCGCCGGCGACGACATCATCTCCGACAACGACGGCCCCGTGCTCAACGACGTCGACACCAGCGGTGGCAACGGCGGGGGCTCGGTGGCCGGTGGCGGCCTCATCGGCGGTGGGCACTCCAGCGGCGGCGACGCCGGTAACGGCGGAGGTATCACCATCATCGACAACTCCGGCTCCCTGGACGCCAGCGATGACGACAGCGTGGTCACCACCGTCGTGGACACCGATATCGACAACTCGGTGGACAACTCCGTCAACAACACCCTCGACGTGGACAACACCATCGAGACCAACGTCGACGCCGGACTCTTCTAGCAAGACCCGCCTGGCGGGGACCGCTTCCCGGTCCCCGCCAGTCGGCGCGCCTACGGTGGACAGCCAGGAGAGGACGAGATGACGCAACCGAAGTCCGGACCTGATGCGCCGGCACGACCTGTCAAGGTGATCGTCGAACTCATCGACCACACCACCAAGATCGCCGGTCTGTACGACCGCGCCGACCTGGCGGAACGGCTGCGCATCGCCAAGGAGCGGATCACCGATCCGCAGATCCGGGTGGTCATCGCCGGTCAGCTCAAGCAGGGCAAGAGCCAACTGCTCAACTCGCTGCTGAACATCCCGGTGGCCCGGGTCGGTGACGACGAGAGCACCGTGCTGGCCACCGTGGTCTACTACGCCGAGACACCGACCGCACGCCTGGTGGTGGTGACTCCCGACGGTGCCGATGCCGAGTTCGTCGACATCGACATGGCGGAGTTGAAGAACGATCTGCGCCGGGCACCGGCCGCGCAGGGGCGCGAGGTGCTCCGGGTCGAGGTCGGCGTGCCCAGCCAGATGCTGAAGAACGGCCTGGCGTTCGTGGACACCCCCGGCGTCGGCGGGCACGGCCAGCCCCATCTGTCGGCGACGCTGGGTCTGTTGCCGGACGCCGATGCTGTGCTGATGATCAGCGACACCAGCCAGGAATTCACCGAACCGGAGCTGACGTTCATCCGGCAGGCCGTCGAAATCTGCCCGACCGCAACGATTGTGGCCACCAAGACCGATCTGTACCCGCACTGGCGCGATATCGTCGCCGCCAATCAGGCGCACCTGCGCCGCGCCGCGATCAGCACCCCGGTGATCCCGGCGAGTTCGGTGCTGCGCAGCCACGCCGTGAGCCTGAACGACAAAGAGCTCAACGAGGAGTCCAACTTCCCGGCCATCATCAAGTTCCTGTCCGAGAAGGTGATGTCACGGGAGAACGACCGGATCCGTGACCACGTTCTCGGCGAGATCCGTTCCGCCGCAGAGCATCTGACGCTCACCGTGCACAGCGAGCTGTCGGTGCTCAACGATCCGGCCGCCCGTGAGCGGCTCACCGCGGATCTGGAACGGCGCAAGGAGGAAGCCCAGGACGCGTTGCAGCAGACCGCGCTGTGGCAGCAGACCCTCAATGACGGCATCGCCGACCTGACCGCCGATGTCGATCACGATCTGCGCAACCGGTTCCGGCTCATCACCGCCCACACCGAGAAGGTGATCGACGGCTGCGACCCCACCCAGCACTGGGCCGAGATCGGCACCGAACTGGAGACCTCCGTCGCCACCGCCGTCGGCGACAACTTCGTCTGGGCCTACCAGCGGGCCGAGGCCCTGGCGGCCGAGGTCGCCCGGCTGTTCACCGAAGCGGGCCTGGACGTCGTCGAACTGCCCGAGGTCAGCGCCCGCGACATGGGCGCCGGTTTCGGCGAGTTCAAATCGGTGTCCAGGCTGGAGGCCAAACCGATCAAGGCCGGCCACAAGGTGGTCACCGGCATGCGCGGTTCCTACGGCGGCATCCTGATGTTCGGCATGCTCACCTCGTTCGCCGGGCTGGGCATGTTCAACCCGTTGTCGCTGGGGGCGGGATTCCTGTTGGGCCGCAAGGCCTACAAGGAGGACATGGAAAACCGGATGCTGCGCGTGCGCAACGAGGCGAAGACCAACGCGCGCCGGTTCGTCGACGACATCGCCTTCATCGTGAACAAGGAGTCCCGGGACCGGTTGCGCGCGGTGCAGCGGCAGCTGCGCGACCACTACCGCGGTATCGCCAACCAGACCAGCCGCTCGCTCAACGAGTCGCTGCAAGCCACCCTCGCGTCGGCGAAAATGGAAGAGGACCAGCGCAACACCCGGATCAAGGAGCTCGAACGCCAGCTCAACATCCTCAAGCAGGTCGTCGACAACGTCGACAAACTCGTTGCCCCCGGTTGATTCCCCTTCGCTTCGCTCGCCCCTTTAAGCTGGGCCGGTCATGAGCACCAGCGAACACGTCCGCGCAATTCTCGGCGGCACGATTGCCGCCTACCGGGCCGATCCGATGTATCGGCAGCGCCCCGATGTGCACGCCGAGCTCGAACGGATCGAACGCCGGCTGAACGAGCCGATGCGGATCGCGCTGGCCGGGACCCTGAAGGCCGGTAAGTCCACGCTGGTCAATGCGCTCGTCGGCGAGGACATCGCCCCGACCGATGCCACCGAGGCCACCCGCATCGTCACCCGGTTCCGGCATGGGCCGTCCCCGAAGGTGACGGCCAATCACCGCGACGGCGGACGGTCGAACGTCCCGATCGCCCGCGCCGCCGGCGACCAGCAACGCAGCCTGACGTTCAGCTTCACCGGGCTGGACCCCGAGGACGTCGAGGATCTCGACGTGGAATGGCCCGCCGCCGAACTGATCGACACCACGATCATCGACACACCGGGCACCTCCTCGCTCTCGCGCGATGTGTCGCAGCGGACACTGCGGTTGCTGATTCCCCAGGACGGGGTGCCCCGGGTGGACGCCGTGGTGTTCCTGCTGCGCACCCTCAATGCCGCCGACATCGCGCTGCTCAAACAGATCGGTGAACTCGTCGGCGGGTCCTCGGGAGCGCTCGGCGTGATCGGGGTGGCGTCTCGCGCCGACGAGATCGGCGCCGGCCGCATCGACGCCATGCTCTCGGCCCGCGATGTCGCCACCCGCTTCACCGCCGAGATGGACAAGACCGGGATCTGCCAGGCGGTGGTGCCGGTGTCCGGGTTGCTCGCGCTGACCGCGCGCACGCTGCGCCAGAGCGAGTTCGTCGCGCTGGAGAAGCTGGCCGGGGTGCCCCCCGCGGAACTGGCCAAGGCGATGTTGAGCGTGGAC
The DNA here is from genome assembly GCF_002968335.2 of Mycobacterium sp. ITM-2016-00316. Classification (NCBI taxonomy): domain Bacteria; kingdom Bacillati; phylum Actinomycetota; class Actinomycetes; order Mycobacteriales; family Mycobacteriaceae; genus Mycobacterium; species Mycobacterium sp. ITM-2016-00316. The sequence goes on from NZ_CP134398.1 coordinate 539,046, forward strand.
AGGTTCGTGCGGGAGGACGCCGCGCTGCCGGTGGACGCCGCGACCCGCGCCGCCCTGCTCGAGCGGTTCGGGATGTTCGGCATCCGGATCTCCATCGCCGTGCTCAGCGCTGGGATCGCCGATTCGGGGGCGCTGGCCGACGAACTGCTGGAGCGCAGCGGCCTGATCGCGCTGCGTGACGTCATCGACCAGCAGTTCGCGCAGCGCTCCGATCTGCTCAAGGCGCATACGGCGCTACTGTCGCTGCGGCGCTTCGTCCAGGTCAACCCGATCTACGCCGGCCGGCAGATCCTCGCCGACATCGACCCGCTGCTCGCCGATGCGCATGCCTTCGAGGAGCTGCGTCTGCTGAGCCAATTACGTTCCCGGCCAACCACCTTGACCGAAGATGAGATGTCCTCTCTGCGGCGCCTGATAGGCGGCTCGGGTACCGACGCGGCCAGCAGGCTCGGCCTGGGCCCCGACGCACCGAACGACGGCCCGCGCGCCGCGTTCGCTGCCACCCAGCGGTGGCGCCGCCGGGCCGACCATCCGCTCAACGATCCGTTCACCACCAGGGCCTGCCGGGCGGCCGTGCGCAGCGCCGAGGGGCTGGTCGCCGAGTTCCACGCCCGGGGCAGGTAGTCGTCAGGGCTGCGGGTACAGCGTCCTGGTCTCGTTCTGACGCGCCCGGCGCCGGGTGGTGGTGGTCTCTTCGTCATCGTCATCGTCGTCGTTGTTCGCCCGCGAGCGTGGGGTGCGGGTCGGACGCTCCGACGAGGACGTCTCCGAGGAGGACGACGGGCCGATCACATCGATGATGTCGCTCGTCTCCGGCGGACTGGTGCTGGTGATCGTCGATGTCGTGGTCGATGAGGCGCCGGTGGCCGATGACGAATCCGAGAACGGCGTCACGTACTCCAGCGGTGCCGGCTCGGTGCCGCCGGCCTGCCGGACCACGAACATCGTCAACCACACCACCAGTCCGATGGCCGCGAGCGCGGCCACACTGGCGGCCAACAGGGTGGGCGTTCGCTCATGCCACTTGGGGTCGCCCGTCACGGCCACCGATAGTAGCCCCGGATCAATCCAGCTGCCGGATGACCTCCGAGGCGAAGAATGCCAGGTGGTCGAGATCGGACATATCCAGAACCTGCAGGTAGACCCGCTGGACTCCGGCCCGGCTGAAGGCGCCCAGCTTGTCGACGATCTCCCCGGCGGAACCCGCGAGCGGTGAGTTGCCGCGCATCTCGTCGAGTTCGCGCCCGATCGCCGCTGCCCGCCTGGTGAGCTCGGCCTCGTCGCTGCCCGTGCACAGGACGAAGCAGGCCGAGTACACCAGCGAATCCGGGGCGCGGCCGGCGTCGGCGACCGCGGTCGCCACCCGGTCGTATTGCGCCGTCAGGTCTTCCAGCGAGGCGAACGGGATGTTGAACTCGTCGGCGAACTGCGCGGTGAGCGCGGGTGTCCGCTTGGGGCCCGCACCGCCGATGATGATCGGCGGACGCGGGGTCTGGGCGGGCTTGGGCAGCGCCGGCGAATCCTTGACGGTGTAATGCGTTCCGGCGTAATCGAAGGTGTCACCGACCGGGGTGTCCCACAGCCCGGTCAGGATGTGCAACTGCTCGGTGAGACGGTCGAAACGTTCGCCCAGCGGCGGGAACGGGATGGCGTAGGCCAGGTGCTCGGACTCGAACCAGCCGGCGCCGATACCGAGTTCGACTCGGCCGCCGCTCATTTCGTCCACCTGCGCGACGGCGATGGCCAACGGTCCGGGGTGCCGGAAGGTGGCCGATGTGACCATGGTGCCCAACCGGATGGTGTTGGTTTCCCGCGCGATGCCGGCCAGTGTCACCCAGGAATCGGTGGGGCCGGGCAGGCCGTCACCGGCCATGGCCAGGTAGTGATCGGACCGGAAGAAGGCGGAGTATCCGAGTTGTTCGGCGGCTTGTGCAACGGCGAGCTGGTCGGCGTACGTGGCGCCCTGCTGGGGTTCGACGAAGACACGGAAGTCGAGGGAAGGCATGCCGACAACGATAGTTGGTTCACCCGGGCAGGGCGGCGACCGCGACGGTGAACGCGGCCCGCTCGAAGAATTCGGGGGAACAGCTCACCCCGGTGATGCGCTCGGCCAACGCGAACCCCGCTGCGGTCAGGTCGCCACCGAGATCCAGCAGGTCACCGAGCGCATCGGGTTCGGCGCCGAGCCGCTCGTCCGGGAACAGCAGATCGACGTCGAGCAGCAGCCGGCCGTCACGCCACCAGTGGAAGCGGCTCACCGAGTTGATATTGCGGAAGTGCGAGACGATGGTCCGGCCCTCCGACAGCGGGCCGGTGGCCGCCTCCGTCACACCGAGGTAGCCGTTCAGCTCGGCGATCACCGCCCAGCCGGGAGCGGCGTCGGTGACCGCGATGATCGCCTCGTCGGGCCGGTAGCCGGCATCCCAGCGCTCGACGGTCCGCGACACCACGGCATCGATGCCTTGGACGTGCGCGAGGGTGCTCGCCCCGAGCGCGGTGGTGAGCGCTGCGGGGGTGATACCGCTGATCAGCGTGACGCAGTGGCCCTCGGCGGTCCAGGCCCAGTCGGCCATCACAGACCGCGGTGGCTGCCCTGCACCGCGGCGATGGCGTCGGCGTCCCCGTCGAAGCTGACCCGGGCGGGTTCGCGGCCCGCGGCGAACAACAACAGTTCGCCGGGATCGCCGCTGACGGTCACCGGCGATCCCTTGCCTGCGGTGGTCAGCACCTTGCCCTCTCGGGTGGCCAGCGATACCCGGGCCGGTGCCCTGGACAGCGTCATGCGTCCGAACATGCCGACCCGGCCGGCCAGCGCAGCTGTGGTCTCCTGATCGAGAACCCTTGGTTCCCAATCTGTTCCGGCGCGACGGACATCTTCGTGATGGATGAACATCTCGGTGACGTTCGCGAACCGGTCGATCAGGATGAACGGGGAGTACAGCGGCGGGCCGGCGGCCACCTGGGCGAGCAGGTCGGACCAGTCGGTGGAAGCCGTCACCTGATCCTGCACGCGGGCGGTGTAACCGGCCAGCTGGGGCACCAGGATTCCGGGGGCGGCGTCGAGGCGGCGTTCCCGGACCACCAGATGCGCGGCCAGATCACGGGTGTTCCAGCCCTCGCACAGCGTGGGTGCGTCGGGGCCGGTGGCCCGCAGGGTCTCCACCAGCGCCGCACGTTCCTTGCGGGCAATGCTCATATCGCGACACGGTCCATCAGTACGTCTCCACACCTTCGATTCGGACGACCATGCCATGCCCGGTGCCGTCGTTGGTGAAACGCGTGCCGGCCTCCGATGCCTCGATGGTCCAGCCCAGTGCGGTGTAGGTCCGGTAGTCCAATGGCACGGTCGGGATGTCGCCGAGGTTGCCGGATACCCAGGTGACGGCGCCGTCGGCGTTGAGGTTGACGCCGTTGGCCGGGAATCCGTCGATGCTCGGCGACTTCTCGAACTCGGCCTCGCAGCTCACCGCCTCGACGTTGAGCTGGCAGCGGGTCAACCCCGATTTCGTCTCGAGGTAGACGTAGCCGTTCTGCGGTGCGAGAGCCTCGGCGCCCGGGGGCCGGGGGGTGGCCGATGACGGCGGAGGTGCCGGGGTCGCCGAGGTGGTGCGACTGGGTCGCGTCGTCGGGAAGTCCGGTTCGGTGCCCGAGGGAGCCGAACCGACGGGGTTTCCGTCGGTGCTGTCACTGCATCCGGCGAGCACCACGGTGAGCGCGATCGCACCGGCCCCGATGCACGCTGCTGCCCGTTTCGCCCTGCCTGCCACGAGTTCGAGGCTACCGGGCAGAACCCCGAATACCGGTCGATGACGTCGGCGACGGCACGTCGGCGTCGAGCGCAGCTAGGTCAATGCGCCGCCGCGGCGTCGCATCAGCTGGTGCATTGCCTGGTACGGGCTGCACGGTGGCAGCAGCGATTTGTGGATCTTGGTCACCGCGCTGTAGTTGACGTCCACCACGTTCGCCAATGGCGACAGACAGAGCTGGGCACACAACTGGTAGGCGTCCATGGTTGCCAGCCCGTACAACTCACTGAGCCAACGCACCATCTCGACCTGGCTGCAGCGCCACGCGTCCTCGAGCGGACGTGCCGATCCCACAGTCAGGATGGCGTCGTCGTGTTCCATGCGAGGCCAGGCGGGGGCGTGGCCCTTGATGAGATCGACGATCAGCGTGACATTCATGGCTCCTTCGAGAGCGGTGCCGCAGGTCTCGCCCTCGCCCTGCCGGTAGTGGCCGTCGCCCACCGAGAAGGCCGCGCCGTCGACGTTGACCCCCAGATAGACGGTGGTGCCGGCCCGTAGCTCCGGGGTGTCCATATTGCCCCCGAAGTAGTCGGGCACCAGCGTGGTGCGCACCTCCCGAAGGGCCGGTGCCACGCCGAGCGTGCCCAACATCGGGGCCAGCGGTAGCTCCCAGGAGAAGTCGCCTTCGTGGGCGACGAACGTCGCCGACGATGCCGCTCGGTCGACCGCGTAGATCCAGGTCAGCTCCGGCAGCGGGGCCTGCAGACCGGCGGTGCGATCGGTGCCGGTGAGGGCGCCGAACAGCGGAATCGTCGTCGACGCCGCCCAGTCACGCGCGGGTTCCAGCGACACGATGTGCACCGCAAGAGTGTCACCGGGCTCGGCTCCGGTGACATGAAATGGCCCGGTCTGGGGGTTGAGTTCCTTCGGGTTGAGCACCTCGCTGGGCTTGTCGCCGGCGGAGGTGACCCGGCCGGCGAAGGCATCCTCAGTCCACAGCCGCAGCGCGGTTCCGGGCTCGACTTCCATCACCGGTTCGGCGCCGCCGAATGTCCAGACGTACTGGTCGGGGGTCGGCGTGAACTCAACGATGCGCATGCACGTCACCTCCGACGGTCGCGGCCCGGCCTGCGGACACGGCACGGGGAAGCAGCACGGCATAGCTGCCCGCGATGACGAACCACAACAACGCCTGGCAGATCAGCGCATCGGTGCGAAAGTCGGCCAGCAGGTCGGCGGGGAACCCGGGAAAGAGCAGAGTGCCGTCTGAATCGGTGATGGCCGAGGGCGTTTCACGGAAGGAGGGCAGCGCGATGATCACTGCTGATATCGCTGCCAGGTATCCGACGCACCCCGTGACCGCTGCCGCCCAGCCGCCCAGCCGCGGTGCCAGCCGTAGTGCCGCGGTACCCGCGACCGCGGCCAGTGCCACCGACGCGATGATCACCGCGAGGTAGGCGGTGGTGCGGTCACCGGCTGACTCCGCTTGTCCCACACCGGGAAGATTGGCCGGATAGGCGACCCAGGGCACCACCGCCACGGTGACGAACCCCGCCGCCGCTACCAGGACCGCCACCAGTCGTGGGTCTGCGGTGATCCGGTGCCGCTGCAGGGTCGCCAGCGCGATGCTCACCGCCACGGCGAACAGGGCACCGGTGATGATCGCGAACATGATCGTGCCGACGCCCGCCCCGATGTTCTCCTGGACAGCACGGGAGAACACCTCGTGCTCGTGGGCGTGCTCGCCACCGGCACCGGCCGCGGCGTGCGACCGTGCCTCCTCGTAGGAGATGGCCTCGGCGATCAGCGGAGCAATCTGCGCGCGGGCGTAGAGAAATGAGGCACTGCCGGCCAACGCGCCGGCGAGCAGCCCGAGCCCGATGATTCTCTTTTCCATGATGAGGATTCCGATCAGTGGCAGGGGAAGCCGAGCAGGTGGCGGGCATCGTGGAGGAACTCGTGCACGTGGGTGTCGGATCCGAACACCGAGACTGCCCCCTGGTCGTAGCCCAGGAAGTAGTAGGCGATGAGCGCCAGCACGGTGGTGCTCGTGAGCCACAGTGCGGTGCTGGTCGTGGCACTGTCCGGCAGCGCCACTCCGATGGACTTGGTTCCGGTATCTGCAGTCGACATCTGCGATCTTCCTCTCGTGGGTGCCAATACTTCCAATTGACAACTATTTCGTGACGCCCACAGTGTGGGAAGCGATTGATGGCCGCGTCAACTCGTATGGGGCCTTGAGCTGGGTTGGAAACCCATATTTAACCTGCCGGGACGCGAAGGTTAAGTGCTTGTAACGGCTGCGCCGACGGATTGCGCAGCGGCCGTTGGGTGTTCATAGTTCCAGGTGGAACTATTACAGATCCCAAGTAAAGAAACGGAGGTGCGATCGGCAATGCATGGTCCACACGATGTCGGTGGCCGGGACGGGCTCGGCCCCGTCGCCACCGAGTTCCTGGAACCGGGTATCCCGGACTGGCGCTACCCGTTCGAGGGACGGATGCACGCGGTCACGGCAATGGCGCTGCAGCAGGGTGTTTTCAACCTCGACGAACAACGGCACGGAATCGAGTTGATGAAGTGGAGTGACTACACCGACTCCACCTACTACTCACACTGGCTGTTCTCGGTGGAGAAACTGCTCAACGACAAGGGGATCATCTCGCACGAAGAGGTTGATCAGCGGATGAAGGAGCTGGGCGCACCGGCGATGACGCCGCACCCGGCCAAACCCGAGACGCTCTCGCCGCTCGCCGCGAACATGATGGATTTCATCTGGAACGGCACCCCGCATGACCTCCCCGCGACCACCCCACCGGTGTACGAGATCGGCGCAGCCGTTCGGGTGCTCAACCTCCACGAGTCCACCCACAACCGCCTACCCGGCTATCTCAATCGCGCCACCGGAGTGGTGGTCAAGCAGTACGGGGCCTATCGCGATCCGGCCGCCAGCGCGCACCGGCAGGTCGAGGAGCCGCACCAGCTCTACATGGTGCGCTTCAGTGCCACCGAGCTGTGGGGCGACACCGTGACCGAAGAGTTCGATCTCTACGCAGACCTGTTCGAGGGATACCTGAGCCGGCCGGCGCCTGACTACGAAGGAGTATTTCGAGATGGATTGGATTTCCATGGCCGACGTCGAGGCGCGGGTCAACGCGCTGGAGTCGCTGATGGTCGAAAAGGGTCTGGCTGAGCACGAGGCGGTCGATGCCGTGGTGGCCTCGTTCGAGAACGACATGGGCCCGGTCAACGGGGCCAAGGTGGTTGCTCGGGCCTGGACCGACCCGCAGTACCGCGAGTGGTTGCTGTCCGATGCCACCGCGGCGATCGCCGATATGGGCTTCACCGGACTGCAGACCGAACACATGGTGGCCGTCGAGAACACCGCGGAGCGGCACAACGTCGTGGTGTGCACCCTGTGCTCGTGTTACCCGTGGACGCTGCTGGGCATTCCGCCGGCCTGGTTCAAGTACCCGCAATACCGTGCGCGCGTGGTGAAGGAGCCGCGCAGTGTGCTCTCCGAGTTCGGGGTGACGCTGGCCGACGACGTCAAGATCGACGTGTGGGACAGCAGCGCGGAGATCCGCTATCTGGTGATCCCGCAGCGGCCGGCGGGCACCGAGGACCTCACCGCCGACGAGCTGGTTCCGCTGATCAGTCGGGACTCCATGGTGGGCACCGCGCTGGTCACCTCGTCTGCGGGGTCGCGATGACGGCGTCCACGCTGGACTTCGCCGGGCTCGACGAGCTCGGCGGTCCGGTCGCGCTGCCCAGATCCAACGGTGAGCTGATCTTCGACGCACCTTGGCAGGGACGGCTTTTCGGACTCGTGGTGCACATGTGCGAGTCCGGCCGCTTCGAATGGAACGACTTCAAGAAGCACCTGATCGAGGTCATCGACGCCTCCGCGGTCGACGATGTCTGCGATCCGTCGATCTACTACCGCCAGTTCGGGCAGGCATTCAGCCGGCTGGTCGCCGAGAAGGGCTACGTCAGTGCCGATCTCATCGAGCAGCGCAGTCGGATCGAGTCCGAACGTCTGTCGCACAACGACCACGACCACGACCATGACCATGACCACCACCACTGAGGGAAGGGATCGTTGATGTCCAAGCTCACCGCTCTGTCGCTGAGCGTCGGGGTGTTCGGCATGCTCTCGACGTTGATGACGGCGACCCTCTGGCCGCTGCCGGTCTGGGTGTTGTTCCTGGCATGGGCGTCCTTCTTCTTCGTCGGATCCGGGTTGACGGGTTTCGCAAAGTCCGTCGCCTGCAACTGGACCGGAATCGTGATCGCCACGGCCACCCTGCTCTCGGTACAGGCCACCGGCAGCGCACTGTGGCTGTCGGTCGCGGTCGGAGTCGGCAGTCTGGCCATGGTGCAGGCCTCACGCCTGCCGTGGATCTCGGCGACGCCGGCGATTGTGTTCGGATTCGCGATGACGGTCGGCACCATCGCCGCGACCGGAAACGGCATCACCACGGCAGGGATCGGTCATCCTGCGCTTGTCGCGGCCGTCACCGCGTTCGTCGGCGCGGGCTTCGGCGTGGCCTCCGAATGGGGTGGGTCGTTGATCGCCAGGGTATTCGGTTCAAGCGCGGCACCGGTCGCGCAGCCCGCGTGACCGGCGACACCCCGATAAGCTGCACATCAACAACAGTTCGCGATGGAAGCGATCACGTCAGGAGCGGTAGTGCCGATCTCGACCAGCGTCGAAAGTGTCTCCGAAGTGTTCTTCCGGATCGGTCGCTGGTGGACCGAATCGCTGTCGCAGGGTCTGCTCGACAGCGAGGTCAGCACCATCGAGGGATGGCGGGTCCTCGGCGCACTGCGCGGCGGTGAGGGCTTCACCATGAGTGAAATGTCAACGGCCATGGCCATTCCGCCACCCACGCTGACACGCATCGTGGACAAGCTGGTCGACGGCGGCTTCGTGCTCCGGCGCGTCGACGCCACTGACCGCAGACGTGTGCTCATCTATCTGTCGGCCAGGGGCAAGTCGAAAGTGCGTCGGCTGGCCCGGCAAGAGGCGGCGATGAAAGCCACCCTCGCCGAGGAGTTCGGCGAGGAGAACGCGGTTCAACTGATCAGGACGCTCGCTCGCGCCAGTGAGCTGCCGGTCCCGGGCCGCTGATCCCGCGGGTTGCTGCCAGATCGCAACTTTTTCACCTCCTGAACAACCACGCAATGTCGCGTTAACGGGACCCCGTGAAGATGACGCCAAAGGCTCGGCACGACCGGGTGAATGGAGGCAACGATGGATGTGACATCGATGCCCGCGGGTGCGGCCCGGCCCCGATCCACCGTCGACATCGCACTCGTGGTGCCCAGAAGTGGGTCGGCCGGCATCTATGGCCCGTCCTGTGAGGCCTGCGCCGAACTGGCCATCGCCGATGTGAACGCGACCTCCGGGCTCATGGGCAAGCAGGTTCGCCTCCGGTTGGTGGACGGTAGCCGCGCGCCGTCGGTCGTCGCGGCGGAGATCCAGCGGCTGCTCCAGCGCGGGGCGATCGACGCGGTCACCGGATGGCACATCTCGCCGGTCCGGCAGGCCATCGCCCGGGTCACCGCCAACCGGGTGCCCTACGTGTACGGACCGCTCTACGAGGGCGGCGAACGGACGCCGGGGCTGTTCCTCACCGGCGAGACGCCCTCGCGCCAGCTGCTGCCGGCGATGGACTGGATGAACGCCGAATACGGCATCGACCAGTGGGTGCTGATCGGCAACGACTACATATGGCCCCGCCAGACCGGTGTGGCCGCACGATTGCATGCCCGCTCGCAGGGCCGGCCGCTGTTGGACGAGATCTACGTTCCGCTCGGAACACAGGACTTCGGCGCGGCGATACGCCAGGTCGAGGAGACCGGAGCGGCGGGCGTGCTGCTGCTGCTGGTCGGCGGCGACGGGGTGGCGTTCAATCGCCAGTTCGCCGCTGCCGGCCTGTGCCCGGCTGTTCCCCGGCTGAGCCCGCATGTCGAAGAGAACATGCTGCTGGCCAGCGGCAGTGACAGCAATGACGGGTTGTTCGCGGCCGCAGGATATTTCGAAGCACTCAACACCACGGCCAGCATGGACTTCGCATCGCGCTACTACGGTCACTTCGGCTTGTCGGCGCCGGCCCTCAACAGCATCGGCGAATCCTGCTACGAAGCCCTCACCCTGTTGATCGCGCTGGTGTCGCGGGCCGGATCGCTGGGCATCGATGCCCTCACCGGTGCGGCGGATGGCCTGACCTACATCAGCCCCCGTGGTGAGGTCACGATGCGCGGCAATCAGATGGCGCAGGACATCTATGTGGCCGAGGCCAAGGGCCTGGACTTCGAGGTGCGGTCCCGCATCTCGGCCGCCTGAGCTACTGGTGCAGCACGATCCGGACGAGTTCCGGAATTGCATTGACGGCCGGGGGTTCGTTGCCGAAGTTCTCGATCAGCACCACCTGAAGCTCGCCGACGACACCGCCGAGGATGGCGCCCACGGCGATCATGGTCGGCTCGTCGTCCTTGAACACCGGCCGCAGGATCGACTCGTACTCCTCGTTGGTGAGCTGGCCCATCTTGTCGATGATGGTGTTCTCCAGATCGAGCACGTTCATCGCATAGTCCTGGGCCTCCAGCAGCGTGGTCGGCAGCTGCGCCAGCACCATCTGGACCAGGTTGTCCTTCAGCCCGTTGTAACGCTGGGTGCCGACGGCCATCTTGACCAGGGGCTTGGCGATGCCGGTCTGGGCATCGATGGCCGCGCTGACCTCCTTGCCGACCAGGGCGAACAGTTTGTCCGCGCCCGGGCCGCGCAGCACCCCGTCGAACAGGATCTCGGGGGAGAACAGGTCCTCGGCCAGGATCCTGGCGTAATCGCGGGTGACCTTGTCCCGCTGCGCGTGTAGCAGGCCCTGGAAGGGGATGAAGCCGAGATACTTCTTGGGTTCGATGGGGCGGAACAGCATGTTCAACGCGATGTAGTCGCTGATGAAGCCGACGCCGAAACCGAAGGCCGGCATGATCCAGGGATTCTGGAACAGCGCCCAGGCGAACATCTGGACGACGCCGATGACGAGTCCGAAATAGATGCCGCTGCGCCGGACGAACGCCATCGCGTCGTCACCCATACCGCGCATCAACTTGTTGAGCTTGTCCTTGTTGCGGACCAGGGTGGTCACGGCCAGGTACTGCACATCGACGAATCGCGACAGATCGGAGCGCATCTCGTTCATCAGCGATTCGACGACGCGCGGTGTCTCGTCCTGGATCCGTTTCTGGATGGCGCGCCGTCCCGCTTCGGGCAGCGAGTCCCACAGGCCGGGGCGGATCTGTTCGGCGACCTCGCGGGATATCTCGTCGATGGCTTCGGTGAGCGGTTCGCGCAGCGCCTCGACCGCCTCCTTGGCATCGACGCGCTCGAGCAGTTCCTCGGGTTTCAGCAGATTCTGGGTGAGCAGCTCGATGGTCTTGGAGCCCACCTTGCCGGCCCGGCGCGGCACGATACCCTGCCAGCCGAATGGGCCGATACCCTTGAATTCCATTGGGCGGTAAAGCATTTCGACCGCGACGATCTTGGTGCTCCACCCCACGAACGCCGCGATGAACGGCATGGACAGGTAGATGAACCAGTTGACGCCGAAATCGGCCCGAATCTCAGCCCACGACTCGATGGCGAGGATCGCCTCGCCCGTCATCCGTTCACGGACCGTCCTGCTGCACCGCTGCCGCCCACAGCCCCTTGCCCAGCTCCGAGAGGCTCAGCGACAACTTTTCGGTCCGGGCGATCAACGGCCCGCGCGATGCGCTCTTGATCGCCTTCAGCACCATCGGCTCCGCCATCAACACCTCGTAATCCGCTTTTCGTGACGGGTCCTCCGGACCGGTCTCAACCAGTCCAAGGGATAGCAGATGATCGACGTACTGCGGGACCATATGGGGAAGTGCGACATTTGCGGTGCGTCCGATGAGGCACGCGTTCTGCAGTACGACCTGGTTGCGCGACCGGCTGTGCACATTGACCAGCGGTGAGGATGTGCCGTCCGACAGTGCACCGACGATGCGGGCCTCATCGGCGACGAGTTGGTCGAGCAGTCGGTGGTAGAGCTCCTGCTGGCTGCCGCTGGTGCTCTGGTCCAGGGCGCGGTCCAGCAGCCGGCCCAGCTTGGTGTGCAGCGAGTCCGTGGATTCGGGTGCGGCCTCGGCGGACTGCAGCGGGCGCGGCGCGGCATCCAGGGCCTCCAGCCGGTTCTTCACCAGGGTGGCCAGCTGCTCCTCGGTCCAGGTGGCGAGCTTGAGGCCGGTTTTGGCAGCGTCGATGGCGCGGTCGGTGAGGCCCAGTGGGTCGAACCATTTCGGCACCACCGGTTGCTGCTTGGGGGTGCGGATGGCGATGGCGATATCGCCGAGGGGTGTGGCGAAACGGAATCCGCGGCGGTTGAAGCCGTTGCGCTTGACCGGTGTCCTGTCGGTGACGGTGGCCTCGACGGGCTCATCGGCGGGAGCGGGTTCGTCCGGTATCCCCTCGGTGCCGGCGGTCGGGGGGGCCTCGATGATTTCGGTGACGGACTCGTCCGCGGAACCGGGTTGAGGAATCTGCTCGGACATCAGTTGATAGACCCCCATGCACGACGACGGGTGAGCGGCGGCCCCGGTCGTCCTTGACCGCGGTCGCCGTCGTTCCCGGCAGGTTACCTAAGTGTTGGTGTGGCAGCGGCGGGCGGCACACGTACGACCCGCGTCGCCGGCCTACAGCATGCGTCGCGGTCTGCTCATGGCCTTCGCGCGACGCAACGACACCCTCGACCAGACGAATTGCTGCAACGCCAGTGTGAGCCATCCGGCCAGCGCCATGCCCAGAAGGTTCACCAGCAACTGAACGACGCTGGGCCAGACCTCATGGCCTGCGCCGAAGGCGAGTCCCAACGCGATGTTGCCCGCTGCCGGCACCGTGGTCACCGAGATGAAAACCCCCGCCAGGCCGCCGGCCTTCGTCGAGGTGACCGACAGGACGCCGGCGGCCCCCGCGATCAAGGCCACGATGAACGACCACTTGTCCGGACTGTAGATGAAGTCGGTGGCGGGTCGGGGCCCCACGACGTTGGCAAGGGTGATCCAACCCAGGGCCCGGCCGATCAGCGCGAACACGGTGGTGGCCGCGATGGCTGCCGTGAAACCTAGGACCAGGGTGCGGACTGCATGCCCCAGCAGCGCGAACCGGCGCCGCACCAAGGCGACACCGAGCGCGGCGATGGCGCCGAACTCCGGGCCCAACACCATCGCTCCGATGACCAGGATCTGCGAGTCCAGCACGATGGCGATGGCCGCGATCACGGTCGCCAGCGTCATGAAACAGAGATAGGTCCAGTTGAGCTCGGACTCTTCATACGAGCGTTGCGCGACCTCGGCCCACACAACGGCATCGGTACTGCTGCCCGGAGCCCTCAATTCGGCATTGAAACCCTCGCTCGACAACCAGGTGTCGACGCGCTGGATTTCAATGGTGCCCCGACGATGCACGCCAAGGGCACGCAGCCCGGCGACGATGTCATTGACGGACTCCCTGGGGGCATCGGCGAGCAGTAGGTCCCCGCGCGGCCGGATCGCGGCGTCCCTGACCACGACGAGACCGCTCACGCACGGATCTGCCTCGAGGACGGACACGACGTCGTCGGTCATGTCACTCGGGGCCAGGATCCTCAAATGCAGCATTCGAGAAGTGTGCCGCCGGCGCGTCCTCAATTCCGGATGGCGCGCTGGCGAGCCGATCTCGCCCGGTATACCTCCACACCCACTCCGCAAGCGGTGCGACACCGCCTCCAGGCCACGGACGGCCCTGCCACGGGCGACGAGGCACTTTCCGTGTACGCCGCGCATTGGGATCGGTAGCGTCGGAGATGCCATTGGATCGCGATATGAACATGTGGAACTTGTCGCTGCCCGTCATTGCGGCCGCGCTGCTCGCGGGTTGTACGTCGGAGCCCGTCACCCCGTCCGCCGGGTCCGAAACGGCCTCCCGCACCGCACCCGCCCCCACCACGACCGTGGTCGCGACCCCGCCGGTCACCGTGACCGTCACGGCGCCGCCCTCACCGGGGTCGCCTGCCGAACCCGCGGACCCGACCCCCAAACCGTGTGCGGACACCGATCTCGTGGTCTACAACCGGCCGCTGGAGTCGCAGGGTTCGGAGTACCGGTTGGTGCTGCTCATCGAGAACACCACGTCGAAGGCATGCACATTGCAGGGCTACCCGGGCGCGGACATCGTCGACGAGGATCTGCCGGTGGTGCATGCTGCGCGCCGTGAGCAGAGCGCGGCGCCGCTGCTGACCCTGCAACCCGGGGACATCGCCACCGCGGACCTACAGGCGAGCGACGTGAACCGGGAGGCCGAGACCGAGAGCCCCTGCGGGAAGTGGGGCCAGGTGGTCGTCATCGCCCCCAACACATTCCAGCAGCGGCGCCTCGACGTCGGAATGCCGATGTGCGGCGCCCTGATCAGTTCGGTGACCTGAGGCAGACTGTCGAGGGTGGGACAGCAGAGCGGAACCGGTCACGGGCCCGAGCCCTTCGACACCCACGCCGACGTCACCGCGTGCGGCGGGCCGGTGCGGCTGTACCGCGCGGGCCGGTCCGGGCCAGCCCTGCTGCTGTTGCACGGCGCCATGCTCGACACCGGCCAGGGCGTCTGGCATGACGTGGTCCCGGAGCTGGCGCGAGACCACCGCGTGTTCGTGATCGATCTGCCCCGGCACGGCGGGAGTCGGCCCTGGGTCGGCACGCTCGATGATGTCTTCTACCGCCGGTTCGTCATGGAATTGCTCGACGAGATCGAGCTCGACCGGGTGGGCCTCATCGGGTTGTCGATGGGTGGCGGGGTGGCAACCGGGTTCGCGCTGGAACACCCGGACCGCGTGAGCGCTCTGGTGGCGATCGGACCGGGTGGCATCGGCGCCAAGCGCCCGTACCAATTCCTCACCTGGGCGACGATGCGGATGCCTGGCCTGCTGAGGCTGTGCAGCTGGATTCTGGCGCGGCGCCCCGGCTACGTTCGGTCATCCATGGCCGCCAACCTGGCGGCCGGGGCCGACACCCCGGGATTCGAGCGCATCGTCGCGCAGGCCGTCACCGAGGCCCGGGAGAAGAACCGGCACGGGGAGAAGGCGCTCGACGATTGGCAGATCGAGGCGTACGGGCCCCGCGCCATGCGCCTCGACCTCACGCCCGCACTGCAGACGCTGAGTGTCCCCACCCTGTGGATGCGCGGCGGCCGGGATCCGCTGGTGGGTGCGGCCGAACTCGCCGACGCCCATGCCCAGACCCCGGGATCGCGATGCGTCACCGTCGCCGACGCCGGCCACATCGTCACCTATGACCGGCCCGACGAGTTCGTCCGCGTGCTCCGCGAATTCCTGGCCGAGGTGCTCTGAGCGCGCTCTCTGGGGAGGTGGCGGGAACAAATCCGGGGAACACCCCGTTGACCAGACTGACAACTTGAGTGATACAGACTCAAGTCTGGCTTGACAGGCAACCGGCTGCAGGTGCAGGCTTGAGCGAGGTTCACTCAGATCCCAAGTAAAAGCTATTCAGGAGGAACTAACTATGGCTCGTGCGGTCGGTATCGACCTCGGGACCACCAACTCCGTCGTCGCAGTGCTGGAAGGTGGCGACCCCGTCGTCGTCGCCAACTCAGAGGGCTCCCGGACCACTCCGTCGGTTGTCGCTTTCGCGCGCAACGGCGAGGTGCTGGTCGGCCAGCCCGCCAAGAACCAGGCGGTGACCAACGTCGACCGGACCATCCGTTCGGTCAAGCGTCACATCGGCACCGACTGGACCGTCGCGATCGACGGCAAGGACTACAACCCCCAAGAGATCAGCGCGCGCATCCTGCAGAAGCTCAAGCGCGACGCCGAGGCCTACCTGGGTGAGGACATCGCCGACGCCGTCATCACGGTGCCCGCGTACTTCAACGACGCCCAGCGCCAGGCCACCAAGGAAGCCGGCCAGATCGCCGGCCTCAACGTCCTGCGCATCGTGAACGAGCCGACCGCGGCCGCCCTGGCCTACGGCCTGGACAAGGGTGAGAAGGAACAGACCATTCTGGTCTTCGACCTCGGTGGTGGCACCTTCGACGTGTCGCTGCTGGAGATCGGCGACGGTGTCGTCGAGGTCCGCGCCACCTCCGGTGACAACCACCTCGGTGGCGACGACTGGGATGACCGGATCGTCGAATGGCTCGTCGACAAGTTCAAGAGCACCAGCGGCATCGACCTGACCAAGGACAAGATGGCCATGCAGCGGCTGCGCGAAGCAGCCGAGAAGGCCAAGATCGAGCTGAGCTCCGGACAGAGCACCTCGATCAACCTGCCCTACATCACCGTCGACGCGGACAAGAACCCGCTGTTCCTCGATGAGCAGCTGACCCGCGCGGAGTTCCAGCGCATCACCCAGGACCTGCTCGACCGCACCCGTGCGCCGTTCCAGCAGGTGATCAAGGATGCCGGTATCTCCGTCGGTGAGATCGACCACGTGGTGCTCGTCGGCGGTTCGACGCGTATGCCCGCGGTCACCGATCTGGTCAAGGAACTGACCGGCGGCAAGGAGCCCAACAAGGGCGTCAACCCCGACGAGGTTGTCGCCGCGGGTGCCGCGCTGCAGGCCGGTGTGCTCAAGGGTGAGGTGAAAGACGTTCTGCTGCTTGACGTCACCCCGCTGTCCCTCGGTATCGAAACCAAGGGTGGCGTGATGACCAAGCTGATCGAGCGCAACACCACCATCCCGACCAAGCGCAGCGAGACCTTCACCACGGCCGATGACAATCAGCCCTCGGTGCAGATCCAGGTGTTCCAGGGTGAGCGCGAGATCGCCTCGCACAACAAGCTGCTCGGCTCCTTCGAGCTGACCGGCATCCCGCCGGCGCCCCGCGGCGTGCCGCAGATCGAGGTCACCTTCGATATCGACGCCAACGGCATCGTGCACGTCACCGCCAAGGACAAGGGCACCGGCAAGGAGAACACGATCAAGATCCAGGAGGGCTCCGGCCTCTCCAAGGAGGAGATCGACCGGATGATCAAGGACGCCGAAGCGCACGCCGACGAGGATCGTCAGCGCCGTGAAGAGGCCGACGTCCGCAACCAGGCCGAGTCGCTGGTCTACCAGACGGAGAAGATCGTCAAGGAGCAGCGCGAGGTCGAAGGCGGATCCAAGGTCCCCGCCGAGACCTTGGACAAGGTCGACTCCGCAGTCGCCGAGGCCAAGACGGCCCTGGCCGGCACCGATATCGCGGCCATCAAGACCGCGATGGAGAAGCTGGGCGTCGAAGCCCAAGCCGTCGGTCAGGCGCTCTACGAGGCCGCCCAGGCCGAGCAGCGTGCTGATGGTGCAGACGGTTCGGCCGCCGCCGACGACAACGTCGTCGACGCCGAGGTCGTCGAGGACGAGGACAACCGGGAGAACAAGTGAGCCAGGGCGATTCGCACGAAGAGCCGGTGACCATCACCGACAAACGGCGCATCGATCCGGAAACCGGCGACGTTCGTGACCCGAGCGCCGAGCCGTCCCCCAGCGGGGCGGCATCGGCGCCGGGCGCGGACCCCGCTCCTTCCGAGGAAGGCGACAAGATCGCCGAGCTCACCGCCGATCTGCAACGGGTGCAGGCCGATTTCGCCAACTACCGCAAGCGGGCCCTGCGCGATCAGCAGGTGACCGGCGAGCGCGCGAAGGCGGCCGTCATCACCCAACTGCTCGGCGTGCTCGACGATCTCGATCGGGCCCGCACCCACGGAGACCTGGAATCCGGACCGCTCAAGGCGGTTTCGGAGAAGCTCGTCACCACCCTGGAAGGGCTCGGCCTGACCAGCTTCGGCGCCGAGGGCGAGGAGTTCGACCCTTCGCTGCACGAGGCCGTCCAGCACGAGGGCGACGGATCGTCGCCGGTGGTGGGCACGGTCATGCGCCGCGGCTACAAGGTGGGCGACGTGGTGGTCCGCCACGCCATGGTTGGTGTGGTCGACACGGTCGAGAATGCCGACGTGAACAGTGATCAACCCGCAGAATCAGAAGACTGACCCGGTGAGGAGGTGACGCATGGCTCAGCGTGAGTGGGTCGAGAAGGACTTCTACAAGGAGCTGGGCGTCACCTCTGATGCCGGCAAGGACGAGATCAAGCGCGCCGCGCGCAAGATCCTCGCCGAGAACCACCCGGACCGTAATCCGGGCAACTCCGTAGCAGAGGAGCGTTACAAGGCCGCCTCCGAAGCCAAGGAGGTCCTCACCGACGACGCCAAGCGCAAGGAGTACGACGAGACGCGGCGCCTGTTCGCCAACGGCGGCTTCGGTCGCCGCGGGCCCGGCGCGGGCGGCAACTTCGGTGGATTCTCCGGCGAGGGAGCCGAATTCAACCTCGGTGATCTGTTCGATCAGGCGGGTCAGGCCGGCGGCGCCAATATCGGCGACCTGTTCGGCGGTCTGTTCGGCCGTGGTGCCCAACAGCCGCGTCCGACCCGTCCGCGGCGCGGCAACGACCTGGAAACCGAAACGGAACTGTCGTTCCTGGAGGCCACCAAGGGCGTCGCGATGCCGCTGCGGCTGACCAGTCCGGCACCGTGCACGAACTGCCATGGCAGCGGTGCACGACCGGGCACCAGTCCGAAGGTGTGCCCGGGCTGTAACGGTGCGGGTGTCATCAACCGGAACCAGGGTGCATTCGGCTTCTCCGAGCCGTGCACCGAATGTCGGGGCAGCGGCTCGATCATCGAGCACCCCTGCGATGAATGCCATGGCACCGGGGTCACGACCAGGACCCGCACCATCAACGTGCGGATCCCACCGGGCGTCGAGGACGGTCAGCGGATCAGGCTGGCCGGCCAGGGCGAGGCCGGGCTGCGGGGCGCCCCGTCAGGAGACCTGTACGTCACGGTTCATGTTCGCGCCGACAAGGTTTTCGGTCGCGACGGTGACGATCTGACGGTCACCGTTCCGGTGAGCTTCCATGAGTTGGCCTTGGGCGCAACGCTTTCGGTGCCGACGCTGGAGGGCAAGGTCGGGGTTCGGGTGCCCAAGGGCACATCGGACGGCCGCATCCTGCGGGTGCGCGGGCGCGGCGTGCCCAAGCGTTCGGGTGGTCACGGCGACCTGCTCGTCACGGTGAAGGTGGCGGTGCCGCCGAGCCTGGAAGGCGATGCCGCCGAGGCGCTCGAGGCATACGCGAAAGCCGAACGGGCCAGCGGATTCGACCCGCGCGCCGGCTGGGCAGGAAATTTGTGATGAGCGCTTGCGCGAAGAGCCAGGGGCCACGATGAGCCGCAGCGACGACGCCCGGACGTTCCTGATCTCGGTGGCCGCCGAACTGGCCGGAATGCATGCGCAGACCCTGCGCACCTACGACCGGCTCGGTCTGGTCAGCCCGCAGCGCAGCTCCGGAGGAGGTCGGCGTTATTCACAACACGATGTCGACCTGCTCCGCGAGGTGCAGCGGCTGTCCCAGGACGAGGGCGTCAATCTTGCTGGTATCAAACGGATCATCGAGCTGACCAACCAGGTCGAGGCACTGCAGAACCGGGTGGCCGAGCTGGCCGCCGAGGTCGAGCAGCTGCGCAAGCCCAGTACCGCGCTGGTGCTGTGGAAGCCCGGCGCACGCCGGGCGCGTTAGAAGATCCGGATGCTGAACCGCGCCGTCACCGGTTCTGCGGCGGCCACCCGGTAACCGCCGCGGCGCAGTGCGTCGGTGGGCGCGGTCATCGGCTCGATCGCCACCAGTGCGTCGGCGGCGGGCGCGAACAGCTGCGCAGCCGGATATCCCTGTTCGAACCTGACCTCGATCCTGCGGTCGCCGCCCGACAGCGCGAACACCGACCCCGTGGGCACCTCGTCGAAACCGTCATCGAGTACCCGGTCGCCCAGGGGCGCCGACTCGGCGGCCCACGGGTCGTGCGCTCCGGTCGGGAGACCGCGGTCATCGACCGGTAGGTGACGCATGGTGGGCGTGCTCAGCTCCCACTCGTCGCGTGGCACATCCGGAATCGTGAAATACGGGTGATACCCGAAACACAGCGGAACCCGATCGGCAACCGGATCGACGGTGGTGGCAATGGTCAGCGTCCGCTCGGCCAGCGTGACCCGCTGCGTCAGCACATGCGGGAACGGAAATGCTGTCAGTAGTTCGGGCGTGCGGTAATCCAGCGTGGCGACAACGGTATTGGCGGATTGCTCGGTGATCTGCCAGCCGGGGTAGGCGGCCAGCACCCCGTGCATGGGGGCACCGTGCGGATCCGTGCGTACCCGTGGCGCGCCCGCGAGGTCGACGAACGTTGCGTCGACGGTGTACTCGGTGCCGCTGAGCCGGTTGGCCCACGGATAGAGGATGGGGATGCCCATCGTCTTCCCGGCGGTGACGTAGGCGTCGAGGCCGCGTCGCTGGCCGAGGAACTCGACACCGTCATCGGCCAGGGAGGTGCCGATCATGCCCGCGCCGGGCACGAAGGTGGCCGTCAGCGCCGATGAGGGATCCCGCAGGGTGATGCGCTGAAGTTCGGCCATGGCTGTCACGCTAGCGGGTCGTGCTGGATGCGCTCGGGCGGTGCGCCTTTCGCGATGAGCGCGGCCTTTGTCGCGGTGACCATGTCCGGGCCGCCGCAGATCAGGATCTGCCGGTCGCCCCAGCTGCCGTATCCGGTCACCACCTCGGGCAGCCTCCCGGTCTGGCGCACATGCAGGCCACGCGGCGGCTGGTGATCGGGATAGTCGGAGGCCCACGGCGGATTGGTGGAGAACTCCGACACCGGCGTCACCGACAGCCACGGGTTGGTGGAGGCGATCTCCCACAGTGTGCGCAGATCGTAGAGATCACAGGGGTAGCGGCCGCCGAAGAAGAGATGCACCCGCGGATTCTCGGCATAGCGGCTGAGGTCGGAGATCAGCGCCCGTAGTGGGGCCAGTCCGGTGCTGCCCGCCACCAGCAGCACGTCCTCCCCGTCGCGGTCGATCTGCAGTCCGCCGTGCGGGGCGGACAGCCGCCACCGGTCGCCGGGTGCCGTTTCGCCGACGATTGCGGTGCTGACCATCCCACCGCTGACGGACCGGATGTGGAACTCGATGGCACCGCTTTCGTCGGCCGGTATCGACGGACTGAGATAGCGCCACCGGCGGGGCCACTGCGGCACCTGCACCGTCACGTACTGCCCGGAGTGATACAACAGCGGCCGGTCCAGTTGTAACCGGACGATCGAGACATCCCGGGTGGCCCGGATGTGCTCCAGTACCGTCCCGTCGACGAACGGCGGGGTCTGCTCGGCGTCGGCCGCGCCACGCATCACGCCGATCACGAGTTCGATGAAATCGGATGTGGCCTCGGCGATCCGGCCGTCCCAGATGTCGGCGAGCTCGTCGCGCAGGGTGGTCAGCAGCGCCTGACCCAGGGTGTCGTAATGCCTGGCCGTGACCCCGTACTTGCGGTGATCGCGGCCGAGCTGGGCCATGAACGCGACAGGTTCCTCGGCGCGCTGGGCGATCATCTCGGACAACAGCCAGCTCAGCGCCTCACCGAAGGATGCGCGCTGGCGGGTCAGATCGGGCGGGAACAGGTCACGCGCCGAGATGTCGATGGCGAACCAGCGGGTGTAGATCCTGCCGATCACCTGATCGGCGTCGACCGTGGCGCGCAGCGTCTGCAGTGCGTCGCGGTCGTCGAGTCCCACGGGGTACGAGTTTAGGCGCGACGGATCGCGGCGGTCGCAATCAGCGCCGCGCCCGCCAGAGCCCAGCAGCTCAGCACCAGGATCGCCGAGGTGGATCCGGCGCCGCCGAAGTAGGCCGTCG
Organism: Mycobacterium sp. ITM-2016-00316; assembly: GCF_002968335.2. Taxonomy (NCBI): domain Bacteria; kingdom Bacillati; phylum Actinomycetota; class Actinomycetes; order Mycobacteriales; family Mycobacteriaceae; genus Mycobacterium; species Mycobacterium sp. ITM-2016-00316. The sequence goes on from NZ_CP134398.1 coordinate 560,582, forward strand.
ACCGCAACAGGGTGGCGGTGGCGCCCTGGGGCAGCAGCTGGCCCAACGTTCCCCAGCCGGCGGGCAACATCTCGGGGGCACTGGTCAGCCCCGACAGCGGGTTGCCGACCAGCACCGCCAGCCCGGCTCCGATGGCCAACCCGGTCCGCCCGAACAGCGAACCCAGCCCGAGGACGAACAGCAGCGCGGCCGCGATACCGAGCGCCAATCCGCCTGCCACACCCCAGAAGTTCTGCTCGATCGACCCGAGCGGATAGCGCAGCAGCGCCGCGGCGGTCACGCCCATCAGGCCGGCGAAGATGACGGCGGCGGCGAACCGGAGCCAGACCTGCTGACGCAGGACGAGTACCAGCGCCATCGCGGGCAGGATGCTGGCCAGCGTGATCGGCAGCGCGGACGCGGCAAGACCGGCTCCGCGCGGATCATCGGTACTGGGCGGGGCGAGATCCTCGGTGGCGAGCCGCATTCCGTTGTGCTCGGCGATGCCCGACCCGACCTGAGACAGCAACTGCGCGATCGCGGGGCTGCCGCCCGTGGCGATGAACAGGGTCGGTTGGCCCGCGTCGAAGGCGAGGCCGCCGTACACCTGCCGATCCAAGACGGCCTGCCGCAGCGCGGCTGCGCCGGGGTAGTGGGTGACGGCGAACGCGCCGGGGGCGCTCCGCTCGAGCATGTCGGCCACGGTCGCGGGTCCGGCAATCCCGATCGGTACCTCGTGTGGTTTGGACTTCGCAGCGGGCAGTGCGAAGGCCAGCGCCAGGACCGCCAGCAGGGCGGTGAGCGTGAACACGATGGCCGCGGCCCGGGCCGCGGCAGGGGGCTGGTGTTCCGGGACGGCGTGCTGGGCGGCCCGGGTGGGTGCGTGCGCGGTCATCGTGCGCTCTTTTCATCCGTCGTTGAATTAATGTCCGCCGAGCGTAACTCCGCCGGCTCAATATTTCAACAGTCATTGAAATGATAGGGTCGAAATATGCCCTCACCAGCGCAGAAAACCCCGAAGCGGGGGAGGAGGCAGGGTGAGCCGGTCTCCAGGGACGCTGTGCTGGCGTCGGCCAAGCAACATTTCGCGGCGCACGGCTACGAGAAGACGACGCTGCGCGCCATCGCCCGCGACGCCCACGTCGACGCGTCGATGGTGCTGTATCTGTTCGGCTCCAAGGCAGATCTGTTCCGCGAATCGTTGCGACTGCTGCTCGATCCCGAACAGCTCGTCGAGGCGATGACCGCCGTCGAGGGAGATCTCGGCACCCGACTGGTCCGCAGGTACCTGCAGATATGGGAGAGCCCGGATACCGCCGAGAGCATGATCGCGATGCTGCAGTCGGCGACGTCCAATGCCGACGCGAACGCGGCGCTGCGCGCGTTCCTGCAGACCTACGTGCTGACCGCGGTGTCCGGGGTGATCGGCGGCGACGAGCAGGCCCGGCTGCGGGCGATGCTGGCCGCCACCAATCTGGTGGGTACCGCGCTGTTGCGCTATGTGATGAAGGTGCCACCACTGGCGGATCTGGCGGCTGAGGACGTGGTGGCCCTGATCGGGCCGACGGTGAACCGCTATCTGACGGCGTCCTCCGCCGAGTTGGGTCTGCCCGAGTGAGCGCGCCCGAGGTCACCGCCGTGCTGGTGTTCCATCCGGGCGGCAACGGTGAGTTCTCGGAGTGGGCGAACACCGTGACCGCCACCGCTGCTGGCTGTATCCGGACCCGGGTATCGGTGGCCGACAGGTCCTTGGAGCCCGCTGTCGCGGTGACCTTCAGCGGCACCACAGAGTTGGACGCGTGGCTGGACCGTGCCGACGCGCTGGGAGACGGGGGATGGCTGCCGGCGGCCCCGGCGATACTGCTCGCGACCGACGAGCCTCCGCCGGCAGGTATCGCGGCCTTCCGGCACCAACTCGTCGCCGGCAGAACCGCCGACTTCCTGCAGTCGCAGCGCGAACTCGCCACGGCCGCACACGGCTTCAGCGGGTATGAGGGCACCGTTCTTTTCGTCGATGGCGGAGAGGCCCTCTCGGTGCTGCGCTTCCGCACCGACCGGCATCTGACGGCGTGGATGTCATCGCGTCAACGCGAGGATGCTCTGCCCGGCTTGCGATCGAGCCTGACCGCGGAATTCGCCCCGGTAACCGGCACCACCGCCTTCGGCACCACCGTCCGCACCGACGGTGGCCGCATGCTCATGACGCCCAACTGGAAATCGGTCATGCTGGTGCTGCTGGTCTTGTACCCGACGGTGATGCTGCTGTCGCGTTTCCTGGGGCCGGTGCTGGATCGCCTCGGTGCCGAGCCCTGGCTGTCGCTGTGGCTCAGTCAGGTGATCAGCGTGGCGGCGATGCAGTGGTGGCTGATGCCGTGGGCCTCAAAGCCGTTCCGGCGGTGGCTGGACCCGGTCGACGGCGCGGGCTGGCGCAGCAGCCTGGCCGGTGCGGCGGTGATCCTGGTGCTCTACGCAGTGACGCTGCTGCTGTTCGGTTCGGTCACATGGCTGCAGTACTGGGACTACGCGAGTCCGTGAATTCCCTTGTACAGCACCATGACACCGATAACGACCAGGATCGCGGCCATCAGGGTGGCGTGCTGCTGCTCCATCCACTCCTTCAGACGTGTCAGCGGGCCCACCAGACGTTCTCCGCTGACGACATAGGCGAGCACGGGCAGGATCACCGTACTTCCCGCGATCGCCACGAAGTAGACCATCGCCAGCCAGGCGTGGGCCACGCCGATGCCGGCGGTGCTGATCGCCAAACCCGCTGCGATACAGATGAACAACACCTTCGGGTTCACCACCGCCAGCACCGCGGCGGTGACCAGGGCCCGCCGCGGTGTCAGCCCACTCAGCTTGCGCATCCACGCCGGTGAGTGCTCGGACTTCGCGCGGGTCACCCATTTGTATCCACCGAACACGATCAGCGCCGCGCCGGCGGCGATGCGTACCCAGGACGCCCAGCCCGGCGGCTCGTCCAGGGAACCCACCAGCCCCGAGGCGACCACGAAGATCGACACCAGTGCCGCCAGCCCCAGTAGCCAGCCGGCCAGGAAGGCCAGCCCGGTCGGGCGCGGTCGATCGCTGTGCAGGGCCAGCACCGCGGGGATGATGGACAGCGGTGAGAGCGCGATGACGAGAGCCAGCGGCGCCAACTCGGTCAGGACCGAACCCCAGATGTCGTTCACAGTTCGCACCACTTCCACTGGCCGTTCTCGTAGGAGAAGGTGATTTCGTCCGGGTCGGTGCCGTCGTTCTCGATGACGGTGTCGGCGGTTTTACCGGTGATCTCGATCGACGTGACGGTCAGATCGAGCTGGCCCATCCCGTCACGCATATCGGCGAAGTTGGCCCGGGAGAACTGTTCGTCGGCGCGCATCTCCGCGCACATCAGGTTGCGCAGGTTGTCGTATTCCTGCCCATTCCAGGCCTGTTCGAATTGTGCGACGACCTTCTCGATCTGGTCCTCATCGGAGAGTGCCGCCGCGGTGCTCGTCGGCGGCGCGCTGATCGGGCCCCCGGCGGGTTTGTCGCGGGTCACGGCGACGGTGATGACCGCGGCGACGGCGATGAGCAGCACGGCGCCCACTGCGCCGAGGATGAGCCCGTTGCGGCCGCCGGATGTGCGCTCCGGCACCCACAGCGGCCAACCCTGCGGTGGCGGCGGCCAGGACGGATCGGGCTGCCAGCCCGCGGGCGGCGTCCAACCCGGCGGAACGGGCGGCCAGTTCGGCGGGGGGTTGAAGCGCATGGCAACAGTGTCGCCGATGCCGGGGCATATTGACGTCAGTGACGCAAAGAGCGCGCAGCCAGCGCCACCTCGGCGGTAGCGCTGCGCTCAGTCGAAGGTATTGCGTCCCAGACTCTCCACGAACCGGGGCCCGAGCAGGTCGAGCTCGCCGATGTAGCTGTCTGCCCAGCCGCCGAACGGTTGGTGCGCCAGATACTCGTTGCGGAAGCGGTCGTCCTCGGACACCTCGGTGGCGCAGAATTCGGGGATCACCAGATCGGTCACGGGACCGCCGCGTTCGACCTCGGCCATCACCAGGGGAGCGTTTCCGCTCAGGAACCGGTCGATGATCCAGCCGTCCTCACCGAGCCAGGCCGAGTACCGGACCTTGACGACGACGTGCTCGGCGCGCGCCACGATCTGTCCGGCCACCATCGGATCGAGATCGCGTTCGGCTTCATAGCGGGTGCCGCCGGCGGCGGGCCCTTTGGCGGTCATGGTGCCGATCGTGTCGTCGCCCAGAGCCTGCACCAGTTCGGCGGGAGTCCCGTCGAGTCCGGCCGGCGCGGGTCCCTGTAGGCGGATGCGAACCGCGTAGCCGTCGGCGGCGAACAGGTAGGCCTGCACGATCAGCATGGGGGTGGGGTCGGACGCCGCGACGGCGGGCATCTCGCGGACGAAGAACTTCCGTTCGAACTCGAAGTCGCCGGAACCGGAGTCGGACATGAGACGACGTTAGTCCCTAGTCATGCCGCACCCGGGCGCGAAGAGTGTGTGTCAGCCATCCAAAAAAAAGATAGAGTTGAGCGGAACAGACTCAACCTTGACTGCGTTGGACAACACGACAAGCATTTTTCCCAGCTGTAAAGAACCTTTGAAAGGTAGGTGTCGTGGACTCGTTCAATCCGACCACGAAGACCCAGGCGGCACTGACCTCGGCGCTGCAGGCGGCAACGTCCGCAGGCAACCCGCAGATCACCCCGGCTCATTTGTTGATGGCGTTGCTGACGCAGAACGACGGTATCGCCGGGCCACTGTTGGAGGCGGTCGGAGTAGAGCCCGCGAAGATCCGGTCCGAGGCCGAGCGCCTCGTCGGCCGTCTGCCCAGCGCCTCCGGCTCCAGCTCGCAACCCCAGCTCAGCCCCGACGCGATCACCGCGATCACCACGGCGCAGCACCTGGCCACCGAGATGGACGACGAATACGTCTCCACCGAGCATCTGCTGGTCGGCCTCGCCAGCGGCAACGCGGATACGGCCAAGCTGCTCACCGGTGCCGGCGCATCGCCGGAAGCCCTGCGCGACGCGTTCACCAAGGTGCGGGGCAGCGCGCGGGTCACCAGCCCCGACCCCGAGGGGACCTATCAGGCGCTGGAGAAGTACTCCACCGACCTGACCGCCGCCGCGCGGGAGGGCAAGCTCGACCCGGTCATCGGGCGTGACAACGAAATCCGTCGCGTCGTGCAGGTGCTGAGCCGCCGCACCAAGAACAACCCGGTGCTCATCGGCGAGCCCGGCGTCGGCAAGACCGCCATCGTGGAGGGCCTGGCCCAGCGCATCATCGCCGGCGACGTCCCGGAGTCCCTGCGCGACAAGACCCTGGTCTCCCTGGACCTGAGTGCCATGGTGGCCGGCGCCAAGTACCGCGGTGAATTCGAGGAACGCCTCAAAGCTGTCCTGGACGACATCAAGAACTCGGCCGGACAGGTCGTCACCTTCATCGACGAGCTGCACACCATCGTCGGCGCCGGTGCCAGCGGTGAGTCGGCGATGGACGCCGGCAACATGATCAAGCCGATGCTGGCTCGCGGTGAGCTGCGCCTGGTGGGTGCCACCACGCTCGACGAGTACCGCCAGTACATCGAGAAGGACGCCGCGCTGGAGCGCCGCTTCCAGCAGGTGCTGGTCGGTGAGCCTTCCGTCGAGGACACCGTCGGCATTCTGCGTGGTCTCAAGGACCGCTACGAGGTGCACCACGGTGTCCGCATCACCGACTCCGCGCTGGTGGCCGCCGCGACGCTGAGCGACCGGTACATCACCAGCAGGTTCCTGCCCGACAAGGCCATCGACCTGGTCGACGAGGCCGGATCGCGGCTGCGTATGGAGATCGACTCCCGGCCCGTCGAGATCGACGAGGTCGAACGGCTGGTCCGGCGCCTCGAGATCGAGGAGATGGCGCTGGCCAAGGAATCCGACGACGCCTCGAAGGACCGCCTGGAGAAGCTGCGCGCCGAACTGGCCGACAAGAAGGAACAGCTGGCCGAGCTGACCACCCGGTGGCAGAACGAGAAGAGCGCCATCGACATCGTCCGCGATTTCACCGAGCAGCTGGACCGGCTGCGCGGTGAGGCCGACCGCGCCGAGCGCGACGGTGACCTGGCCAAGGCCGCCGAGCTGCGCTACGGCCGCATCCCGGAGATCGAGAAGAAGCTCGACGCCGCGCTGCCGGTCGCCGAGGCCCGCGAGAACGTCATGCTCAAGGAGGAGGTCGGACCCGACGACATCGCCGAGGTGGTGGAGGCGTGGACCGGCATCCCGGCCGGGCGGATGCTCGAAGGGGAGACCGCCAAGCTGCTGCGCATGGAGGACGAGCTGGGTCGGCGGGTCATCGGCCAGAAGGACGCGGTCGCCGCGGTCTCCGATGCGGTGCGGCGTTCCCGCGCCGGTGTCGCCGATCCGAACCGGCCGACGGGCTCGTTCATGTTCCTCGGGCCGACCGGTGTCGGTAAGACCGAGCTGGCCAAGGCGCTCGCGGAGTTCCTGTTCGACGACGAACGCGCGATGGTGCGCATCGACATGAGCGAGTACGGCGAGAAGCACTCGGTCGCGCGTCTGGTCGGTGCCCCTCCGGGCTATATCGGCTACGACCAGGGTGGACAGCTCACCGAGGCGGTGCGGCGCAGGCCGTACACCGTGGTGCTGTTCGACGAGGTCGAGAAGGCCCACCCGGACGTGTTCGACGTGCTGCTGCAGGTCCTCGACGAGGGCAGGCTGACCGACGGACAGGGCCGCACGGTCGATTTCCGCAACACCATCCTCATCCTGACGTCCAACCTCGGGTCGGGCGGAAACGAGGAGCAGGTGATGGCGGCCGTGCGGGCGGCGTTCAAGCCGGAGTTCATCAACCGTCTCGACGACGTGCTGATCTTCGATGCGCTGAGTCCCGACCAGCTGGTGTCCATCGTCGACATCCAGCTGAGCCAGCTGCAGAAGCGGCTGGCCCAGCGCAGGCTGACCCTCGAGGTGTCCCTGGAGGCCAAGCAGTGGCTGGCCGATCGTGGATTCGACCCGCTCTACGGTGCGCGTCCACTGCGCCGGCTGGTGCAGCAGGCCATCGGTGACCAACTGGCCCGGTTGTTGCTGGCGGGCCAGGTGCACGACGGGGACACCGTCAAGGTCGATGTCAGCGCCGACGGTGAGGGCCTGATCCTGGCCTGATTGAGTGACTTCGGCGCGCTCACGTACGTTCTGCGCACGTGAGCGCGCCGAAATCGCGGTGGAGTGGGGATTGTGACCATCTTGAGTTCTGGCGAATCGGGCTCCAGCAAGTACTCTGAGGGCAATGGTTCCTCTCTGGTTCACGCTGTCCGCACTCTGCTTCGTGGGTGCGGCCGTCTTGCTGTACGTGGATATCGACCGCCGGCGCGGGTTGGGCCGGCGGCGTAAGTCGTGGGCGAAGTCGCACGGTTTCGACTATGAACACGAATCTGCCGACATTTTGAGCCGCTGGAAGCGCGGCGTGATGTCGACCGTCGGGGAGAGCGTCCAGGCCCGCAATGTGGTGCTGGGCCAGATCCGCGGCGAGGCCGTCTTCGTCTTCGATCTCGACGACGTCGCCACGGTGATCGCGCTGCATCGCAAAGTCGGCACCAATGTCGTGGTGGATCTTCGTCTGAAGGACATCAAGGAGCCCCGCGAGAGCGATATCTGGCTGCTCGGTGCCATCGGCCCGCGGATGGTCTACTCCACCAACCTGGATGCGGCCCGCCGGGCCTGCGACCGCCGGATGGTGACATTCGCCCACACCGCCCCCGACTGCGCCGAGATCATGTGGAACGAGCAGAACTGGACGCTGGTGGCCATGCCGATCACCAGCAGCCGTGCTCAGTGGGATGAGGGACTGCGCACCGTGCGTCAGTTCAACGACCTGCTGCGCGTCCTGCCGCCGGTACCGCAACCCGGTCAGAACGGCGTCGGTGCCCGCAGCGGTCAGCCCGCGCTGGCCCGTCGCAGCGGTTCCCCGAGCCGCCCGTTGCTGCCGCGCCCCGCCGAACTTCCCGCCGGACGCGCCGACCTGCCGCCCGGCCGTGCTGACGTGGGCCGGTACGTCCAGCAGCGGCCGCCGGTGCACAACGCCACCCGGCAGTCACCGCACTACCAGCGGTAACGGCCTGTGCCGGTAGCGCTGATCACCGGGCCGACAGCCGGCCTCGGGGAGGGTTTCGCCCGCCGTTATGCCCAGGACGGGTACGACCTCGTGCTGGTGGCCCGTGACACGGCACGCCTGGAAAAACTCGCCGCGGAATTGCGCGATGAGGCCGGAGCCACCGTCGAGGTGCTTCCCGCCGATCTGGCCGTCGCCGCCGACCGGCAACGCGTGGCCGAGCGGCTGTCCGCCGGGGTGCACACCCTGGTCAACAATGCCGGGTTCGGCACCTCGGGCGAATTCTGGACCGCCGACTACGCGCAGCTGCAGTCCCAGCTCGACGTCAACGTCACCGCCGTCATGCAACTCACCCACGCCGCGCTGCCACCCATGCTGGCCGCCGGGGCGGGCACCGTGATCAACGTGGCCAGTGTGGCGGGCCTGCTGCCCGGCCGCGGCTCCACCTACTCGGCGTCGAAGTCCTGGGTCATCGCCTTCTCCGAGGGGCTGGCGAACGGCCTCGGCGGCACCGGGGTGGGCGTGCACGCGCTGTGCCCGGGCTTCGTGCACACCGAATTCCACGAGCGGGCCGGGATCGAGATGTCCGGCACGCCTTCCTGGTTCTGGCTGGAGGTCCCCGATGTGGTCCGGGACTGTCTGGCCGATGTCGCCAAGGGCGAGGTCGTGATCGTGCCGGGCCTGCAGTACAAGGTGCTCACCACTGGCAGCCGGCTGGTGCCCCGGAACCTTCTGCGCGGCTTGACCAAACGCGTCGGCAAGGGTCGCGGGCGGACCTGAATGCGGTGGAGACGGACGGTCGCGTCCGCGCTGGCGGTGCTGATGATCGCGGCGTGCTCCGGCAGCGACGACAACGCAGGCCCCTACGGTACCCAGCAGGCCAAGGTCGGTGAATCGCTGTCGATACTGGGCTGGAACGTCTCGGTGGCCAATCTGCGTTTCGAGGGCGATCAGGTTCTCGTCGACGTCGATGCCGCGGTCGCCGAGGAGGACCAGGGCGAGCGAAGCGACGGGGGAGAGACAGCAGCGGCGCACGCCCCGGCGGAAAGCCTGCGGTTCGGTCTGTACGGTGCGCTGGCCCACCCGATCGAAGCCAACGCCATCGGGGGCTGCGCGTCGGCACCCGATCTGAGCCTGCAGCCCATCACCGGGCGCGATCCCCAACGCCTCAGTGGCACAGCGTGCCTGGGCCCGATCCGGGATCAGAGCCAGGTGCGCGGGGTGTACATGTACTCGCCGCAGGACCGGATGCCCAAGACGACGGTCGCCTACGCGGCGGCCTTCCCGGTCGGTCTGGCGCCCACCAGTACCACCGAGACCGGCCTGTCGATGCGCTCGACCAGCGTGGACGCCTTCAAGGCCGACGGCTCGCAGCTGGCGCCGACCGCCCTGGGTGACCCGGAGGCGTTCAGCGGCAACGGGTACATGCTGCTGGGCCTGTCGATCGACGGGCTGGCCGAGCGCTACGAGGACGACTCGAAGGCGCGCGGGGGTCCGCTGATGGTGCTGACCGGCCCGACGCTGCCGGGAAGCGGTCTCTCCCATGCCTGTTCGTTGTACGGTTCCTCACTGCTGGTGTTGCCCGACGCGGCGCGCGACGCGGTGGCCATCCGGGCCTCCATGTGCACCCAGGGTGAGATCAATGCCGCGCTGCTCTACCCGTCGGTGTCCTTGGTCGGCACCCACGCTGCGCTGTGGACCACGGAGTGAATTCGGGCCCGACCGAATGGGGCGAGACCCCGGGCGTCGGCCCCTGGGACGGCCCTGTGCCGGAGGACCCACGCTACGATCCCGACCTGCTGCGCGCCGGGGACACCCGCAATGTCGTTGACGCATATCGCTATTGGACGCGTGAGGCGATCATCGCCGACATCGACACCCGCAGGCACCCACTGCATGTCGCCATCGAGAACTTCGGCAGCGACGCCAATATCGGCACCGTGGTGCGCACCGCCAACGCCTTCGCGGTGGACACCGTGCACATCATCGGCCGGCGCCGCTGGAACCGGCGCGGCGCCATGGTGACCGACCGCTACCAACGGCTGCGCCACCACGACACCACCGCAGAGTTACTCGAATTCGCCGCCGGCGCGGGCCTGCACGTCGTCGCCGTCGACAATGTGCCGGGCTCACAGCCCCTCGAACACGCCACCCTGCCGCGGGAGTGCCTGCTGGTGTTCGGGCAGGAGGGCCCCGGCATCACCCCGGAAGCCTCCGCCGGCGCCGAATTGACGGTGTCCATTGCGCAGTTCGGCTCGACCCGCAGCATCAACGCCGGCGTCGCCGCCGGCATCGCGATGCACGCGTGGATCCGCACGCATGCCGACACATCCCGGGCCTGGTAGGGCAGGATCTAAGCATGGTTCAGGTGTGGGCAAATCGTGCGGCCAGTTCGGAAGCCGCGATCACCAAGCGACACCTCAGACGGCTGTGGGGGCTGCCCGGCACCCAGCTCGGCGTGGTGGCCTGGCCGGCCGCCCGCAAACAGACCCTATTCGGCAGCTGGCACTACTGGTGGCAGGCCCATCTGCTGGACTGCCTTCTCGACGCGCAGCTGCGCGACCCGCAGCCGCAGCGCCTCACCCGCATCAACCGCCAGATCCGCGGGCACCGCATCCGCAACACCGGCCGCTGGACCAACGACTACTACGACGATATGGCGTGGCTGGCGCTGGCACTGGAGCGCTCCGGGCGGCTCTGCGACATCGGGCGGCCCAAGGCGCTGGACACGCTGGCCGACCAGTTCCTGAACTCCTGGGTGCCCGAGGACGGCGGCGGTATCCCGTGGCGCAAGCAGGACCAGTTCTTCAACGCACCGGCCAACGGGCCCGCCGCCATCTTCCTGGCCCGGCACGACCGGGTGCGCCGCGCCCAGCAGATGGCGGACTGGATCGACGAGACGCTGATCGACCCCGAGACCCACCTGGTCTTCGACGGTGTCAAGGCCGGTTCGCTGGTGCGCGCCCAGTACACCTACTGCCAGGGTGTGGTGCTCGGGCTCGAGGTCGAACTGGCCAACCGCACCGACGACCCCGACCATGCCGGCCGGGTCCACCGGCTGGTGGCCGCGGTCGGCAAGGAGATGGCCACCGACGGGGTGATCCGCGGTGCCGGCGGCGGCGACGGCGGCCTGTTCAACGCGATCCTGGCCCGCTATCTGGCGTTCGTCGCCACCGATCTGCCCGGCAACACACCCGAGGACGAGCAGGCCCGTGCCACCGCCCGGGATCTGGTGCTCACCTCGGCGAAGTCGGCGTGGGACTACCGGCAGACCGTGGACGGACTCCCGCTGTTCGGGGCGTTCTGGGATCGCAATGCGGTGGTGCCGCAATCGGTGACCGGGGATGCCCAGTTCGTGGAGGGCGCGGTGAACGCCTCCGAGATCGCCGAGCGTGATCTCTCGGTGCAGCTGTCCGGCTGGATGCTGATGGAGGCCGCCCACACCCTCGACGACACCGCCGAGAGCGACGAAGACGCCGAGCATTGACCGAGGCGACGACCCAGCGGGGTTTCCCACTGCTTCCGTCCCGGTTCAGCCGTGGCAGCAAGGCCACCAGGACGACGGACAACACCGCAGCCGCCCTGCTGCTCGCGTTCACCGTCATCGCCATCGCGTGGGCGAACTCGCCCTGGGCGGAGAGCTATTCGACATTGCTGGACACCCACCTGGGTTTCAGTGTCGGTGCGCACCACGTCGAGATGACGGTGAAACACTTCGTCAACGACGCGTTGATGACGTTCTTCTTCTTCATCGTCGGTCTCGAGGTGACCCGCGAATTCACCATCGGTGAGTTGACCGACCGGTCGCGGGCGGCGGTGCCGGTGATCGCTGCCGCTGCCGGTCTGGTGATCCCGGCCATCGTGTTCCTGGCGTTCAACCCGACCGGAGAGAACGCCCAGGCGTGGGGTGTGGTGATATCCACCGACACCGCGTTCCTGGTCGGGGCGCTGGCCATCATCAAGCCCAAATTCCCTGCACGCGTGCGGATCTTCCTGCTGACCCTCGCCGTGGTGGACGACGTCGGCGCGTTGTGCGCGATCGCGCTGTTCTACTCCGACAGCGTCCAGGTCGGTCCCCTGTTGGTCTCGGTGGCGCTGACCGGCGCGCTGGCCCTCGTGCGGTTCCTGCCGCCGGGGTTTCGTGGCCCCGCGTACGCCGTCTTCGGGGTGGCGCTGTGGATCGCGCTGTACCTGGCCGGGGTCCATCCGACGCTGGCCGGTGTGGTGATCGCGCTGCTGATCCCGGTGTTCACGCCCGAGCGTCGCCCGGTCGAGCGGGCCGTCGATCAGATCCGAGCGTTTCGGCAGTCGCCGAACTCCGAGTACGCCCGCGCGGCCAGTCGCTCGCTGCGCGAATCGATCTCGATCAACGAACGGTTGCAGACGACGGTCGGGCCCACCGTCTCGTTCGTCGTGCTGCCGCTGTTCGCGTTGGTCAACGCCGGCGTCAAACTCGACGCGCAGAGCCTGTCCACGGCGCTGCGGTCACCGCTGACGTGGGGCATCGTCGCCGGTCTGGTGATCGGCAAGTTCGTCGGCATCACCGGGGCCACCTGGCTGATCCGGCGCATCGGGCTCGGCGAGCTCGCCCCGGGGCTCACCCTGCGCCGGATCGCCGGGGGCGCAGCCCTGTCCGGCATCGGCTTCACCATCTCACTGTTCATCGTCGACATCGCGATCACCGATCCCGGCCGCCAGGACCAGGCGCGCATCGGTGTGCTGGCGGCCTCGATCATCGCGTTCGCCCTCGGCTGGGCCATCTTCCGGATCACCGACTGGCTCAGTCCTCCCGAGCCGGTCGGGCTGAAGCTGCTGCGCCCGGTCGATCCCGACCGCGACCACACCCGCGGCAACCGTGCCGCGCCGCTGACGCTGGTCGAGTACGGCGATTTCGAGTGCCCCTTCTGCAGCCGCGCCACCGGCGCGATCGACGAGGTGCGGGCACACTTCGGCGATCGACTGCTGTACGTGTGGCGGCATTTCCCGCTGGAGCGCGCCCACCCGCGGGCCTTCGATGCCGCGCGCGCCAGTGAGGCCGCGGCCCTGCAGGGCAGGTTCTGGGAGATGGCGCACGAACTGTTCGACCACCAGGACGATCTGGAGTGGTCGGACATCTACCGGTATGCCGTGGCCGCCGGATGCGACATCGAGCAGTTCGACCAGGACGTGCGGGTGCACTCGTCGAAGGTGTTGCACCGGGTGACCGACGACGCCGAGGACGCGGAGGCGATGGATCTCAACGCCACGCCGACGCTGTTCGTCAACGGCAAACGGCACAAGGGGCCGTGGGACGCGGCCAGCCTGATCCGGGCCCTGGAGACTTAGGCCTGCTCGGCGAGCGGGCCCTCACCGGCCTTCTTGGCGGCCTTGCGGCGCTTGTACCACTCGAGGGCGATCGGCAGCACCGACAGCAGCACGATCCCGATGACGATCGGTTCGAGCAGCTTCTGGATGATCTCGAAGCGGCCCAGCCAGTAGCCGAGCAGCGTCAGCCCGCAGCCCCAGACGATGGCGCCGACGGCGTTGTAGAGCGTGAAGACGGCGTAGTTCATCTTGGCCGCGCCCGCGGTGATCGGGGCCAGGGTGCGCACGATGGGCACGAAGCGGGCGATCACGATGGCAAACGGCCCACGCTGTTCGAAGAAGATGTGCGCCTCGTCGAGGTACTTCTGCTTGAGGAAACGCGCGTTGGGCTTGAACATCGCGGTCCCGACGTTGCGGCCGATCCAGTAACCCACCTGCGCGCCGAGGATCGCGGCGATCGGGATGAAGACCAGCAGCTGCCAGAGCTGGAAGTCCGTGCTGGCGACGTTGCCCTCCGCCGACGCCGTCTGGATACCGGCGGCGAGCATGCCCGCCACGAACAGCAGTGAGTCACCCGGAAGGATGGGGAACAGCACCCCGGATTCGACGAAGACGACCACGAGCAGACCGACCAGGGCCCAGGTTCCGAAGTAACTCAACAGGTTGATCGGATCCATGAAATCCGGCATCAAGGCCAGATGGGTGGTGGTCATGAGGCCCCAAGATACCGGCTACGGCTCACGGGCAGGCCACGGCGATCTGATAGCTGGACGCGACGACCCGCGCCGGGTCCGACGAATCGGTCCCGCTGCCCGACCCGGAGACGATGACCGTGGGGCCGTTGCGATAGGCGGTGGGCGCCTCGCTCCCGGTGCCGGTGGCGTAGCCCAGAGCGACGCCGCCGACGTCGCCGATGGTGACCGACCTCACCGTCGGCTCGGCGTCATCGGTGACGATCACGCTGACGCCCAGAGAGCTCTCCCCGACGCTGATCGTGGTGAGCCCGTCGTCGGTGGAACAACTCACCGGACCGGTGGGGCCGGTGTCCCCGTTGACGATGACCTGGGCCCGCCCCGGGGCGACGGACCTGGCCAACTCGGGTTCCGGCGGTGGTTTGGGTGCTGCGACGGGGGTGGATATCGGTGTGGAAGGCGCGGCGGGAGCGCATCCGACGGCGGCTGTCGATGCCACCGCCGCCAGCAGGATCAGGACCGGTATGGCGCGCACTTCGTCCACGGTAAACGGTGAAGGCGGCATCCGCCCTGCCGCTGTTGTCGCTTTATTGAGATACTGCCGGGGAAAGCGCTCGCGACCCAGGAGGAAGTCCATGCCCATCGCCACGCCCGAGGTATACGCCGAGATGCTGGGCCGTGCCAAGGAGCACTCGTTCGCCTTCCCGGCCATCAACTGTGTCGGGTCGGAGAGCATCAACGCCGCCATCAAGGGCTTCGCCGACGCGGGTAGCGACGGGATCATCCAATTCTCCACCGGTGGTGCGGAATTCGGATCCGGCCTCGGCGTCAAGGACATGGTGACCGGCGCCACCGCGCTTGCCGAGTTCGCCCACGTCGTCGCCGCCAAGTACCCCATCACGGTGGCCCTGCACACCGACCACTGCCCCAAGGACAAGCTGGACACCTTCGTCCGGCCGCTGCTGGCGATCTCCGCCGAGCGCGTGGCCAAGGGCCAGAACCCGCTGTTCCAGTCGCACATGTGGGACGGCTCGGCGGTGCCCATCGACGAGAACCTGCAGATCGCGCAGGAACTGCTCAAGCTGTCGGCCGAAGCCAAGATCATCCTGGAGATCGAGATCGGCGTGGTCGGCGGCGAGGAAGACGGCGTCGAGGCCGAGATCAACGACAAGCTCTACACCACGCCCGAGGACTTCGAGAAGACCATCGACGCGCTCGGCGTCGGCGAGAACGGCAAGTACCTGCTGGCCGCCACGTTCGGCAATGTGCACGGCGTCTACAAGCCGGGCAACGTGAAGCTGCGTCCCGACATTCTGGAGCAGGGCCAGAAGGTGGCCGTCGCCAAGCTGGGTCTGCCCGAGGGCAGCCAGCCGTTCGACTTCGTGTTCCACGGCGGATCCGGTTCGCTGAAGTCCGAGATCGAGGATTCGCTACGCTTCGGCGTGGTGAAGATGAACGTCGACACCGACACCCAGTACGCCTTCAGCCGGCCCATCGCCGGGCACTTCTTCACCAACTACGACGGTGTGCTGAAGGTCGACGGCGAGGTCGGCAACAAGAAGGCCTACGACCCGCGCAGCTACCTGAAGAAGGCCGAAGCCGGGATGACCGAGCGCGTCATCGAGGCGTGCAACGACCTGCACAGCGCCGGCCGTTCGGTGTCCGCCGGCTAGTTCTCCTCGTCCGGGCGCCAGCCGCCCGGCAGCATCGGGCTGACCGCCGCGCCGCCGAACTGATCGGTGTGCACGGTGGTCAGCCCCTTTGCGTCGATACCGCTGCGCTGTGAGGTGCCGATCCAGGATTCGGGCCGCCGCTCGGGTTCGGGTTCGGGGTCCTCGGGTTCATAGTCGGCGTAGGCGTCGGCATACGCGCGGTCCTCGATGACCGCCGCCTTCTTGCGGCGCCGTTTGCGTTGCGCCACCGAGGACGCCGCGATCCCGGCCGCGGCGGCCGGAATGCCCTCGGCCGGTGCCTGCGCGCTGTTGTGATCCCGCAGCGTCGGCGTGAACCCTTCGCCGGGATCGCTGCCGGCCACCGCGTACGGGACCAGCGGCGCGGCGACGGTGGCCGCCGGTGCCGCAGGTGCGGCCGCCGTCGCGGAACCCGCCGGAGCGCCCGCGGCGGCCGTGGCCGGCGCACCACCGCCCGGGAACGCCGCGGGTGCGAGCTGCTGTTGCTCGCCCCGTGGCTGCGCGGCCGGCTCGCCCAGATCCAGCGGCGGCAGGTCCTGGAACTTCATCAGCTCGTTGAACAGGTACGCGCCGACCCCGATGAGAACGCCGAGCGCGGTGGCGGCCATCAGGGGCAGCAGCAGGATGGACGGATAGGTGACCGACGCGCCCACCCAGGAGATCGCCTGATAGGCGACGGCGGCCAGAAACGGGCCGTAGGCGTTGAGTGCTGCACCGGGATTGGTCAGGAAGTCCCTGATGAGGGCGAGGCTGTTGCCCAGCGGGTCCTGCAGGAAATCCCAGATCAGGTCACCGCCGGGCACCGAGTCCAGGTATCCGCGCAACGCGTCGGCGATCGCATTCGACGAATTCAGTGCCGCGGCCGCGTCGGCGGCCTGGGGTTGGGCGCTCAGCGCGCCGGCCATCGCGGCGCCCATCTCGCCGGCACCTGGGAGCAGCACCGGCGGCGGGGGCGCGGTGACCGGTCCGGCGGTCACCGCGGCGGTCGACACCGCCTGGTAGGTGCTCATCGTGGTGGCGGCCTGCACCCACATCCGTACGTAGTCGGCCTCGTTGACCGCGATCGGGATGGTGTTGATACCGAAGAAGTTGGTGGCCATCAGCGCACCGCGGGTGGCGTGGTTGAGCGCCAGTTCGGGCAGCGTGGGCATGGTCGCCAGAGCCGTTGTGTAGGCGGCGGCCGCGGTCTCGTGCTGCGCCGCGGTGGCGGCACTGTTCGCGCTCGCCTGCGCCAGCCAGCCCAGGAACGGGGAGTGCGCGACGACGTACTGCTGCGCGCTCGGGCCCTCCCACGCGCCGGCCTGCACGGTGCCCAGGGTGGCCGTCAGGTCGGCCGCTGCGGTGGCGTAGTCGATGCTCAGCTGATGCCAGGCCGCCGCGGCGGCAAGCAGTGGGCCCGCGCCGGGACCGCTACTCAGCAGCGCTGAATGGACCTCGGGTGGCAATGCCATCCACATCATGGAAGCGACTATGACACAGGCAAACTCGCTATCAGTCGCCCAGGTCTTCGATTGGGCTGTGCGGCACTCAGTTTGCCGGGTGACCGAAATCTGGGTCGGGGGTCACCCGTTCTGGCAGATCTTCCACTGGTCGTCACGGAACTGGAGGTCGAAGCTCCGGGTGGAACGCGTCTGCGGCGCATTGGCCATGAAGGTGGTGACATTCGCCTCGGCGTGGTCGTTCTCCACGACGACCTCGTCGATGCTGGCCACCACCGGGTACTGCTTGGCGGCCGCGACCCGCTTGTGGGTCTCGGCCCAGGAGCGGTCGTCGTACTGGACGTAGCTCTCCCTGGTCGCGCCGCAGGTGATACCGCGCAGCGCCGCCAGGTCGCCCTTCTGGATGGCGATGTCGAAGCTCTCGATGGTCGAACGGACCTGGTCTTCCTGCGATGTGGCGTTGGCGCCACCACGGGTCAGCAGTACCGTGCCCAGCACCGCGAGCGCCACCAGCGCCGAGATCACCAGCACGACGGCGATCACCCAGCCCCAGCTACGCCGGGCACGTGGCGGCTTGGGTGCGTCATCGCGCGGCGGGATCACCTGCGGCGCAGCCGCTTTGGAGCTGTCGGCGAACGCGGTGCTGTCGATCATCTCGGTGGGTTCGCCCGCGGCGAAGATCTCGGTCGGGGGCTCGGGCACCGACTGGATGATCTGGGTGGATCCGTCGAAGCCCGACGGCGCGGTGAACCGGCGCTCCGACGAATCGTCGGATTCCGGCGCATCCGGGTCGGGTTCCTGCTTGCCGCCTTCGGGCTCTGTTGGGTTCGACATCCCTACTGCAGTCCTCCCTCGTGATGCTTCAACGCAAGCCTAATCACAGCCGGCGTACGCCCGCACGGCACAATAGGCCTATGACGCGAATGGGCGACCTGCTGGGGCCGGATCCGGTGCTGCTGCCGGGCGATACGGAAGCTGAAGGCGAACTGGAGGCCGGCGAGAAGGCTGCCATCGTCGCCGCGGCGCACCCGAGCGCCTCGGTGGCGTGGGCCACGCTCGCCGAGCAGGCGCTGTCGGAGGATCATCCAGTGGCCGCTTACGCGTATGCCCGCACCGGGTATCACCGCGGACTCGACCAGCTGCGTCGCAACGGCTGGAAGGGCTTCGGTCCGGTGCCCTATGCGCACGAGCCGAACCGGGGCTTTCTGCGTTGCGTGGCGGCGCTCGCCCGGGCCGCCCAGGAGATCGGTGAGACACCCGAGTACGCGCGGTGCCTGGATCTGCTCGACGACTGCGACCCGTCCGCGCGCGCCGCGCTCGGGGTGAACTAGCAGTTCTTAGCGCCGCAATCGCCGACGCCGCCGGGCGGCTCGACCTGCACCGTGGCGTGTTCCAGACCGCGTGCGGCCAGCACCGCCTGGGCGTCCACCAGGACTCGGGCGGCGTCGTCGGTGCTGGTCAGATGCGCGGTGGCCATGTCGCGGCCGGGCACCAGCGTCCACACGTGCAGGTCGTGCACCTCGGTGACGCCGGGAACGTCGCGCAACGCGGTGCGCAATTCGTCGACGTCGATGTGGGCGGGTGACGACTCGCTGAGGATCCGCAGTGCGGCCCTGGCGAGGGCGAAGGCCCGCGGCAGCACCCACAGGGCGACCAAGACGGCCACGACGACGTCGGCGTACGGCCAGCCGGTGGTGACGGTGACGATGCCGGCGATCAGCACGCCGATGCTGCCGACGGTGTCGGCGACGACCTCCATGTAGGCGCCCTTGACGGCCAGGCTGTGCTCGGAGTCCGAGCGCAGCAGCAGCACCACGACGGCGTTGGCGGCCAGGCCGGCCAGCGCGACGACGATCAGCGGCACGCCGGGGACGGCGGGTGCATCCCCGAGGCGTTCGAAGGCCTCGTACAGGATGAATCCGGCGACACCCAGCAGCAGCGCGGCGTTGGCGACGGCGGTGAACACCTCGGCGCGGTGCCAGCCGTAGGTCCGGGCGGCGGAGGTGGATCCGCGGCGGGCCAGCAGCACGGCGGTCAGGCCCATGAACATCGCGACCAGGTCGGTCAGCATGTGCCCGGCGTCGGCGAGCAGCGCGATCGAGTTGATCCATAGCGCGGTGACCAGTTCCAGCACGAAGAACGCGGCGAGGATCGCCGCGCCGATGATCATCCGGCCGACGCGCGTGTCACCGCTGCCGTGGCTGTGGTCGTGTCCAGCTCCCATGCAGCCGAATATATGCGCAAAGTCGCATATGTTGCAAGACTCAGAGCCAGGCCGACCAGAACCGGGTCAGTCCGCCGCCGATCGACACCAGCGATCCGTTGATACCGGACAGGTCGACGAACCAGAACACCACCGCGAAGAACACCTGGTTGAGCTGCGGCACCAGCAGCACCACGAGCAGGATCAGGAAACCCCAGCCCTTGACGGGTTCCAGCGCGCGCTGGGTGTCCGGTTTGAGGTGCGGTTCCAGCGCGCCGTACCCGTCCAGGCCGGGGATCGGGAGCAGGTTCAGCAGCACCGCGGTCACCTGCAGGAAGCCCAGGAAGGCCATCCCACCCCAGAACACCAGATGGGCCGGGTCGTAGAACAGGCTCACGGCCGTCAGCAGCAGGACCGCCAGCACCACGTTGGCCAGCGGGCCGGCCAAACTGACCTGGGTGCGCTGCCGTGCCGTCATCCAGCCCGTGCGCACATAGACCGCACCGCCGGGCAGCCCGATACCGCCGAGGGCGATGAACAGCAGCGGCAACCCGAGCGAGAGCATCGGGTTGGAGTACTTCAGCGGGTTCAGCGTCAGATAGCCGCGCACCGCGACGTCGTGGTCACCGAACTTCCACGCGGTGTAGGCGTGCCCGAACTCGTGCAAGCACAACGACACCAGCCAGCCCGCGACCACCAGGACGAACACCGCGGCATAGGAGAGCGGTTCGATGGCGTCCCCGCAGAACCAGGCCAGCCCGCCGCCGGCGAGTGTGAGCGCGACGATCCCCAGGAAGACCGGGCTGGGTCGTACCGACTGGTGCAGCGGACGGATGTTCACGTGTCGACGCTACCGGGTTGCTGCGCTCGTCACCGGACGGTGTTGTATGCGCCGGCCTCCTCGCTGCGCTCGTCACCGGACGGCCAGCCAGCCCTCCGTGTGCCGGTAGAACGTCGACCGCCGCACCGTGCGGGTGCTCAGGTCGCCGTCACGGACCACGAGCGCTCCGGTGGTCCCGAGCTGCGCGGCGCGCCCGGTCACCCAGCGCCTGGGCCGCATGCGCGGGGACAGCACCGCCGCGCGCAGCCCGGGCATCGTCCCGATCGGCTCGATCCGCACGGCGGTGGCCTCGCCGTCGAACAGCACGGTGTCATCGACGACGGCCTCGCCGTGCAGCGTGGCCGGTGGCGTGCCCTTCTGAGCCTGGTCTCGCCGACCCAGAGCCCGGCACCGACGAGCGCGCGCCCGGAGTCGTCGCGGATCAGCGGCACCCGGGTGGCGTCGTGGTCGAGGGCCGCGCGGACCGCGCGCCGACCGGTCGGCAGCCCGTGGGCGCGGGTGGCGGCCGTGCGCCAACGGGGTACGTAGGCCACCTCGACACCCAGATTTTCGGCCTTCAACAGGGTGGTGAGCACCGCGGCGAGGTCGGAGTCGGCGCCGATCACGACGACGCGGCGGGCGGTCACAGCGGCCTTGATCTGATCGGCTTCCTGCACCGTCACCGCAGGTAGATGGCCTAAAGCGCGGGGTGCTCGACGCCCGCCGAACAACAACACTGCGCAATCTGGCCGGCCGTTTGTGGTGGTCAAGGCCTCTCCTATGGCTCCGCTCGGATAGGGTGGGTCACCGGCTGCATCACTTTAAGCGGGAGAAATGCCATGCCGGCAATCGTGCTCATCGGCGCCCAGTGGGGCGACGAGGGCAAAGGTAAAGCCACCGATCTACTCGGTGGGCGTGTGCAATGGGTAGTTCGCTACCAGGGCGGTAACAACGCGGGTCATACCGTGGTGTTGCCGACCGGGGAGAACTTCGCGCTGCACCTCATCCCCTCGGGCATCCTCACCCCGGGTGTCACCAACGTCATCGGCAACGGTGTCGTGGTCGACCCGGGCGTGTTGCTCACCGAGCTCTCCGGGCTCGAGGACCGGGGCGTGGACACGTCGGGGCTGCTGATCTCCGCCGATGCACACCTGCTCATGCCGTATCACGTCGCCATCGACAAGGTGACCGAGCGCTACATGGGCAGCAAGAAGATCGGCACCACCGGTCGCGGCATCGGACCCTGCTATCAGGACAAGGTCGCGCGGCTCGGAATCCGGGCGGCCGACGTTCTCGATCCCAGTCTGCTCGCCCAGAAGATCGAGGCGGCACTGGAGCTCAAGAACCAGATCCTGGTCAAGATCTACAACCGCAAGGCGCTCGACGCCGACGAAGTGGTGACCACGCTGCTGGAGCAGGCCGATGGGTTCAAGCACCGCATCGCCGATGCCCGCCTGCTGCTCAACCAGGCGCTGGAGAACGGCGAGACGGTACTGCTGGAGGGCTCGCAGGGCACCCTGCTCGACGTGGACCACGGCACCTATCCGTTCGTGACCTCGTCCAATCCGACCGCGGGCGGCGCGGCCGTGGGTTCGGGTATTGGGCCGACCCGCATCACCACGGTGCTGGGCATCCTGAAGGCCTACACCACCCGGGTGGGCTCGGGCCCGTTCCCGACGGAGCTGTTCGACGAGCACGGCGCGTACCTGGCCAAGACCGGTGGCGAGGTCGGTGTCACCACCGGCCGGCCGCGACGCTGCGGCTGGTTCGACGCCGTCATCGCCCGCTACGCCACCCGCGTCAACGGCATCACCGACTACTTCCTGACCAAGCTCGACGTGCTCTCCAGCCTGGAAACGGTCCCGGTGTGCGTGGGTTACACCGTGAACGGCAAGCGCACCGACGAGATGCCGATGACCCAGGCAGATATCGCCCGCGCCGAGCCCATCTACGAAGAGCTGCCCGGCTGGTGGGAGGACATCTCCGGAGCCCGCGAATTCGATGACCTGCCCGCCAAGGCGCGCGACTATGTGCTTCGGCTCGAAGAGCTTGCCGGAGCTCATGTTTCGTGCATCGGTGTGGGTCCCGGTCGGGAGCAGACCATTGTGCGCCGGGACATCCTGGCGTGACCGATTTCGGCCTGGACCCGCGGCGCGTCGACCCGCAGTACGACCGGCACGGCGGGTTCCCGTTGTTCGAGGCCGCCGATCCAGGGCCGGGTTTCGAGCGGTTCCTGACCGCCATGCGCCGGGCGCAGGACCTGGCGGTGTCGGCGAACCCGGACGGCGACACCTGGGCCGCTGCTGCGGACCGCGCCGAGGAACTGGTGGCGCTGCTCGAGCCGCATCAGGCCGCCGAGGGGGTCGGCCCGGCGAACCGGGTGCCTTCGTTGCCCGGTGCGGGCAGTCTGTTGATGCCGCCGTGGCTCGTCTCCAAGTTCGAGGCCGACGGTGTGGAGTTGACGGTGCAATTCAGCCGCTTCCACGTGGGCGGTAACCAGGCTGTGCACGGCGGTGTGCTGCCGCTGCTGTTCGATTCGGTGTTCGGCATGGTCATCCATGCGACGGGCCGGCCGATCAGTCGCACCGCGTTCCTGCATGTCGACTACCGCCGGGTGACGCCGATCGACACCCCGCTGACGGTGCGCGGCTGGTTGCGGGAAGCCGAGGGTCGCAAGGCGTTTGTGAACGCCGAATTGCTGGACGCCGACGGCAATGTGCTGGCCGAGAGCAATGGCCTCATGATCAGATTGCTCCCCGGCCAGCCGTAGCCGTGTCACCATGACGGCGTGACCACATACCCGTCGGACCGGCACCTTCGCAAGCTCACCACGCCGCGGGCGGCGGCGGTGGCCGGTGTGCTGTTCGCGCTGCTGTTCGGGACCGCGCTTGCGTTGATCCGGACTGCCCTGCCCGAGGGTGCCGAGCACGGATCGCAGTGGATTGCCGGGGCGAGTGGCCAGTTGAAGTTGGCTTCGGTGCTGATGCCGTTCGCCGGCATCACGTTCCTCTGGTTCATCGGCGTCATCCGTGACGGTTTCGGCGGCTATGAGGACAAGTTCTTTTCCACCGTGTTCATCGGCAGCGGATTGTTGTTCCTGGCAATGATGTTCGTGTCCTCGGCCGTCGGTGCGGGGCTGGTCGCCACCAGGGTCGGCCTGCCGGATGTGACCGTCCGCGATGAACTCGCGGTGTTCGGCCAAGGCATGCTCGAGAGCCTCACCACCACCTATGCACTGCGGATGGGGGCGGTGTTCATGATCTCGCTGGCCACCATCTGGCTTCGTACCGGTTTGATGCCGCGCTGGTTGGTCATCGTGACTTACCTTGTGGCGGTGAGCCTTCTGATTTCCGGTGGGGTCACCATGTGGGTGGTGCTGGCCTTCCCGCTGTGGGTTCTGGTGGTCAGCATGCTGCTTCTGACGCGGGCCGGAGTGATCGACCTGCACCATGAAGATCCGGACGGGCCGGATCGCTAAAAGAGCGCTAAAAGGGTGGGTCGCTGTCGCTTTCGGCGAGGGCGCGTTCGAGTTGGTTGCGTGCGCGTTCGGTGTTGATGCGCTGGGCCCGGTCTTGGGCGCGGGTGCGTTGCCGGATCGGCATCTTGGTGTCGCGGTCGGTGTCGTCGATGAGGCTGATCGCGCGTTTTCGGGGGATCGGTGTGTCAATGTTCCAGTGCGGGAACAGGATTGCCGCGCCGGGCGCTTTCTGGTAGCTGTGCCCGGTGGGTGCGCTCCAGTGGATGCTGCCGTCGGGTTTCGCTGCCGGTTCCCAACCACCGAAAGTCTTGACCAAATGGTGCAGACGGCACAGCGGCCCGAGGTTGCCCGGATGCGTCGCCCCGGCCGGCCACGGGATCAGATGATCGAGGTCGCAGCGGTGCGCGGCCCGGTTGCAGCCGGGGAAGCTGCAGGTCATGGCCCGCATGCGGACGAACGCGGTCAGCGCGGCCGAGGGCCGGTACTGCCGTTCGGCGGGTAGGTCGGCGATCTCGGCGAGGGGTTTGACGGTGGCGCCGCCGGCGATGAGTTCGGCGAGCATGGCGGCGGGGATGATGGCGCCATCGAGCATCACCGCGGGGCTGGGGTTGCAGGCCGCGGGCGCAGGGGGCTTGGTGCTGGCAGCCGGCGCGGCAGGCTCGGATGGTCCAGCGGGTTCGGACTTCGCGGCCGGTGTCTGCGGCTCGTGCTCGGGCGCAGCGGGTTCGGATTCCGCGGCCGGTGTCTGCGGCTCGCTCTCAGGTGTGCCGGGCTCGGCGGGCTCTTCCCCCGACTCTGCGGCGGGCTCGGAGTCCGGGGTGCCCGCAGCGCCGGGCGTGGTCTGCGGCGGGGTGTTCTCGCCGGCGGCGGGCGCCTGGTCGGTCAGCGCGTAGATGGTGATCGCGCCGGCGCGCGGATCCTTCCCGCTGCCCGCGCAGCCGGTGTCCCCGCACTCGCAGGCCAGCCGTTCCAGCGCCGGGCCGACCACACCCAACGCAGCCAGGGCCGCGGCGCGTAGTTCGCCGCGGCGGCGCGGATCACCTGCGCAGACGGTGTCGGCCAGGTCGTTGAGGCGTTGTTCGAGGATCTTTTTGTCGGTGATGCGCAGCCGTCCCCAGAACGAGGCGACACCGTTGGGGTCGTCCTTGTCGTCGAACTCGACGTAGAGGTCTTTGGCGGCCCGCCGCGAGCGCACGACGGCTTCGGGGTCGAACTTCTCCACCCACAGATCCACCGCGCCGATCAGTTGCTTCTCCGAATGCGCCCCATACTCGCCCGCTTCGGCGGAGATGGCGGTGTCGATCAACCCGAGCGCGTCCTCGTCGACGACCAGATGGGTGCGCCAAGTGATCGCATCGATCACCGTCGCCGAGATCGCACCGGTGGCGAACAGGGCCGCGGTGCGGGGTAGCCGGTCACGCAACGCCTGGGCGATGCGCATCTGCTTGGACGCCGCGTACGGATTCAGGTTGCAGGCCGCCGCGACCGCGGCCTGGGCCCACGCCCAGCCATCGATGACCTGGTGGGCAACGGTGTCGTCCTCGTCGTCACATTGACGGGCGACCACTTCGCCGATCAGTGCCAGCCGCTGCGCGGCCGCCCTGGCCTCGGTCTGGGTCATGGTCGTGACCGCGCAGATGAGCGCCTCATCGCTCAACGCGGCGAGTGCGACCCGATCCAAAATCTCGAACATATGTGCGATACTACCGGCGGGGTCGGACATTGACTGTCATGTCTCAAGACATCACAGGGTCGGACATTGACAGCAGGATTTTCCAGGCTGTGGATAACTAGGGTTTCGACCGTTTTACGTACGTGAAGCTGCTTCTGATCGGCGCGGTCGCGACCGCTGCCTCTCCGGCTCGCGGAAAGTGGACAACTAATCCACAACTATTCCAGCAGCTTCAACGCCGACGCGGGGCACAGCTTGACGGCCTCGCGGGCATGTTCCTCTTCACCGGCGGGCACCTCGTCGGTGAGCACCACCACCACGCCGTCGTCATCCTGATCGAACACCGCGTCGGCCACCATCACACAGTTGCCCGCGGTGATACAGGAGTCGTGGTCAGCTTCAACTTTCATCGTCACCACCTCACTGGGAGTGACCGTAGTCCGTAGATGAAGTGGAAGTCCCGGAACTCGACATCTTCGAAAGGTTCGGCCAAGGCCAACGCGGGAAAGCGCTTGAACAGCGCGGGAAAGGCGATGCGCATCTCCATCCGGGCCAGCGGCGCACCCAGACAGTGGTGCACTCCGTGGCCGAATGCGAGGTGCCCCGGCGCGCCCCGGCGCACATCGAACTCATCGGGCCGGTCGATGAACGCGGGGTCACGATTGCCCGCGGGCAACGACGCGAAGACCAGCGAACCCGAGGGGATGGCCACACCGGCCACCTCCATATCGGCGGTGGCGAACCGTGGAATGGCATGGTGCACCACCGACAACCAACGCAACAGCTCCTCCATCGCGGGCCCGATGGCATCCGGATCATCGCGCACCAGAGCCAGCTGGTCGGGCCTGCGCAACAGCGCAAGAGTGCCCAGCCCCAGCATGTTCGACGTCGTCTCGTGCCCGGCGAGCAGCAGCAACCCGGCGATACCGACCAGCTCGTCATCGCTCAGCGCATCGCCGTGCTCGCGCACGAGCATGCCGAGGATGTCCTCACCGGGAGTCTGCCGGGCCCGCTGCACCAGGCTGTGCATGTAGCTGCGGCTCTGCTGTTGCAGCTGCATGCGCTCCGCGATCGGCAGCGACAAATCGAGCTGGCGGGCCGAGCGGTGCTGAAAGTCATCCCGGTCGCCGTAGGGCACACCGAGCAGCTCGCAGATCACCAATGACGGTACAGGCAAGGCGAATTCGGCCACCAGATCGGCGGGTGCACCTCCGGCCGCCATCGCGTCCAGGTGCTCGTCGACGATCTCGGTGATCCGGGGCTCCAAGCGCTTCATCCGGCGGATGGTGAACTCGGGGGTGAGCAGCCTGCGCAACCGCTGATGCTCGGGTGGATCCTGGCCGAGCAGATTGCCCGCGCGCGTCCTGGCCAGTTCCTCCGTGGACATCTCCGGCGCCCCGGGCAGGGTGAAGCCCGGTGGACGCGCATTGGAGAAATGCTCGTGATCGGCGAGTACGGCTTTGACGTCGTCGTGCCGGGTCACCAGGTACACGGTGTTGCCGAGGGCGCTGACGACCGATTGCACGCCGGTTCCGTCGCGGATCGCTCCGAGTTCGGGAACCGGGTCGAAGCCGTTGCGCCGCATGTGGACCGGCGGCAGAACCGCTGCTTCTGTCATGCACACACGCTACGCGTTGAACACAAAGTCCTTGATCAGCGCGTTGACGAGGCGCGGATTCTCCAGGGCGGCCAGATGCGCGACGCCGTCCAGCACCGCGGTCGCCGCACCCGGAATGGCGTCGGCCATCTCCAGCGTCTCGGCGACCGGGAAGGTCGCATCCTCGGCGCCCGCCACCACGAGCACCGGGGTGCGCACCGTCGCGAGCAGCGCGCGTTGATCCGGCCGCCGCGGCACCACGCTGGTCACCGCCCAGGCGCTGGAGTCCAGGTCCACGGCGCGTGCGGCGTCCCGCACGAACGCCACCACGTCGGGCCGGTCGCGACATGTCGTCTGCCCGAGGAAGGCCTTGAGTACCTGTCCCGTCAACGGCCCGCGAATACCGCCGAGCAGCTTCGCCGTCCGCAACAGCAGCGCGTACTCGACACGCTGCCGCCGCCCGGCCGGTGACGCGGTGCAGTTCATCAGGACCGCCCGCCCGATCCGGTCCGGGTGCCGGGCGGCGAACGTGCCGCCGATCATGCCGCCCCAGGAATTCCCGATGACATGCGCCCGCTCAATGCCCAGTCCGTCCAGGACGTCCAGCACGGTCTGCGCGCAATCGTCGAAAGTGAATGTACCCGAGAGCTTTTCGCTGGCACCGTGTCCGGGGGGATCCACCAGGATCACCCGGTGATCACCCTGGAATGCCGCGGCCTGCCCGGCCCACATATCGCCGGTCATCAGCAGGCTCGGCCAGAACAGCATGGCCTCACCAGATCCGGCGGTCTGCACGCGCAGCCGTCCCAGCCGCGTCGCAACGGTCCGTGACTCCACGGCCACCACGCTAGCGTTCGGCGTGCAACCCCGGAGCCCAGATGCGCGGACCGATCAGGGTGAACAGCGCCGGGATGATCACCGTGCGCACCAGGAAGGTGTCCAGCAGGATGCCGAGGCCGACGATGATGCCGATCTGGGTCAGCACGATCAGCGGAAGCACGCCCAGCACGCAGAACACCGCGGCCAGCACGATGCCGGCACTGGTGATGACCGCACCGGTCGCGGACACGGCGCGCACGATGCCCTCCCGGTTGCCGAATTCCGGTGTCTCCTCGCGTGCCCGGGTCACCAGGAAGATCGTGTAGTCCACGCCGAGGGCGACCAGGAACAGGAAGGCGAACAGCGGGGTTCCGTTGTCCAGGGCCGGAAAACCGAACAGGTGCACGCTGGCCCAGCCGCCGATGCCCAGTGCGGCCAGTGCGCTCAGCACCGTCACCGACACCAGGACCAGTGGAGCCAGGGCGGAACGGAGCAACACGAACAGCACTACGAGCACCACCGCCAGGATCGCGGGGATGACGACCATCCGGTCACGCTGAGCGGCGGCGGCCGCATCGCGTGCCTTGGCGTCGGACCCGCCGACCAGGGCGTCGGGGCTGACGGATTGCACCGAACTGCGCAGCGCATCAACGGTGTCGAACGCCTCATCCGACGCCGGTTCAGCCTGCAGGACCACCTGCCATTGACTCAGGCCGGTGCCCGATTCTCCGGCCGGCCGGGCCGAGACCACCCCGGGTACTCCGGTGATGGCGGATGAGATCGCGGCGGCGTCAGCGGTGGGTGCGATCACGACGGCGGGATCGGTCAGCCCGCTCGGAAAGTGTTGAGCCAGCGTGTCATAACCGGTCACCGATTCGGCCTGGACGCGGAACTGTTCGGTCTGGGACAGCCCGACCGGCGTTGCGAGCAGACCGAAGCACAGCGCGACCAGCGCACCGAGTGCGCCGGTGGCCACCCAGCCCGGGCGTTGCGCCACCCAGGACGCCACCCGGTGCCACAGACCGCTGTCGGTCAGGGCCTTGTCGCAGACCTTCGGGATGAACGGCCAGAACAACTTCTTGCCGAAGAGGCCGAGGAACGGGGGCAGTACCAGCAGCACGAAGACGGCCGCGACCACCAGGCCCGAGGCGGCCTGCACCCCGAGGCTGCGGTTGCTGGGTGCCGACGCGAACGCCAGGGTGAGCAGCGCCAGCACGACCGTGGCATTGCTGGCGAGAATCGCGGGGCCGGCCGCGCGGGTGGCGACCCGCAGCGCCTCGCGGTGATCGGCTGAGCGGCCCAACTCCTCGCGATAGCGCGAGATGAGCAGCAGCGCATAGTTGGTGCCCGCGCCGAACACCAGCACGCTGGTGATACCACCGGTCGACCCGTCCGGGTTCAGGCCCAGGCCGGAGGCCACCGCGGTGCCGACCACGGAGCCGACCCGGTCGGCGAACGCGATCACCAGCAGTGGCACCAGCCACAGGACCGGGGAGCGGTAGGTGATGATCAGCAGCAGGGCCACCACCGCGGCCGTCACCGCGAGCAGGGTGATATTGGCTCCGGCAAAGGAATTCGCGATATCGGCACCGAAGGCCGGGCCGCCGGTCACCTGCGCCTGCAGGCCTTCCGGTAGCCGTTCGGCGGTCTGGGTGCGCAACTCGGAGACCGCGTCATTGAGGGCGAACCCGGACAGGTCGGTCGACAGCGGGGAGACCGACACCGCGGCGAGTCCGTCCTGCGACACCTGCGCGCCGGGGCCTGCCGCGGCGATGTCCGCCGGGCGTAGTGGGCCGCCGTCGGTCCGGGTGAACACGATGATGGCGGGAGCGCTGTCGCCGCCGGGAAATTCGGCCCGTAGGGCGTCGGCGCGGGCCGATTCCGCATCGGCGGGCACCGCCACCGGCGACTGTGAGGCGGAGTCCCCACCGCTGAGCAGGCCGAGGCCGGCGCCAGAGGCGACGATCACGAGTAACGCCACGAGCCAGGAGATGCGACTGGACATGCGCCAAATATTTCAGAAACTTAACGATTAATCAAGTGAAGGATATGCTCGACGGATGGAGCGGGAAGAACTCAAGGGGTTCATCGCCGGCGATGTGCGCGCCCTCACAGCGGAATCGGATCAGATCGGGCGCGAGTTCGCGAGCCGCAATGATCTGGCTGCCAATGATTTTCGTGCCCTGCTGTACATCATGGTCGCCGAATCTTCCGGGTCTCCGCTGACCGCGGGTGACCTGCGCACCTTGATGGGCACCTCGGCCGCGGCGATCACCTATCTGGTGGAGCGGATGATCTCGTCCGGGCATCTGCGCCGGGAGGCGCACCCCGATGACCGGCGCAAGGTGATCCTGCGCTACGCCGATCACGGTCTTGCGGTGGCCACCGACTTTTTCACCCCGCTGCAGCGCATCAATTCCGAGGCGCTGGCCGGTCTGCCCGACGCCGATCTCGATGCCGCGCATCGCGTGTTCACCGCCTTGATCGGGGCCATGCGCGAGTTCCGGGCGTCTAACGACGGTTGAGGGTGGCCTCTTCGAGGTCCAGGCCGCGCAGTACCTCGCGCAGCACCTCATCATCGATGTTCCCGGCGTCGCGCTCGGCGATGAAGGTATCGCGTTCGGCGGCAAGCATTTCCAGTCGCAAGCGACGAAACGCCGAAGCCGGGCTCTCGCCGATCTCGTCCTCGCCGCGGCCCAGCCGTTCCCATGCGGAGTTGCGCCGTGCGGTGTTCCACCTACGCAGCACCTCGGCGGCATCGTCGGTGACCGCGGGGGACTGGATGACGGTCCCGTCGGCGCGGTGGTGCTCGAGCAGTTCGTCGAGCCGGGCCGCCGCGGCCCGGGCCGCCTTGTCCTGCGCCGCGGCCTGGGCCAACGCATCGCGCTGTGCGTCGTCGCTGTGGATGCCGAATCGCCGGATCACCCACGGCAGCGTCAGCCCGTGCAACAGCAACGTGCCCACCACCACGACGAAGGTCAGGAACACCAGTTGCGGCCGGCCCGGGAACTGCGCACCCGACATCGTCGTCAACGGCACACCGAAGGCGGCGGCCAGCGACACCACCCCGCGCATCCCCGCCCATGCCACCACGAAGGCCTCGCCGGCCGCCGGCCGTGGGTTGCGCAGATAGGTGAATGCGAACACCCAGGCGATCCGCACCACGATGACGGTGGCCAGCACCGCCACCGAGGAGAGCGCGATCGCCGCCGCGGACAACCCGGACAACTGGCGCACCACTCCGGGCAGTTGCAGTCCGATCAGCAGGAAGGCGAACGACTCCAGGATGAGTTGCAGGGCCTTCCACACCGCGTCGTCCTGCAGCCGGGTGGCGTATCCGGCTTTCGTGGAACGCTGACCGAGCATGAGGGCGGCGACGACGACGGCCAGCACACCGGAGGCGTGCGCCTCCTCGGCCAGCAGGTAGATGACGAACGGTGCCACCAGACCGATGGCACTCTCGACCAACGGGTCGTCGAGCCGGGATCGGATGAAGGTGATGGCCGTCCCGGTGAGCACGCCCACGACGACGCCACCGGCGGCAGCCAGCACGAAGGTGCCCAGCCCCGACACCCAGCCGGCCGATGCCCCGATGGCCGCGGCCAGCGCCACCTTGTAGGCGGTCAGCGCGGTCGCGTCGTTGAGCAGGCTCTCCCCGCCCAGCAGTGTCATGATGCGCCGCGGCAGTCCGAGTCGGCGGCCCACCGCCGTCGCGGATACCGCGTCCGGTGGAGCCACGATCGCGCCCAGCACCAGCGCCGCGGCCAGCGTGAAATCGGGCACCACGTGATAGGCCACGACCCCGACGGCCAGTGTGGTGATCAGCGGCAGCACGACCGCCAGTGACCCGATGGAGCGCACATGACGACGCATGTTGAGATAACTGCTCTCCAGCCCCGCCGACCACAACAGTGGCGGCAGGATGACGAACAGCACCAGCTCGGGGTCGAGCTCGACCGTGTCGAGTCCGGGGATGGCGCTGGCCACCAGCCCGGCGACCACCAGTGCCAGTGGCGCCGAGACATCGAGTCGGCGGCTCACCGCGGCCAGCAGGACCGCGCCCACCAGAACTGCCAGCAGTGTCGCTGCCACGGCATCAACCTATCCTTGTTCCACATGCGCAAGAGTTCCCGACGCCGTTCGGCGGCAGCTGCGGCAGCCCCGGTTTCCTGCGAGCATCTTCACCACGCAGGAGGCATCGTAGATCCGGAGCCGTTGACCCCGGGACGCTGCCAGGAATGCGCACGCGACGGTGCGGGCGCCTGGGCGCATCTGCGGATGTGCCTGTCCTGCGGGCACGTCGGATGCTGCGATTCCAGCCCGCATCAGCACGCGACCGAACACTTCCGGCAGACCGGTCACGCGGTGATGCGTTCGGCGGAGCCCGGCGAGTCCTGGCGATGGTGCTATGTCGACAGCCGGATCGGCTGAGGATCTGGCAGGCTGGGTGAGCGATGACCAGACATGCTGAAGAGAGCGCAAGACCGGTGGTGATGCTGCTCGGGTCCGGTGAGGTGAGTCGTGAACTGACACTGTCATTCCAGCGTCTCGGCGCGACCGTCGTCGCGATCGATCGCTACGCCGGCGCACCCGCGCACCGGGTCGCGGATCGCAGCGCGGTGGTGCCGATGAACGATCCCGAGGCCTTGGGCGCGGCGGTGGAGCGGGAGCGCCCGGATTACGTCGTCGTCGAAGCGGGTGTGGTCGCCACCGACGCGCTGATCGCCATCGCAGAGACCGCCGAGGTCTTCCCCACACCGCGCGCCACCCGGCTGAGCCTGGACCGCGAGGGCCTGCGCCGCCTGGCCGCCGATGAGCTCGGCCTGCCGACGGCGCCGTTCTGGTTCGCCGGCTCGGCCGAGGAACTGTCCGCGGTCGCCGAGCACGCCGGGTTCCCGCTGGCGGTCACCCCGGTCGCCGGTACCCCGGGCGAGGGCCGGTCGGTGCTGCTGCGGCCCGAGGATGTCGAGCCGGCCTGGAACCGGGCCATCGCGGTGGGCCACCTCACCACCCCCAACAGGGTGATGGCCGAGACGGTCGTCGACGTCGACGACGAGGTCACCCTGTTGACGGTGCGGACCACCGGCCCGACCGGGCCGGCCGTGCACTTCTGCGAGCCGATCGGGCACCGGGTCGCCGAGGACGGCACGCTGGCGACCTGGCAGCCGCACCGGCTCAGCCCGGCCGCGCTGGATGCCGCCAAGTCGATCGCGGCCCGCATCGTGAACTCACTGGGCGGGCGCGGGGTGTTCGCGGTGGAACTGTTGGTGCGCGGCGACGAGGTGTACTTCTCGACGGTCCGGCCGCGGCCGGTCGACAACGCGTTCCTCACGGTGCGGACCCAGCGGCTCTCCGAGTTCGACCTGCACGCCCGGGCGATCCTGGGTCTGACGGTCGACACCATCATGATCTCGCCGGGGGCCGCCGAGATCGGCTATGCCGGTGACCAGACTTCCGTGCCGGCCGAGTCCGGCATCGTCGGGGTGCTCGCCGAGGCGCTGGCGGTGGCCGAGAGCGATGTGCTGCTGTTCGACCGGCTCGACGAGACCGATGGCAGGCACCGGTTGGGGGCCGCGATCGCCACCGCTCCCGACGTCGTCATCGCCAGGGACCGCGCGCAGCGCACCGCGGTGTCGCTGCGTAGGCTCTGGCAGTCGTGAGCGACGCACCCGAGGAACAGGACCGGCCCACCGCGGCGCCATTCCTGCTGGCCCTGGTCATCATCGTGGTTGTGATCACCGGGATTTTTGTGGTCAACCGCAGTGACGGTGACGGGGATCCCGAACAGATCGGGCGGGCCGTGGTCGCTCAGAACGATGCGCTGCAACGGCAGGACTACGCAGCCTTCCTGGCGAGCACCTGCGCCGCACAGCACGGCACCGAGGGCGAGGTGCTCGCCCGGCAACGGGATTCAGCTGCGCAGCGCGGGGAGCGCTACGTCGACGGCGCGAGCAATGTGAACGTCGACGGCGACACCGCCACCGCCACCGTCCGGTACCACTTCGGCGAGAACGAGGAGACCGAGGCCACCGTGGACATGTCCTTCGTGCGCGAGGACGGCAGCTGGAAGGTGTGCTCGGTTGGACCGGCCTAGCCGTTACGGTATTGGGGTGTCCACATCCGAGAGTCCGGGCTACGCCGGAGACATCACGCCTGAGCAGGCATGGGAGCTGCTGTCCGCCAATCCCGAAGCCGTGCTCGTCGATTGTCGTACCGAAGCCGAATGGCGTTTCGTGGGCGTCCCCGACCTGAGCTCGCTGCGACGCGACGTCGTCTATGTGGAGTGGACCAGGACCGACGGCTCCCACAATGACAACTTCGTCGACGACCTCGGCAAGGCCGGTATCGCCCCCGGGCAGCGCGCAGTCGTGTTCCTGTGCCGGTCCGGCAACCGATCCATCGGTTCGGCGATCACCGCCACCGAGGCCGGCATCGGCCCGTCCTACAACGTGCTCGACGGATTCGAGGGCAACCTCGACGCCAACGGCCACCGCGGCACCACCGGGTGGAAAGCGGTCGGCCTGCCCTGGACGCAGTCATGAGCAGTCCCGAAGAACATCAGGTGCCCTCGGTGCGGATTCCCGCACCGCTGCCCGACGGCGTCAGCCAGGCCACCATCGGGGTGCGCGGCGGCCTGCTGCGCTCCGGTTTCGAGGAGACCTCCGAGGCGATGTACCTGACCTCGGGCTACGTCTACTCCTCGGCGGGAGACGCGGAGAAGGCGTTCACCGGCGAGATCGACCGGTATGTGTACTCCCGCTACGGCAACCCGACCATCTCGATGTTCGAGGAGCGCCTGCGTCTCATCGAGGACGCGCCCGCCGCATTCGCCACCGCCACCGGCATGGCTGCGGTGTTCACCGCACTGGGCGCGCTGCTGGGCGCCGGTGACCGGCTGGTCGCCGCCCGCAGCCTGTTCGGTTCGTGCTTCGTGGTGTGCAGCGAGATCCTGCCGCGCTGGGGAGTCGAGACCGTCTTCGTCGACGGCGACGACCTGTCCCAGTGGGAAGAGGCGCTCAGCACGCCCACCCAGGCGGTGTTCTTCGAGACCCCGTCCAATCCCATGCAGTCGCTGGTCGATATCGCCGCGGTGTCCGAACTCGCGCATGCGGCCGGCGCAAAGGCGGTGCTGGACAACGTCTTTGCCACTCCGTTGCTGCAGCAGGGCATGCCGCTGGGTGCCGACGTGGTGGTCTACTCGGGCACCAAGCACATCGACGGCCAGGGGCGCGTGCTGGGCGGGGCGATCCTGGGCGACAAGGAGTACATCGACGGGCCGGTGCAGAAGCTGATGCGCCACACCGGTCCGGCGATCAGTGCCTTCAATGCCTGGACAATGCTCAAAGGCCTTGAGACGCTGGCGGTCCGGGTGGACTACGCGAACCGCTCGGCGCACCGCGTCGCCGAGTTCCTGGAGCAGCAGGCCGGGGTGAACTGGGTGAAATACCCCTTCCTGGAATCGCATCCGCAGTTCGATCTGGCCAAGCGGCAGATGCGTGGCGGCGGCACGGTGGTCACCTTCGAGCTGGATGGCGGTAAGGACCGTGCCTTCGAGGTGCTCGACAAGCTGAACATCATCGACATCTCCAACAACCTCGGTGACGCCAAATCGTTGATCACCCATCCGGCCACCACCACCCACCGGGCGATGGGCCCGGAGGGCCGCGCGGCGATCGGGCTGGGCGACGGCGTGGTGCGGGTCTCGGTCGGCCTGGAGGGCACCGAGGACCTGATCGCCGACCTGGACCAGGCGCTGAGCTGACCGGTGTCCAAACGCGGTGATGCGAAGAAGGCCCGGCGCCGCAAGCGCCTGGCAGGCACCCGGCGGGTACCCGACGCCATCGTCGCGCAGCTGGCCGCCATCCCGGACGGGATCGTCGCCGACCTGGCCGAGTTCGACGAACGGATCACCGCCCGCGACTGGACCTTTGACGAGGAACAGTCCGATGACGATTACGCGGTGTGGTTCTTCGAGCCCTCCGGCGCGGAGGTCGAGGACGGTCTGCCGGTGACCTCGCTGTGGCTGGACGCCGCCGAGGACGGCGCGATCGTGCGGGTGGTGCTGGTCGGCACCACCACCCAGCACCCGTTCACCCACGCCCAGCTGTTCGAGCACCTGGAATCCATCGAGACGTACCGGAACGGTGACCCGGTCCCGGAGTTCGGCTAGCGCTGTCGTGAGTGACCTGACGCTGCGGCAGCTGCGCTACTTCGCCGTCCTCGGCGAGGAGCTGAACTACCGTCGCGCGGCCGAGCGGCTGTTCATCACCCAGCCGGCGCTGTCCACCGCGATCAAACAGCTCGAGCAGGCCTTCGGGGTGGTGCTGCTCAACCGCAACACCCGCGAGGTCGCGCTCACCGATCTCGGTGCCGCGTGGTTGCCGCAGGTGCAGCAGGCGCTCTCCGGGATCGATGCGGTGGTGGCCAACCTGGTCACCCTGTCGGGAACCCGCCAGGGCAGGCTGCGGCTGGGTTATCTCATCGGCACCGGTGCCGATCTGCTGTTCCGCGTGGTCCGCCATTTCGAGGCCGCCTACCCGGAGGTCAGTGTCGAACCCATCGAGTTCGATTTCGCCGACCCCACCGCCGGACTGGCCGGCGGCACCACCGAGGTCGCGCTGATCCGCCCACCGGTGGATCTGCCCGAGCACCGCATGCTGGTGCTCGATTCCGAAACCTGGGTGGCCTGCCTGCCCCGGGATCATCCGCTGGCGGGCCGTCATGAGGTCGAGATCGCCGAGTTGCTCGACGACCCGATCGTCTGCGCGCCGCTGACCGCCGGACCGTGGCGGGACTACTGGATGGCGATGGACGCCCGCGGCAACCGGCCACCGACCATCGCGGCGGTCGCCGCCACCTACGAGGCCGAGACCACGTCCATCGCCCGCGGGCTGGGCATCAGCTTCACCACCTCGTCGGTGGCCCGGTTCTATGACCGACCCGGAATCGTCTACGTCCCGATCGTCGACCGCCCGCCCAGTCATGTCGCGCTGGCCTGGCATCCCGGCACCCTCAGCCCCCAAGCGGATGCCTTGATCAGGCATGTCCAGCAGAATTGGGGCTTCGACGACGGCGACGAAACGCCCCTCAACCAGCACTGATAAATATTGGTTATCAGAAGATCAAAAGATGGAACTTCCGGTGACGCCCCGGTGGCGATTGTCTGTCCTCAGACCCCTCACCCCTGCTCCGACCTGGAGATCCGATGACCGACACCCCCGTACGACCCACTGAATCCTCGGCGACCACATTGAACGCCGAGGATTCCAAGCTCGCCGAACTGGGTTACACCCAGAAGCTGGACCGCTCGGTCGGCACGCTGGCGTCTTTCGCCATCGGCTTCGCGACCATCAGTGCCACCACCGCGGTGTTCACCGGTTTCGGCGCCGGCTACTTCACCGCCGGTGCGCCGTTCGTGTGGACGCTGTTGCTCGCCGGCGCGGTGTTCGCGTTGTGGACCTTCATCGCCGCGGACCTGACCGCGAAACTGCCGCTGGCCGGCTACTCGTATCAGTGGATCAGCCGGATCAACGGGCCGAATCTGGCCTGGTTCACCGGATTCATCGCCCTGATGGGTTGGGTGTGCGGGATGACCGGCGTCGGGTTCATCCTGTCGGGCTATCTGGGCGGGCTGTTCGGCTGGAGCATGACGCAGACGACGCAGATCCTGCTGGCCATCGCCGTGGTGTTCGTCTGCGTGCTGATCAACATCTACGGTGTCCGGTTCGCGACCATGGTCAACAACATCGGCGTCAGCCTGGAACTGGTCATCACCGTCGGCGCCACCGCACTCATCGCCGTCATCGCGTTCTCCGCACCCGAGAACCACCAACCGATCTCGGTGCTGTTCACCGGCGGCGAGGCGGGCGACAAGGACTCCTACATGCTGGCCTGGCTGGCCGCCGCGCTCGGCCCGTTCTTCGGGCTCATAGGGGTGGAATCCGGCGCCGACGTCGCCGAGGAAACCAAGGACGCCCGCCGGGTCGTGCCCAAGACGATGTTCTATGCGCTGGTCACCTCGATCGTCATCGAGCTGCTGATGTACATCGTCTACGTGCTTGCCATCAAGGATCCTGCTGCGGTGGAAGCGAATTCGGCTGCACCGATCGAGGAGATCATCACCCAGCAGGCCGGCCCGGTCGTCACCAAGATCATCGTCGCCATCGCGCTGACGAACATCCTGGCCTGCCTGTTGGCCAACATCCTGGTCGCCACCCGGTTGACCTACTCGATGGCCCGCGACAACATGCTGCCCTTCTCCCATGTGTGGCGCCACGTTTCACCCACCCGCAAGACGCCGACCTACTCGATCATCGGCCTGGGCTGCCTGTCGACGCTGCTGCTGCTGTCGGCGATCGTGAACGAGAAGGCATTCAACTACATCATCGGCATCGCGTCGTTGCTGTTCTTCTTCGTCTACATCCTGCAGACCATCGGGTTGCTGGTCGGCTACCGCAAGGGCACCATCCCGGCGGGTGACCCCGGCACCTTCGACCTGGGCCGGTTCCGGCTGCCGATCTACATCACGGCGCTGGTCGTGTTCCTCAGCGTCGCCGTGACACTGCTGTTCCTGCCGCAGTTCACCAGCAACAAATGGGTGTTCCTCGGTGTCGTGGTGATCGCCGCGATCTGGTGGGCCACCGGCCTGAAGGCCCGCCTGGCCCGGGGCGACGCCGGCGTCGCATACGCCAAGACTCACAACTCCTGAAAGGACCATCAGAGATGACCATCGCAGACGCAGGAACCTCCAACCTGGTCGCCGTCGAGCCCGGCGCCGCCATCCGTGAAGCGACCCCGGAAGGCTCGGTGATCCAGTACAGCGACTACGAACTGGACACCTCCAGCCCGTTTGCCGGCGGCGTCGCGTGGATCGAGGGCGAGTACATGCCCGCCGAAGAGGCCAAGATCTCGATCTTCGACACCGGGTTCGGGCACTCCGACCTGACCTACACGGTGGCACATGTGTGGCACGGCAACATCTTCCGGCTGGGTGATCACCTCGACCGGCTGCTCGACGGTTCGCGCAAGTTGCGCCTCGACGCCGGCATCAGCAAGGACGAACTCGCCGAGATCACCAAGAAGTGCGTCTCGCTGTCCCAGCTGCGGGAGTCGTTCGTGAACCTCACCGTGACCCGTGGCTACGGAAAGCGCAAGGGCGAGAAGGATCTCTCCAAGCTGACCCACCAGGTGTACATCTACGCCATCCCCTACCTGTGGGCCTTCCCGCCCGCCGAGCAGATCTTCGGCACCACCGCGATCGTGCCGCGTCATGTCCGCCGGGCCGGGCGCAACACCGTCGACCCGACGATCAAGAACTACCAGTGGGGCGATCTGACCGCGGCGAGCTTCGAGGCCAAGGATCGCGGTGCCCGCACCGCGATCCTGCTGGACTCCGACAACTGTGTCGCCGAGGGTCCCGGATTCAACGTCTGCATCGTCAAGGACGGCAAGCTGGCGTCACCGTCACGAAATGCGTTGCCGGGCATCACCCGTAAGACGGTGTTCGAGCTGGCCGACCAGATGGGCATCGAGGCCACCCTGCGCGATGTCACCAGCCACGAGCTCTATGACGCCGACGAGTTGATGGCGGTCACCACCGCCGGTGGCGTCACCCCGATCAACACCCTGGACGGCGAGGCCATCGGCAACGGTGAGCCCGGCCCGATGACGGTCGCCATCCGGGACCGGTTCTGGGCGTTGATGGATGAGCCGTCACCGTTGATCGAAGCCATCCGGTACTGAGGAGGATCCGGCGCCGCTACTTGCCGTCGGACTCGATGACACCCTGGGCGGCACGGGCACGGTCCTCGTAGCTCTTGCGCTTGGCGGTGTCGACCTCGAGGAACACCGTGTCCAGGCCGAGTGCCTTGTTCATGGCGCGACGGCCCTTGGGCGGCAGCATCTGGGCGGCCTGCGCGGTGAACCGCAGCGCCGGCGGCACCGACACGTGGGTCTTGGGCTTGTCGAGCGTCTTGACGATCGCGGCGGCGATGTCCTCGGGCTCGACGGGCTTGATCGCGCCGCCGGACTTGGTTCCGGAGATCAGCTCGGTGTTGGTGAACGGCGGCATGATCACCGAGACGTTGACGCCGTGCGGTGCCATCTCGTCGGCCAGCGCTGTGGACAGGCCCACCACCGCGTACTTGGCACCGACGTAGACCACCTGCCCGGGCAGCGGGATGAGGCCGGACAACGAGGCGATGTTGATGATGTGGCCGCTGCGGCGCTTGACCATCTGCGGCAACGCGAGCCGGCAGCCGGTGAGCACGCCGTAGACGTTGACCTCCAGCGAGGACCGGACCGACTGCTCGGTCTCTTCCAGGAACGGGCCCACCGGCATCACGCCGGCATTGTTGATCAGCACGTCGATGTGGCCGCCCCCGTCGGTGCGGGCCTTGTCCAGAAAGGTCTCGAAGGACTCCCGGTCGGTGACATCGAGCGGGTAGCCGGATACCTGGCCCAGTTTGGTGAGTTCGACGACGGCGGATTCCTGCAGCGCGACGTCACGGTCGCCGATCACGACGCGGGCGCCGCGGGCGAGTAGGGCCTTGGCGGTGGCATAACCGATACCGCGGGCCGCGCCGGTGATCGCGATGGTCTTGCCGCTGATGTTGTCCATGGCGGCGAACTTTACACGTGTCAAGTTTTTCGCGAAAGTGGCCTCAGGGGGTGAGCCACAGGTCGACGCCCTCGGTGCTGAACAGGTGCAGCAGGGTGCTCCACAGCTGATCGCCGACGGCGCTCTTGACCTGCCGGTAGGACGTCATGACGAATCGGAATCCGCCGTCCTCGGGGGTGCCGAAGCCACCGCGTAGGCAGTCGGCCAACGCGTCCAGGTTGGACCCGAAATAGCCGCCGTCACCGTTGACCGCACGACCGATCTCGGCATAGAAGTCCGGCGTCGAGGTGATCTGGGAGCCGTCGATCCGGTAGGTCTTCATGCGATTCCGATCAGGCAGAAGGATTCGTAGTGGTCGTCGGTGTAATAGAAATCCGGAGGGTCGCCGCCGGCGACGATGCGACGCGTCCCGCGGTGGTGCAGTCCGGGGGTCGGCACGGTGTACTCGCGGTAGTAGCCACGCTCGTGCTCGGGCAGTCGGCCCTCGTAGTTACCGAAGATGGCCCCGTCATTGCGCCGATGCGGGAACGGCCCGCCGGCTTCGATGAGGTCCACGGTGGCCGCGACCTCCGGCGGCAGGCCGGCCAATGAGCATTCGCCCGCGGGTGTGCAGCCGGCGATCAGCCCACACAGCAGTGCGGTCGCCATCACCATGCGCATGAGCCATGACGCTAGCAACCTGGGCCCATTTTCGATCATGCTGAGCTGATACCCCCGCCCGGAATGCGAGACGGCTGGGCACGTTGGACATTGAAGTGATGGTAGGAGCATTGGTGGAATCTCTGCGCTTTGTCGCGGTGGAACAGACCGACCCGCTGGCGGAGCCGCTGCTCGCCGAACTGACCGTCGAATACGCGCAGCGCTACGGCGGTACCGAAGCCGGCGTGGCGGCCTGGCTGCGGGGTCACCCAGCCGAGGAATTCGCCGCACCGCACGGCGCACTGCTGATCGGGCTGCTCGGTGGGCAGCCCGTGACCGGCGGGGCGTTCCAGCGCTTCGATGCCGACACCGCCGAACTCAAGCGGATCTGGACCGACAGTGGGTACCGGCAGCGTGGCTACGCCAAGGCACTGCTGGTGGCGCTGGAGGCGGTGATCGCCGAACGCGGCTACCGGCGCATCTACCTGACCACCGGGGACCGCCAGCCCGAGGCGGAGGCACTCTACGAATCGGCCGGCTACAGCAGGCTGGCCGAACCGCTGCCCGCGGAAGGTCACATCCATCCGATCGCCTTCCAGAAGGTACTGAGATGAGCGTTCCGCTTTCCGTACTGGATCTCGCGCCGATCAGCGCCGGCAGTGACGCCCCGACCGCGCTGCGCAACACCGTCGACCTCGCCCAGCATGCCGAGCAGTGGGGCTATCGCCGCTTCTGGGTGGCCGAGCACCACTATGTCGCGGTCGCCAGTTCGTCCCCGGCCGTGCTGATCGGCCAGATTGCGGCCGCCACCAACACCATTCGCGTCGGTGCGGCCGCGGTGCAGCTCGGCCACACCACCGCCATCGCGGTGGTGGAGAGCTTCGCGACCCTGGACGCCTTCCACCCGGGGCGTATCGACCTCGGGGTGGGCCGCTCCGGGCAGCGCCGCACCGAGGCGATCAGGGAGAAGCCCCGCGCACCGAAACCGCCGCGGGAATGGCATGAGGTCGACGGTGTCGTGGTCCCCGCACCGTTCGACGTCTCGGTTCTGATGCGCGACCCGCGCCTCAAAGCGACCATGGCGACATTGCAGCAACCCGAAGCCGTCGCACCGGATTTCGCCGAGCAGGTCGCCGACATCCTGGCCCTGCTGAACGGCACGTATCAGGCCGGCGGGTTCGAGGCGCATGCCACGCCCGGGGAGGGCACCGCGCTGCGTCCCTGGGTGTTCGGCAGCAGCAGGGGGCAGAGTGCACGGGTCGCCGGCGCGCAGGGGTTGCCGTTCGTCGCCGCCTATCACATCGCACCGGCCACCGCGTTCGAGGCGATCGAGGCCTACCGCAAGGCCTTTCAGCCATCCAAGGTGTTGGCAGAGCCCTATGTGGTGGTATCGGCGGACGTGTTGGCCGCCGACGATCATGCCACCGCGCAGCAGCTGGCCGGGAGTTTCGGGCACTGGGTGCATTCCGTCCGGGCCGCCGGCGGTGCCGCACCGTACCCCGATCCGGATACCGTGCCGCCCTTGACCGACCAACAGCGCGAGCTTGTGAAGGATCGCCTCGCAACGCAGTTCGTGGGAGACGCCGACGAGGTGGCGCAGCGGCTGTCGGACCTGCAGCGGGTCACCGGCGCCGACGAACTGGTCATCACCTCGGTGGCCTACCGGCACGAGGACCGGCTGCGATCGCACGAGCTGGTCGCCAAGGCCTGGACGGGCTCGTAGTCTGATGCGGTGTCATTAGCCACCGTGGGCCTCCTGATCCTGACTGCCGCGCTGTTCACCGCGCTGCTGGGCATCGGTGTGCGCACGCTGGTCGGACGCAACAGTGAGATGCCCGCCGTGCGGCGCACGGTGACCAGGCTGCGCGCGAATGCGGCGGGCCGGGTGCTGTTCGGCCCCTCGGAGAACGACGCCCTCGACAGCGAGGAACTCGACCAGATGATTCTGCTGCCCACCATCGTCCTGGTGTGCGGGCTGGTGGTGACCGCGGTCTTCCTGTTCGGCTATGCGCTCATCGCGTGACCGTGCACAGCACGGTGAGCGCGTCGTTGGTGGCCTCCACACCCGCGTCACCGATGGTGGCTTTCAGTCGGCTGCGCAGGACGTCCTGATCGGCCGCGGGCAGCCGTAACACCGCGGAGTAGGTACTCACCATCTCCACCCATTCGGCGCCGCCGTAATG
The DNA here is from genome assembly GCF_002968335.2 of Mycobacterium sp. ITM-2016-00316. Taxonomy (NCBI): domain Bacteria; kingdom Bacillati; phylum Actinomycetota; class Actinomycetes; order Mycobacteriales; family Mycobacteriaceae; genus Mycobacterium; species Mycobacterium sp. ITM-2016-00316. The sequence continues at coordinate 603,833 of NZ_CP134398.1, forward strand.
CGGGTGTTCGGTGTAGTGGCGACGCTCGGAGGTGAAGCCCGCCGCAGCCAACAGCGGCTCCAGATCTTCGCCTTCGATGAGGACCGACGGGCGTTGCGGCTCGGCACCCACACCGGCGTACACACCCGCGAGCTCGTCCGGACCGGGGCGAACCGCGACGATCCGGTTCCACAGCAGCGCCAGCCGACCGTTGCCGGCCAGTACCGCGCCCACCTTGCGCAGCGCGGGCTCCGGGTCCACCCAGTGGAAGGACTGGGCGAACACGACGAGATCAAAGGTGCGCCCGCACGGATCCCAGTCGGCGAAGGTGGCCACCTCGACGGCCAGGCCCTTGCCGGTGGCGACCTCGGCCATCTGCGGATCGGGTTCCACCGCCAGCACGTCGGCACCGGCCGCACGCAGCTGCGCGGTCGCGATACCGGTCCCGGCGCCCACGTCGAGCACCCGGATACCGCTGCGGGGCACCAGATCGTCGATCAGCGCGGCGGGATACCGGGGGCGGAAGCGGTCATAACGCGCGGCCGCCGATCCGAAGGACGTGGCCCGCGAACGGTCGCGGTGCAACGGCTGGCGGTCGGTCATCGGGTAGCCGCGTCCGCGGCGTCGCGGATCGGGCCGCGCCAGACCGGGCCGTGCCCGGGCAGCAGCACCTCGGTGTCCAGCATGCCCAGCGCGGCCAGGCTGCGCACACACCCGTCCTGGTCGTGGTTGAACAGGCCGGGCAGCAGCTGCGGCCCGCGACGGGTGCTCACCGGGTGGCCGGTGATCAGCGCGTCCCCGGCGACCAGCACCCCGTCGACCAGATAGGAACAGTGGCCACCGGTGTGCCCGGGCGTCGGTACCGCGAGCGGTGTGCCGGGCAGCGCCGCGGCGATGTCCTCGTCGAACGCTTCGGCCGTCGGGATGCCCTCGTGGGTCAGTCCGCCCTTGCGGACCAGCGCCAGCGACCAGGCGAGGTAGCGCGGATTCCAGGCGCGGGCCAGCACGTCCACCGGGGACGCCTGCTCCAGATACTGCCGCTTGGCGTGCCCGACCTCGGTGGCGTGCGTATACACCGGTGTGCCATGGGTTTTCGCGAACCAGATGGCCGATCCGAGGTGGTCCACATGGGCGTGGGTCAGCAGGATCGCCCGCACGTCCTCGGCCGCGAAGCCCAGCTCGCGCACCGAGTCGAGGACCTCCCCGCGGCTACCCGGATACCCGGCGTCGATGAGCAGCACGCCGTCGTCGTCGGCCACCAGCGTCCAGTTCACCAGGTCGGTCTGGGCGAAGTAGACGGTGTCGGTGATACGGGTGAGGGCTGCCGGCATGCTGCCCAGGCTATCGGCGGAGTGCGGGAGCGAAGCGACAGGGGAAATCGAGACGGAGTAAAAAGGAACCGTGGCTGAACTCAAACTGGGATACAAGGCGTCGGCGGAACAGTTCGCCCCGCGTGAGCTCGTCGAACTGGCCGTGGAGGCCGAGGCGCACGGTATGGACAGTGCGACCGTCAGTGATCATTTCCAGCCGTGGCGCCATGAGGGCGGGCATGCGCCGTTCTCGTTGGCCTGGATGACCGCCGTCGGCGAGCGCACCGAGCGCCTGATCCTGGGCACCTCGGTGCTGACCCCGACGTTCCGCTACAACCCGGCCGTGATCGCGCAGGCGTTCGCCACCATGGGCTGTCTGTACCCGGACCGGATCTTCCTGGGTGTGGGCACCGGTGAGGCGCTCAACGAGATCGCCACCGGGTACGAGGGGGAGTGGCCGGAATTCAAGGAGCGCTACGCGCGGCTGCGCGAATCGGTGCGGCTGATGCGGGAGCTGTGGCTCGGTGACCGCGTGGACTTCGAGGGTGAGTACTACAAGACCAAGGGTGCCTCGATCTACGACGTGCCCGAGGGTGGCATCCCGATCTACATCGCCGCAGGCGGGCCGCAGGTCGCCAAGTACGCCGGCCGGGCCGGTGACGGGTTCATCTGCACCTCCGGCAAGGGGGAGGAGCTCTACAAGGAGAAGCTCATCCCGGCCATGCGGGAGGGTGCCGAGGCCGCGGGCAAGAACCCAGACGATGTCGACCGGATGATCGAGATCAAGATCTCCTACGACACCGATCCGGAGCTCGCGCTGGAGAACACCCGGTTCTGGGCGCCGTTGTCGCTGACCGCCGAGCAGAAGCACTCGATCGACGACCCGATCGAGATGGAGAAGGCCGCCGACGCGCTGCCCATCGAGCAGGTCGCCAAGCGCTGGATCGTCGCCTCCGATCCCGACGAAGCAGTGGCCAAGGTCGCCGAGTACGTGGGCTACGGCCTCAACCATTTGGTGTTCCACGCCCCCGGGCATGACCAGCGCCGCTTCCTGGAGCTGTTCAAGCGGGATCTGGAACCACGGTTGCGGAAACTGGGCTGACACCGGCGATATTGCTGCTGGCGGTCAACCGGACCCGGTCGGCGCGGAACAGGTCGTAGGCGAACTCGAACGGGCGCCCGGCGCTGTCCCGCGTCACCCGGGTGATGGCCAGCAGCGGCTTGCGGTGCGCGATCTGCAGCCATTTGGCTTCCCGCGGGCTGGCGCTGACCACCTCGATGGTTTCAGTGGTGCAGGCGGGCTGCAGTCCGTACCGCTGCCGCAAGAGCTCGTACAGCGATCCGCCGAGCGGCTGTTCCAGCAGGTCGGCGGCATGCGCGGCGACGAAACAAGCCAGGTCGACCGACAGGGGCACCCCGTCCGCGTAGCGCAGTCTGCGGATGACGAAGACCTGGGTGTCCTGCGGAATCTCCAGGGCGACCGACTCGGCAAGGGTGGCCGGTCTGCTGTCGGTGGCGAGCACTTTGGTATCGCTGGTGTGGCCTCCGCTGTGCAGCCGCGCGGGCAGGCCCGCCTGCTCGGCGGCGTTGCGCTGCACCACATCTGCGCGGATGAAGGTGCCCCCCGCGCGACCGGTGCGCCGTTCCAGCACCCCGGCCTGGCTCAGTGGCAACAGTGCGCTGCGCAGCGTCGCGCGGGATACGGCGAACTGTTCGGCCATCTCCCGCTCGGTGCCCAGCCGCGAACCCGGGCGCAGCGCACCGCTGGACAGCATGGACAGAATCCGCCGGCGCACATCCTCGGCGACCGCACCCCCCGGTGTTTCCTCCATGATCAGGTGATGATCGCGTCCAGGGACTCGGGTAGCACCTGGCCACCGTCGACGGCGATCGCCTGGCCGGTGATGTAGGCGGCCTCGGTGGTGGCCAGGAACGCCGCGAGATGACCGATATCCTCCGGGGTGCCCAGGGCGCCGGCCGGGATCGACCGCGCCATGCTGGCGATGTAGTCCTCGCCGTTCTCCAGCAGACCCTCGGTGAGGATGTTGCCGGGCAGGACGGCGTTGACGGTGATTCCCTTGGGCGCCAGCTCGATTGCGGCTGTCCGCATGAAGCCGAGCTGTGCGGCTTTGGTGGCGCCGTAGTGCGACCAGCCGGGGTAACCGGTGATCGGGCCGGTGATCGACGACGTCAGGATGACCCGACCGGTGCCGGATGCGATCAGCGCGTCCAGGCAGGCCTGCACCGCGTAGAACGTGCCGTTGACGTTGATGCCCATGATCTCGTTGAGCTGCTCGGGGGTCATGGTGGCCAACGGCGCATCGGGAAAGATGCCGGCGTTGGCGCACAACACATCCAGCCCGCCGAAGGCCTCGACGGCTGCGGCCGCCATCTCCGTGCAGGATTGCCGGTCGCTCACGTCGACGCGTATCCCGATGACCGTGCCGCCACCCAGTTCGTCGAGCGCGGCCACGGCGTCGTCGAGGCCGGCGGCCGTCCGTGCCGCGATCGCGACATTCGCACCGGCGCGGGCGAAGACCGTGGCGATGCCGCGACCTATTCCCTTGCTACCGCCGGTCACCAGGACCGAGCGGGACTGCAGGTCGAACATGTTCCTCCTCAACGTAACCAGGTGTGATCGGCGAGATAGCGCTCCGACAGGCGCGCGGTACCGACGGCGTATCCGGGACCGATGGCCTTGGCGGCATCGGCGTCGGCGTGCGAGGCGATCCACGCCGTGAGCTGGATCCGGCGCAGCATCACGAAGGTCGGGATGAGTGCCAGGTGCTGCTCGGGCAGCGTGCGCACCTTCAGGTAGCCGCGCAGCCACTCGGCCACGATGCGTTCGGCCTCCGGGGTGTCCTCGATCCAGGACACGACCGCACCCAGGTCGGCCAGATTCCATCCCCAGCCGGAATCGTCGAAGTCGATCACCGTGATCCCCGCCGCTGGTGCGGCCGGATCGACCATCAGGTTCGACAGCCGTAGGTCGGCGTGAATCAGACCGAATCTGTCTGCCCCGGTGCCGAACTCGGACAACTGCTCGGTGATGTGATGTGTCGCCCGCATGATGGCGGCCCGGTCCGTGTCGGCCAGGCCGGGGGCCTCTCGCCAGTCACCCCAGCGGGCACCGGGGCCGAGGATGTCATCGAGATCCCAGCGGAAGCGCGTGAAGTCGGCCGGGGCCGCCCAGTCCAGGACATGCTCGTGCATGATCGCGGTCAGCTCACCCAGCTCGGCGAAACCGACCGCGTGCGGAACCTCCTCGGCGGTACATCCCTGGACCAGGGTGACGGCGTCGACATGCAACTCGCGGCCGTCCACCGACGCGGTGACCACATCGAGGCCGGAGCTCGAGCGGACCAGCTCGGGGGTCTTGACCACGGTGTCGCGGCGCAGTGCGGCCATCCAGGCGAGTTCGGAGCGGATGCCGTCCAGGGAGTGATAGCCGGGCCGGTGCACGCGCAGCACGATCGGGTCGTCATCGCACACCCGGTAGGTGGCGTTCTCCGACAGGCTCAGCAGCCGCAGGGGGGTGTCGAGGTCGCGGCCATAGGCGGACAGTGCCGCCCTGGCGAAGCGCGCGTGGTCGGCAGGCAATCCCGGCATGGCGACCAGTGTGAGCCAATTGTCGGGCCAAAGCAGACCAAATCGAGGTTTTTAACGGCGGCGTTGCAATACTCTCATGTTCGAAACATTGCCGAAACACAGCTAATTGCCAGCTTAAAACTCCAGTTGACCAACGAATCTGAGCGAGGTAACAATTGCCGACGTCGTCTTACGTCATCGGCATCGGGGCCGGCGGCACTTCGAAACCAGACCAAATACCGGTCTGGGATATGCCCTCAGATTGGGATGCAATGAGCGAGATCATCGATCCACCGGCCCCCGCGGGTGCCAACCCCATCCAACGTCTCAAGCCGAATGCGGTCGGGCTGTGGGGTGTGCTGTTCATGGCGGTCGCCACCGCCGCCCCCATCACCGCGATGGTCGGCAATGTGCCGATCGCGGTCGGCTTCGGCAACGGCGCCAACGCACCCGCCGGTTACTTCGTCGCCACCATCGTGCTGACGCTGTTCGCCATCGGATACGCCGCGATGAGCAAGCACATCACCGCCACGGGTGCCTTCTACGGGTACATCTCACACGGACTCGGGCGCATCGTCGGACTGGGCGCCGGTTTCCTGACCGCGCTGGCGTACATGGTGTTCGAGGCCTCGCTGATCGGCATCTTCTCGTTCTTCGGCACCGACCTGTTCTCGTCGCTGTTCGGCGTCGAGGTGCCGTGGCTGGTGTTCGCGCTGGTGATGCTCGCCGTCAACGCCCTGCTCACCTATTTCGACATCAATCTGGCCGCCAAGGTGCTCGGGGTATTCCTGGTCACCGAGATCGTGATGCTGGCCGCGATGGCGCTGTCGGTGTTGTTCACCGGCGGTGGGCCCCAGGGCTGGTCCTGGGGATCGCTGAACCCGCTCAACGGGTTTCAGAGCCTCTCCGGTGTGGTCGAGGGCGCCGACGGCTCCACGATGGCCGTCGTCGGATCCGCGGGCGTCGGGCTGTTCTTCGCGTTCTGGTCCTGGGTCGGTTTCGAGTCCAGCGCCATGTACGGCGAGGAGTCGCGCAACCCCAAGAAGATCATCCCCATCGCCGTGATCAGCTCGGTGATCGGCATCGGTGCGTTCTACGTGGTGGTGTCCTGGCTGGCGATCGTCGGCACCGGACCCGAGAATGCCATTGCGCTGGCCCAGGATTCGGCCACCGCGGGAAACATCTTCTTCAACCCGGTGCATGACAACCTCGGGCAGTGGGCGGTCGACCTGTTCAAGATCCTGTTGATGACCGGATCCTTCGCCTGCGGCCTGGCATTCCACAACTGCGCCGCACGCTACCTGTACGCCCTGGGCCGCGAAGACGTCATCCCCGGGATGCGCAAGACCATCGGTGCCACCCACCGGGTGCACGGCTCACCGCATATTGCGGGCTTCGTGCAGACCGGGTTCGCCTTCCTGGTCGTGATCTTCTTCGAGTTCACCCACCGTGACCCCTACACCGGTCTCTACGGTCTGATGGCACTGCTGGGCACCACGGCGATCATGATCGTCCAGGCGCTGGCCGCGTTCTCGGTGATCGCGTACTTCCATGTGCAGAAACGTCATCCGGAGACAGCGAACTGGTTCACCACCTTCCTGGCGCCGCTGCTGGGCGGGCTCGGAATGATGTACGTGGTCTACCTGCTGGCCAAGAACGCCTCGTTCGCGGCGGGCTCGGCGGCCACCGACTGGGTCTTCGCCGCCATCCCGTGGGTCGTCGGTGTCGTCGGCATCGGCGGTGTGCTGCTCGCGGTGTTCCTGAAGTTCAAAGATCCACAGCGGTATGGCGAACTGGGCCGTACCGTGCTGGAAGAAGCCCACGAGCGCTGACGGGAATCATGCCTTTCTCCAACATCATGGATTCCAACAGCTATCAGGGTGGTCAGCGCGACGACCCCCTGATAGTTGCCCGTGACCGGGTCCTGGGACCGGCGTACCGGCTGTTCTACGACAAGCCGGTGCATCTGGTGCGCGGGTTCGGCACCACGTTGTTCGATGCCGACGGCAACGATTACCTGGATGCGTACAACAACGTCGCCAGCGTGGGGCACTGCCATCCCCACGTGATCGATTCGGTGACACGGCAGTTGAGTACCCTCAACACCCATACCCGGTACCTGCACGATGGCATCGTCGACTACTCGCAGCGGCTGCTGGCCACCTTCCCGGATGTTGAGCAATCCGGCTCGTACCAAGTGATGTACGCGTGCACCGGTTCGGAGGTCAACGATCTTGCGTTGCGCGTGGCCGCCATGCACACCGGCGCCACCGGGGTGATCGTCACCCACGAGGCGTATCACGGCAATACCGAAGCGGTGACAGCAATCTCGCCCTCGATCGGGGGACGCACCAGCCTGGGACGCCATGTCCGCACGGTGTCACCGCAGCTGGAGCGGGCCGAAATCGCCGCCGCGATCACCGATCTGCAGGACAGCGGCTTCGGGGTGAGCGCGCTGATCGTCGACACCATCTTCTCCTCCGATGGCATCTATCCCGATCCGTTGGTGCTGGCGCCGGCGGTCGCGGCGGTCCGGGCCGCCGGTGGCGTGTTGATCGCCGATGAGGTGCAACCCGGATTCGGGCGCACCGGTGCGGGAATGTGGGGATTCACCCGCCATGGTGTGGTGCCCGATCTGGTGACCATGGGCAAGCCGATGGCCAACGGGCTACCGGTGGCAGCCATGGCCGCGCGAGGGGACGTGCTGGCCGGCTTCGCCACCGGGGTGCCGTACTTCAACACCTTCGGGGGCAACCCGGTCTCGATGGCTGCCGCGGCCGCCGTGCTCGACGTCATCGAACGGGAACGGCTGATCGCCAATGCCGCCACCGTGGGCGCTGACCTGCGTGCCGAGGTGGCCCGGCTGGCCGCCGATCACCCCCGCATCGGGCAGGTGCGCGGTGCCGGGCTGTACCTCGGGGTGGAGGTGATCGATGATGCCGGGCTGCCCGATCGGGCGACCGCTCGGTGGATCGTCAACGCCATGCGTGAACGCCGGGTGCTGATATCGGTGTGTGGCGGGGACGGCAATGTCCTCAAGATCAGGCCGCCGATGGTGTTCTCGATGTCCGACGTCGACCGCTTCGTTGCCGAACTCGGTGAGGTGCTGGCAAGCTTGGCCGAGTGACCGCGCATGCTGCTTCGGCCATCTACATAGCGTCCCCCGAGGGGGACACCGGAAAATCCACCATCGCACTGGGCATTCTGCACAAGCTGGCCGCCACCGTCGCCAGGGTTGCGGTGTTCAGGCCCATCACCCGGTTGGAGCAGGGTGACTCCGAGGGCGAACGCGACTACATCCTGGAACTGCTGCTGTCGCGGGCGACCGCCGGACTCACCTATGACGAGTGCGCCGGCGTCAGCTACCAGCAGCTGCACGAGAACCCCGAGGCGGCCATCGCCGAGATCGTCGACCGTTTCCACCGGGTTGCCGAGCGCTCCGATGCGGTACTCATCGTCGGCAGCGACTACACCGATGTGGCGGCGCCGAGCGAACTGAGCATGAACGCCCGGATAGCGGTGAACCTCGGCGCGCCCGTGGTGCTCGCGGTGAAGGCCAAGGACCGCACCCCCGCCGAGGTCGCCCAGGTCGTCGAGGTGTGCCTGGTCGAACTGGCGGCCCAGCACGCGCACACCGCCGCGGTGGTGGCGAACCGCTGCGATCCCGAACAGTTGGGCGCGGTGGCCGAGGCGCTGTGCGCGCTCGGCCCGAAGAGCTACGTCCTGCCCGAGGAACCCCTGCTGGTGGCGCCCTCGGTGGCAGAGCTACGCACGGCGGTGCACGGCGAACTCACCGGCGGTGACGAGCATTCGCTGATCCGAGAGGCGATGAGCGTCCTGGTGGCGGGGATGACCGCCGAGCATGTGCTGGAAAGGCTGCGGGACGGGATGGCGGTCATCACCCCCGGAGACCGTTCCGATGTGGTGATGGCGGTGATGGGTGCCCATGCCGCAGCGGGGTTTCCGTCGCTGTCCTGCGTCATCCTCAACGGTGGCCTGCCGCTGCACCCGGAAGTCGCCCGACTGGTGTCGGGCCTGGGAGCCCGGCTGCCGATCATCAGCACCGAACTGGGCACCTATGACACGGCACGTGCGGTCGCCTCCGCCCGCGGACGGGTCACGGTGGATTCACAACGCAAGGTCGACACCGCGCTCGCCCTGATGGAGCAGCATGTCGATACCGCGGATCTCATTGACACACTGTCGATCCCGATCCCCACCGTGACCACACCGCAGATGTTCACCTACCAGCTGATCGACCAGGCCCGCGCCGACGTCCAGCGCATCGTGCTGCCCGAAGGTGATGACGACCGGATCCTGCGCGCAGCCGGGCGTCTGCTCGCGCACCGCGTGGCCGACCTGACCATCCTGGGTGAGGAGAAGTCGGTCCGCGCGCGGGCCGCCGAAATCGGTGTGGACCTGTCGGCGGCCGTCGTGCTCGACCCGCGTACAAGTGAACTGTGTGACCAGTTCGCCGAGCAATACGCCCAGCTGCGCAGCCACAAGGGCGTGACCGTTGATCAGGCCCGCGAAACCATTTCCGACGTCTCCTATTTCGGCACCATGCTGGTGCACAACGACATGGTCGACGGCATGGTGTCCGGTGCCAGGCACACCACGGCGCACACCGTCCGCCCGGCCTTCGAGATCATCAAGACGCTGCCCGGGGTCAACACGGTATCCAGCATCTTCCTGATGTGCCTGGAGGACCGGGTGCTCGCCTACGGCGACTGCGCGATCGTGCCCGACCCGACCTCCGAACAACTCGCCGATATCGCCATCTCCTCCGCGCGCACCGCCGCGCAGTTCGGTATCGACCCCAGGGTCGCCATGCTGTCCTACTCGACGGGCACCTCCGGTACCGGTGCCGATGTCGACAAGGTCAGGGCGGCAACCGAACTGGTGCGCCAGCGCGCCCCGGAACTCTTGGTGGAGGGGCCGATTCAGTATGACGCTGCGGTGGATCCGTCCACCGCGAAGACCAAGATGCCGGAATCGGAGGTGGCCGGACGTGCCACGGTGTTGATCTTCCCGGACCTCAACACCGGCAACAACACCTACAAGGCGGTCCAGCGCAGCGCCGGAGCCATCGCGATTGGGCCGGTGCTGCAGGGCCTGAACAAGCCGGTCAATGATCTCTCCCGGGGTGCCCTGGTGGAGGATATCGTGAACACGGTGGCGATCACCGCGATCCAGGCGGCCCGGCAGTGACCACGGTGCTGGTGCTCAACAGCGGCTCGTCGTCGGTGAAATACGATCTGCTGGAACCCGAATCGGGTACGTCAGTGGTCAGTGGCGTGATAGAGCGGGTGACCGATTACCGGCAGGCGCTGACTGCGGTGTTCGCGGCGTTGCCCAGCCTGGACGGCCTGCTCGCCGTCGGGCACCGCGTCGTGCACGGCGGGAACACGCTGTACCGGCCCACCCTGATCGACGACCAGACCATCGCGGACATCGAAGAACTGTCGCCGCTGGCCCCGTTGCACAACCCGCCGGCCGTGCTCGGGATCAAGGAAGCCCGCAAGGTGCTGCCCGACCTGCCGCACGTCGCGGTCTTCGATACCGCCTTCTTCCACGACCTGCCGCCGGCGGCCGCCGAGTACGCCATCGACCGGGATGTCGCCGACACCTGGAACATTCGCCGTTACGGATTCCACGGCACCTCCCACCGCTATGTCAGCGAGCAGGCCGCGGAGTTCCTGGATGTGCCGCTGGAATCGCTGAACCAGATCGTGCTGCACCTGGGCAACGGTGCCTCGGCGTCGGCTATCGCCGGCGGGCGTCCCATCGACACCTCGATGGGAATGACCCCGATGGAGGGGCTGGTGATGGGCACCCGGTCCGGGGATATCGATCCCGGCGTCATCACCTACCTGTGGCGCACGGCGAAGATGAGTGTCGAGGACATCGAGACCATGCTCAACCGACGGTCCGGTGTGTTCGGGCTCGGTGGCGAGATCGACTTCCGGGCGCTGCACAAGCGGATCGAAACCGGCGATGAGGCAGCGCAATTGGCCTACGAGGTCTACATCCACCGGCTGCGCAAGTACATCGGCGCCTACCTGGCTCTGCTCGGTAACACAGATGTCATCACCTTCACCGCCGGGGTGGGGGAGAACGATGCCGCGGTGCGTCGCGATGCGCTGTCGGGCCTGACCAGCCTCGGCATCGAGATCGACGGACGGCTCAACGATGCACCCGAGCGGGTTGCGCGGCGTATCTCGATGGAAACATCGCCGGTCACGGTGCTGGTCATCCCGACCGATGAAGAGCTGGCCATCGCCCGGGCGTGCGTGGAGGTGCTGGGATAGGTACGGCGGGCTGGAGCGGAGCGATCCGGGGAGTCAGAACGTGCTCGTGGGCCGCACGCTGTTGGCCAGATCGACCAGCGCGTAGCGGTGCTCCTGTGTCGGGGCGACCCGTGCCAGCCCGCGCAGTGCTGCCTCCACGCCGAGCTGCAGGCCGTGCTGGGTGAACGGGAACCCGAGAATGTGATTGGTGCTGGCGGTGTTGTCGGCCAGCCAGTCCATCGCGGTGCCCAGAACCAGCGCCCGGATCTGCAGCACCCGCGGCTCGCTCTCCGGAAGCGCCTCCACACGCCTTGCGGCACTGCGGATCTGCTGTTCGGACACCTCGCTGATGGATCGTCCGGACAGCAGCGTCACCGAGCTGGTGAGCCGTGCGACGGTGAAATGCCTTGAGGTGGGCGGAACCTGGTCGAGGGTGCGGACGGCGTCATCGCGCTCACCCTCCGCGGACTGGGCCCGGGCCAACCCGAATCCCGCCGATATGACGCCGTTGTCGGTGCGCCACACCGTCTGGTAGAACCGGCGCTCATCGGAGCTACCCGCCAGCTCGGCCGTGGCCGCCAGCGCCAGTTTGGGCGCCAACTCGCCGGGTAGCGTGTCCAGCACCTCGGTGAAATACTTTGTGGCGGTGTCATAGTCGGCGGTCAGCAGGGCTGCCACGCCGCGGAACCAGACCAGCCGCCAGCGCCAGCCGACCCGCTCGTACAGGTCGTCGAGCTTGCGGGTCGCCTTGGCGACATCGCCGAGGTCCAGCAGCGCCCGCGCCTCCATCAGCGGCAGCTCCACCGATTCGGACAGATCGATACCCTCGGAGTCCAGCGTGCCGTGCCGCGCCGCCCGCAGTGAATCGAGGGTCTGCACAGGCTGACTGAGCACGGTGGCGGACAGGATGGGGGCGCCGACATCGGCCGGGTCGACCAGCGGAACCTGTAGCGCCTTCACGATCTCCGGCGCGGTGAGCTTCTCCGAGTGCACCTGACCGTCCAGGTATACATCGGTGTGCGCGACCAGCAGGTCGACGCCGAAGGTGGATCGCGGCGGGCTGAAGACGGTGGACAGGCCCGACCGGGCCACCCCGGTGTCCTGGGCGACGACCTCGCGCAGCACGCCCAGCAACTGGCTGGACATCTCGTCGGCACTGGCGAAGCGGCGATGCGGATCCGGGTCGATCGCCCGGCGCAGCAACCGGGCGAACGAGTCGTATTTGGCCAGCACCGGGTCGTCTTCGGGCAGGCCGTCCACATAGCGGCCCTTGCGGGTACGCAGCTTCAGGGTGAGCGCGGCCAGCGTGCGCCCCACGGTGTAGATGTCGGTCTGGACCGTTGGCCCGGTACGCACGATCTCCGGTGCCTGGTAACCCGGTGTGCCGTAGAGGTATCCGAACGAGTTGATCCGCGACACCGCACCGAGGTCGATGAGCTTGAGCTGCTCGGCGGTGATCATGATGTTCTCGGGCTTCAGGTCGTTGTAGACCAGGCCGAGGGAGTGCAGGTATCCCAGCGCGGGCAGGATCTCCATCATGTAGGCGATCGCCTGCGCCACCGGCAGTTTGGCGTCCTTGGGCTGTTTGAGCGAGGTGCCGCCGACGTACTCCATCACGATATAGCCGACCGGCTCACCGTGTTTGTCGGCATGCTCGACGAAGTTGAAGATCTTCACGATCGACGGATGGGTCACCTCGGCGAGGAACTGCCGCTCGGCCATGGCGGCGGTCTGCGCCTCGGCGTCGCCGGAATGCACCAGGCCCTTGAGCACGACCGGCCGTCCGTTCACGTTGGTGTCGAAGGCCAGATACACCCAGCCGAGACCGCCGTGCGCGATACAGCCCTTGATCCGGTACTGGTCGGCGACCATGTCGCCGGGACTGAGTTGCGGCAGGAACGAGAACGGGCTGCCGCAGCGCGGGCACACCCCTTCGGACCGGGCCGGCCCGTCCTTTGTGGCGCGCCCGACCGGCCGGTTGCAGTTCCAGCAGAACCGTTTCGCCTCGGCCACCACCGGATTGGTCATCAGCGCCGTCAGCGGGTCGCGCTCGTAGACACGGGGCACCTCGACCAGGCCGCCACCGAGACGGCGGATGGGCGAGCGCGGCCGGGTCAGCGACGTCATGCCCTCGGACGGTTCGGTGGACACCGTGGACGCGCGGTCGGTGTCGTCGAAGTCGGGCCGGTACACGGCCTGGGTGGCCATGGGGCGAATCGTCGCGATCGAATCCTCCTCATAGTCTTCGAGGTCGGACAGCGCGGCGGGCTGGGTGCCGGGGTCGTCGTCGTTCATCAGCAGCGGCTCATCAGTCGGAATACCTCGCCACCGGGGGCGCCGGAGTGGGCCCGAGCACCGTCAACCACTTGCGGTACAGCGTATTCCAGGTGCCGTCGCGGCGAATGCGTTCCAATGTGCCGTTGACGAAGCGGACCAGGCCGGGGTTGTCCTTGTTGACGCCGATCCCGTAGGGCTCCTGGTTCATGCTGGGGCCGACGATGTGCAGGTAGGGATCCTGGCTCACCAGGCCGGCGAGGATCGAGTCGTCGGTGCTGACCGCGTCGACCTGCCGTTGCTGCAGCGCCACCAGGCAGTCCGCCCATGTCACCACGTCCACCAGGTTCACCGGCGGCTGGATCTGCTGGACGCGCGTGCGGGAAGTGGTGCCCTTCACCGCGCACACCCGCTTGCCGGACAGGTCGCTGGCCTGCCGGATCGGCGAGTCGCGCGGGGCCAGGATGCGCTGGTTCGCCGACAGGTACTCGGTGGAGAAGTCGACCTGCTCGCGGCGTTCGCAGGTGATGCTCATGGTCTTCACCACGATGTCGACCTGATTGTTCTCCAGCGCCTCGATCCGGTCCGCCGAGGACAGGATGCGGTACTCCACCTGAGAGGGGGTGCCGAAGATGTCGCGGGCCACCTCGCCGGCGATGTCGACGTCGAACCCGGTGATCTCACCGGTGATGGGATCGCGGAAGGAAAACAGGTTGCTGCCGATGTCGAGCCCGACGATCAACCGGCCCCGGTTGCGGATGTTCTCCACCGCGTCATCGGCCTGGGCGCGGTTGGGGAAGGGGCGCAGGCTCGCGGTCCGGTCGCAGTCGTCGTTGTCCGGCAACGCGGGCGGACTCGTCTCCGGCGGGGACTCCTCCATCCCGGCCGGCGTGGGCGGGGCCAGTGTCACCGCGGGAATCGGGTCGACCGTGGAGGCCTGCTGGCAGCCGGTCAGCACCGCTGCGGTGATCAGAACGCCCAGGAGTTTCTTCACTAGCGGTACTCGCTGAGTCGCGGCCACAGCCCGAGCGCCACGGCGAAGGCCGCGATCACGCTGAGCGCCGCGGCGCCGACCGTCGCCCCCGACAGCACCCGGCGGGCGTTGACGATATCGGAGCGCAACTGGCCGCGGCTCTCCTCGATGGCCTTGGCCAGCGCGGCGTCCAGACTGGCGAAGGCCGGGGTGGAGTTGTCCTCGCCGGTTCCCAATGCCACCTGGGTGGCGGCCTGGTAGTCGCCGACCGAGATGTAGGCGTTGATCCGGTCGTTGGAGGCGCGCCACTTGCGCAGCAGATCTCCGGCGTCGGCCAGATCTTGTTTGTCGATGTCGTTGTTGGCGTTCAAGAACGTGTTCAGCTGCTGCTGCATGCTGTCGATGCGCTGGTAGTAGGACTGCTTGCGAACGTCCTCGTCGCCGCGGCGTACCAACGCCAGGGTCTCGTCGGCACGTGCCTGCTGCGCGGTGATGGCCATCGTGGTCACCGTCTTGAGCGACTGTGCCGCAGTGTTTTTGGCGCTGCGACTGTCGGAGGTGGAGATGACGAGTGCGGTGCCCACCCACACCACCATAATCAGCACGGCCAGTCCGCCCGCCACGAAACCGATGTTGACCCGTCGGCGGGTCCGCTTGGTCAGCCACCTGTTGGCGAACAACCCGAACATGACGGTGGCGAGCACCACCAGGATGACCGGCGCGGGGATGCGGGTGGAGGCTGTCGTCTCGGCGTCCACCCGTGCCGAGGTCGACTCGTAGAGCCGCTGTGCGTCGGGCAGGATCTTGGACTGCATCAGGGCCGACGCTTCGGACAGGTAGGAGGAGCCCACCGGATTGCCCGCGCGGTTGTTGGTCCTGGCGGTTTCGACCAGGCCGGTATAGACGGCCAACTCGGCGTTGACCCGGCCCAGCAGTTCGATCATGGGTTCGGTGGTCAGCCCGGCAGAGGCGCGGGTGACGGCCACCGAGGCATCGGTGATGGCCTGTTCATAGCGCTGCCGAACGTCCTGCGGCTCGGCGCCTGCGATGAAGGCGGTCGCGGCGGCCGCGTCGGCGACCGACAGCGTCGTGTACAGCTGACCGGCGGCGAAGGCCAGCGGTTCGCTGTGGTCGAGCACCGTGGTGAGCGCTTCCTGGCGATCGTTGATCGTCGTCGAGGTCGCGAACGCGCACGCGATGACGAGGGCGGACAGCACCACGCCGATGGTCAGGATGCGCCCGGGCGTGGTCCAGAGAAACCACCAGCGCGGGTGCACGGGGTTGGTCGGCGAACGTGAAGCCAGCGGTTCGGTCGACGGGTGCGCCAACTCCACGCTCACGTGTTAGCCGACCTCCTCGGTGTTTCTAAGAAGTCTAAGAGACATTGGAGTGACGTGTGGGAATTCACGTGCCCCTATTCTGATGTCGTGCACGGTGACGGTGACGGTTGGGTGGTATCGGACGGTGGCGGCCACTTCTGGGGACGTCACGGGGCGGCCGGACTACTGCTGCGCGCACCCGGTCCCGACGGTACCTTTGCCGTGCTGTTGCAGCATCGAGCCCCGTGGAGCCACCAGGGCGGCACCTGGGCGTTACCCGGTGGAGCCCGCGACAGCCACGAGTCCGTCGAAGAGGCGGCGGTCCGGGAGGCGTTCGAGGAGGCCGGGGTCCAGGCCGCTCAGATGACGGTGCGGGTCTGCGTCGTCACCCACGAGGTGCCGGGCTGGACCTACACCACCGTCATCGCCGATGCCGCCGAGCAGCTGCACACCACCCCGAACCGGGAGAGTTCCGAGCTGCGCTGGGTGCCCGAACACGAGGTGGCACAGCTGCCGCTGCATCCCGGTTTCGCCGCCAGCTGGGAACGGCTGCGCACGGTTACCGCTGAGATCCCATTGATTTCTTGAGCGCCAGGGCCGCCGCCTGCGGATCCTCGGCCGCGGTGATGGCGCGCACCACGACAACGCGGCGAGCGCCGGCTTCCAAGACCTCGGGCAGCCGCTGCTCGTCGATCCCGCCGATCGCGAACCACGGTTTTGCCGGGGTCAACGCGGCCACCTGCCGGATCAGATCCAGCCCCGGCGCGCTGCGCCCCGGTTTGGTCGGGGTGGGCCAGCACGGTCCGACGCAGAAGTAGTCCACCGCCTCGTCGATCGCGGCGGCGACCTGACCGGCATCGTGGGTGGAGCGCCCGATCACCGGTGCGGGCCCGATGACGTCGCGCGCGATGTCCAACGGCAGATCGTCCTGGCCGAGGTGCAACACATCGGCCACGGCCGCCCGCGCGATATCGGCGCGGTCGTTGACCGCGAACAGCGCGCCGTGGCGGCGGGCCGCATCGGCGAGCACCGCCAGCGCGTCGAGTTCCTGGCGGGCCTCCAGCGGACCGAACCGCTGCTCGCCCGCCGAGCCCTTGTCCCGCAGCTGGATGATGTCCACCCCGCCGGCCAGCGCCGCGTCCGCGAACTCGGCCAGGTCACCGCGTTCGCGCCGGGCATCCGTGCACAGGTACAGCGACGCGGTCGTGAGGCGTTCGAGGCGATCGGACACCCGAGTATCCTGACAGCTGAACACGGGAGTCCCGGGACCGGGGACTGAGAGTGGGCGCGCGACCGGCCCTGACCGTCGTACCTGATCCGGGTCATGCCGGCGAAGGGAGAGGACATGATGGCTGGATCTCTTGCCGTGATCGGCGGCGGTGTCATCGGTCTGTCGGTGGCTCGGCGCGCCGCGCAGGACGGCTGGTCGGTGCGCGTGCACCGGACCGAGGCGCGCGGCGCTTCCTGGGTGGCCGGCGGCATGCTGGCCCCGCACAGCGAGGGCTGGCCGGGGGAGGACGCGCAGCTGGCGATCGGCCTCGAATCCCTCAAGCTCTGGCATGCCGGGTTCCTGGACGGGCTGCCCCCCGAGGTGGTGACCGCCCACGAATCGCTGGTGGTGGCGGTCGACCGGGCCGATGTCGCGGACCTCAAGACGGTGGCCGACTGGTTGTCCGGGCAGGGGCACCCGGTCACGGTGACGACGGCCGCCCGTGATGTCGAACCGCTGCTGGCCCAGGGCATCCGGCACGGCTTTGTCGCCGATACCGAACTGGCCGTGGACAATCGGGCATTGGTCGCGGCCCTGGAGCGGGCCTGTGCGGAGCTCGGTGTGCAGTGGGCGCCGCCGGTCGACGAGCTGGCCGCAGTGGACGCCGATCAGCGGGTGATCGCCAACGGGATCGACGCGCCCACCCTGTGGCCGGGTCTGGCGGTGCACCCGGTCAAGGGCGAGGTGCTGCGGCTGCGCTGGCGCAAGGGCTGTATGCCGTTGCCGCAACGCGTCGTTCGGGCCCGCGTGCACGGCAGGGCGGTATACCTGGTGCCGCGCGGCGACGGGGTGGTGGTGGGCGCCACCCAGTACGAGCACGGCCGCGACACCGCTCCGGTGGTCCGCGGTGTGCGGGATCTGCTCGACGATGCCTGCGCGGTGATGCCCGCGCTGGGCGAGTACGAACTCGCCGAGTGCGCGGCCGGATTGCGCCCGATGACACCGGACGGGTTGCCGCTGGTCGGTAGGCTCGACGAGTGCACGCTGGCCGCCACCGGCCACGGACGCAACGGTTTTCTGCTGGCGCCGTGGACGGCCGAGCGGATTGCCACGGAACTTGTAGCAGGCAGAGGGGCGACATGATCTTGCTGGTCAACGGGGAGGAAGCCGATGTGCCCGACGGCACCACGGTCGAGGAATTGGTGAACCAGTTGGGTTTTCCGGAGAAAGGTATCGCGGTGGCGGTGGACTGGGAGGTGCTGCCCAGGTCGTCGTGGCACACCGCGCTGGCCGGCGGCGCCCGGGTGGAAGTGGTGACGGCGGTGCAGGGTGGCTGAGGCACTCACGATCGCGGGCCGGGAGTTCGGCTCCCGGCTGATCATGGGCACCGGTGGTGCGGCGAACCTGGCCGTGCTCGAGGAGGCGCTGATCGCCTCGGGCACCGAACTGACCACCGTCGCCATGCGCCGTGTCGATGCCGAATCCGGTACCGGCGTCCTGGATCTGCTCAACAGGCTGGGGATCACCCCGCTGCCGAACACGGCCGGCTGCCGCGGCGCGGCCGAGGCGGTGCTCACCGCCCAGCTGGGCCGTGAGGCGCTGGGCACCGAATGGGTGAAGCTGGAGGTGATCGCCGACGAGCGCACCCTGCTGCCCGATGCGATCGAGTTGGTCAGGGCCGCAGAACAACTGGTGGATGACGGCTTCATCGTGCTGCCCTACACGAACGACGATCCGGTGCTGGCTCGACGCCTCGAGGACACCGGCTGCGCGGCCGTCATGCCGCTGGGCTCACCCATCGGCACCGGCCTGGGCATCGCGAACCCGCACCATATCGAGATGATCGTCGACGCGGCGAACGTCCCGGTGATCCTGGACGCGGGCATCGGTACCGCCAGTGACGCCGCGCTGGCGATGGAATTGGGCTGCGACGCCGTGCTGCTGGCCACCGCGGTGACCCGCGCCGCCGATCCGGCCGCGATGGCCGCCGCGATGGCGGCCGCCGTCACCGCAGGACATCTGGCCCGGCACGCCGGGCGGATCCCGAAGCGTTTCTGGGCGCAGGCATCGAGCCCCGCCATCCTGTGACCCGATACGTGGCGCTGGGCTCGTCGATGGCGGCCGGGCCCGGCATCCCGCCAACGGCGCCCGGGTCGCCGCTGCTGGCGATGCGTTCGCAGCGCAACTATCCGCACCTCGTCGCGCAACGCCTGGACCTGGAACTGGTCGACGTGACCTATTCCGGCGCCACCACCGCCAACATCCTGACCGAACGCCAGCACGGCGAACCTCCGCAGGTCGATGCGCTCGACGGGTCCGAGGCGCTGGTCACGGTCACCATCGGCGGTAACGACGTCGGCTACGTGCCGATGCTGTGCGCGGCGGCACTGCCCGCGCCGTTGCGGTGGCTGCCGCCGCTGCGCGGTATGCGGAATGCCGGCGCGCGCGAGCGGGCGCTGGCCGCGGTGGCCGACGAACTCATCGAGGTCGGCCGGGTCATCCGGCATCGCTGCCCACAGGCCCGGGTGATGTTCGTCGACTATCTGACGCTGCTACCGCCACAGGGCGCCGCGCGCCCGCTGTCGGCCACCGATACCGCGCGGGGACGGATGGTCGCCGCGGAGCTGGAACGGCTGACGGGTGCTGCTGCGGAGGCCACCGGCTGCGAGCTGGTCCGGGCCGCGCAGGCCAGCCGGGACCACCACCCGTGGTCGGCGCAGCCCTGGACGAACCTGCCGAGCAGATTCCCGGTGCCGATCCCCGGCCACACCGCGCCGCTGCACCCCAACGCCGAGGGCATGCGTGCGGTGGCCGACCTGGTCGTGGGAGAGTTCCAATCGTGATCGAACTGACCGGTCTGACAAAAACTTTCGCCTCGGTCAGGGCTGTCGACGAGTTGACCTGCACCATCGAGCCCGGTGTGGTGACCGGTTTCCTCGGGCCCAACGGTGCGGGCAAGTCGACCACGATGCGGATGATCGTCGGGCTGGACCGGCCCAGTGCCGGCACCGTCACCGTCGCCGGCCGGCCCTACCACGAACACAAGCACCCGCTGCGCACCGTCGGCGCACTGCTGGATGCCCGGCAGGTGCATCCGAACCGCACCGCGCGATCGCACCTGCGGTGGATCGCGGCGACCAACCGGATTCCGGTGCGCAGGGTCGACGAGGTGCTCGCCGAGGTCGGTCTGACCGAGGTGGCCGGCAAACAGGCCGGCGCGTTCTCGCTGGGCATGCTGCAGCGCCTCGGTATCGCGGCTGCCCTTCTCGGCGACCCGCAGGTGCTGTTGTTCGACGAACCGGTCAACGGGCTGGATCCCGAAGGCATCCGCTGGATCCGGACACTGATGCGGGGCCTGGCCGCCGAGGGCCGGACCGTGTTCGTGTCCAGCCATCTGCTGGCCGAAATGGCCAACACCGCCGACCGGGTGCTGGTGATCGGGCGTGGCCGGTTGATCACCGCCACCACCATGTCCGAATTCCTGAATCAGGCGGACACGGTCCGGGTGCGCAGCCCGCAGATCGACCGGCTGGCCGCCCTGTTGCCGGGAGCCCGTCGTGACGGTGCGGCGCTGCTGGTCGACGGCAGCAGCACCGAACAGGTCGGTGAACTGGCCGCGGCACACGGCATCGTGCTGCACGAACTGGCCGCGCAGGCCGCGTCCCTGGAGGAGGCCTATATGAATCTCACCGACGGGGCCGTGCAGTACCGGGCGGGTGGCGGGCAGCCATGACGATCACCGCCGAACGCATCAAACTCACCAGCACCCGCTCGCCCCTGTGGCTGGCGCTCACCGTGGTCGGGATCAGCCTGGCCTTGGCCGCCGTCCAGGCTGCGGCGGCGCTGCCCTACAGCGTGGTGGGCCCGGACCGGGCGGTGCTCGGGGTGGCGATGTTCGGCGTCCCGGTGCTGATGATCCTGTCCGCGCTGACCGTGACCGGGGAGTACCGGACCGGGATGATCCGCACGACGTTCATGGCGACGCCACGCCGATCCCGGGTGCTGGTCGCGAAAGCCGTTGTCACCATGGTGTTCTCCGGGGTGCTCGCCGCCGTTATGTCGCTGGGTTCGCTGCTGCTGGTGCGGGCGATGCTCGACGAGCGCCAGGGCGCGCAGCTGGCGCTCACCGCCTGGGCACCGTGGCGCACCGTCGGGGCGGTGACGTTGTATGCCGTGCTGGCCGCGCTGCTGGCGGTGGGTCTCGGCGCGTGCGTACGCCACAGCGCCGCGGTGATCGCGATCCTGCTGCTGCTGCCGTTCGTGCTGGAACCGCTGCTCGGGGCCATCCCGGGTGTCGGAGGCAGAGTGGGCCCGCTGCTGCCATTCGCTAATGCCAACGCATTCACCGAAATTCCGTGGTTGCAGACCTTTTCAATGTGGTGGGGTCCGCTGGGCTCGGCCGTCTACTTCGCCGCGGTGGCGGCAGCGGTGTTCGCCACGGCTGTCGCCGTCGTCGCCCGGCGCGATCCCTGAGTCGGCTACCGTGGGGCTCATGCAGTTCACGTCACGGTCCCTGGTGGCCATGCTGTCGGTGGCCACCCTCGCCGTGGGTGTCAGCGGCTGCGGCAAGGATGCACCGTCGGCGTCGCGGGTGGACGCGACGGCATACGCCGACGAGATCGGCCAGAGCCTCAGTACCGACGCCATGATGGGGCACCTGACCCGACTGCAGGAGATCGCCGACCAGCACGACGGTAACCGGGCGATGGGCACCCCCGGCTATCAGGCCAGCGTCGACTACGTGGTGAACCTGCTGCGGGACAAGGGTTTCGACGCGAAGACCGAAGAGTTCGAGGTGCGACTGCCGTTCGCCGAGGAACCGGATGTGACGGTGGCGGGCAGCAAGGTCGGCGCCAAGGGCATGTCCTTCACAGTCGGCACCGGTCCGCAGGGTGTGTCCGGCCCGCTGGTCGCCGCGCCCGCCGACGACAGCCCGGGCTGCGCCGACGCCGACTACGAGGGCCTGCCGGTACAGGGGGCAGTGGTGCTGGTGGACCGCGGGACCTGTCAGTTCGGCGAGAAGGCCGGCATCGCCGCCAAACGGGGAGCGGTCGCACTGCTCATCGCCGACAACGAGGACCGCCCCGTCGAGGAGTTCGGCGGCACCCTCGGCAGCAGGACCACGGTCAAGATCCCGGTCCTGGCGATCACCGAGGCCGAGGGCGCCCGGTTGCGCGCCAACCCCGGCGAGGCCACCGTGAAACTCACGGCCGGTGTCAATGTCGAGAAGACCAGCAACGTGATCGCCCAGACCACGACCGGATCCACCGAGAACGTCGTCATGGTGGGTGCCCACCTGGACAGCGTGCCCGAGGGGCCGGGGATCAACGACAACGGCTCGGGTGTGGCCGCGGTGTTGGAGACCGCGCTGCAGATGGGTAGCTCGCCGGATGTCCAGAACGCGGTTCGCTTCGGGTTCTGGGGCGCCGAGGAACTCGGCCTACTGGGCTCGGCGGACTACGTCGGCAGGCTGGATGCCGAGGCACTCAAGGACATCGCGCTCTACCTGAACTTCGACATGGTGGGTTCGCCGAATCCGGGCTACTTCACCTATGACGGAAACCAGTCCGCACCACCGGCGGCCGACGGGAGCGTCCCCCGGGTTCCGGAGGGCTCCGCCGGGATCGAACGCCTGCTGGTCGGGTACCTCGACGGCGCGGGTAAGCCCGCAGAGGACACCAGCTTCGACGGGCGCTCCGATTACGATGCCTTCACCCAGGCCGGCATCCCTTCCGGTGGACTGTTCTCCGGCGCCGACGGGAACATGACCGCCGAGCAGGCCGAGCGCTGGGGCGGAAACGCCGACCAGCCGTTCGATCCCAACTATCACAAGGCGACCGACACCCTCGAGCACATCGACCGCACCGCCCTTGAGATCCTGGGCCGCGGAGTCGGCTACTCGACGGCGCTCTACGCGCAGGACATCGGCGGCCGCAACGGAGTTCCGGTGCGCGAGGACCGTACCCGGCACGCACAGTCGGCCTCATGAGACAAGCGCTGGTGGTCGTGACCGCTGCGCTGATGCTGGCATCGTGTTCGACGGCACCGCCACCCGCGCCCGCCGACCCGGCCCGCGACCTCGCGGGCAAGGTGACCGCCGATGCCATCTTCGGCCACCTCGAGGAACTCAACGGTATCGCCGGAGCGAACCGGGGCAACCGGGCGGTCGGCACACCCGGGTACGAGGCCACCGTCGACTATGTCGCCGGTGTGCTGCGTGACGGCGGATTCGAGGTCAGCACACCGGAATTCGAATGGCTCAAGATGGGCGACCCGGGAAAGCCGACCCTGCAGATCGGCGGCCGCAGCTACCCCGTCACGCAGGCATCCCCACTCGCGGGGACCCCGCGCGGCGGAGTCAGCGGCCCGTCCCTGCGGCCCCGCAAAGCCGCCGGGTGCGCCGCCGCGGACTACGGCGACGTGCGCGGTGCGCTGGCGATCGTCGACGACACCGGGTGTTCGGTGGTCGTCAAACAGAACGCGGCCGTCGCCAAGGGCGCGGTCGGCCTGTTGGTGGTGAGCGCCGGCGGTACCAAGGGGCTGTTCGAGCCCGGCTACTACCAGAAGCTCACGCTGCCGGTCGCCGTCATCGACCGCACCACCGACGCCGCGTTGCGCCGCACCACCGCGCCGGTCCGGCTGACCCTCGACGCGCAGGCCTCCGTGGCGACATCACGCAATGTCATCGCCCAGACCACCACCGGCGACACCACCAATGTGGTGATGGCCGGCGCCAACCTGGACAGCGCGCCCCGCAGCCCCGGGATCAACGACAACGGCACCGGGGTGGCGGCGTTGCTGAGCATCGCCGCCGCGCTGGGGCCGACACCCGCGGATGGCAACGCCGTCCGATTCGCCTTCTGGGGGTCCGAGAGTCTGGGCGCGGCAGGCAAATACGTCTCCGGCCTGGACGCGGGCCAGCTCGACGACATCGCCGTCTACCTGGATGCGGACATGCTCGGCTCGCAGAACGCCGGTTTCTTCACCTATGACGGTGACCAGTCCGCCGCGGCCAACGAGGCTCCCGAGGGTTCGGCCGGGATCGAGCGCACCCTGGCCGGCTACCTCAACCTTGCCGGTGTCCGGCCCGCCGACATCCCGCTCGACAACGCCGGCGACTACGGCCCGTTCCTTACCGCGGGCGTGCCGATCGGTGGCCTGACCACCGGATCGAACCAGCAGAAGAGCGCCGTGCAGGCCCGGCTCTGGGGTGGGCGCGCCGGGGCCGCCTTCGACCCCAATCACGGCACCGCCCGCGACGACATCGAGAACGTCGACCACCGCGCGCTGTCGATCACCGGACCGGCGCTGGCCTTCGCCATTGGCACCTATGCGCATTCGATCGAGGGCGTCAACGGTGTCCCGGCCCGGGACCGCCGACACCGCCAAGGATGAGGACACATGTATCTGCGCATCGATCCCCGCACCACCCCGCCGCTGATCGAGGTCGTCGAACCCGAGGATTTCACCTCCTTCAAGGTCGTGGTGGTCACCGCATCGCACTCCTGGGTGGATCCCGCTGACCTGACTGCACTCGCCGGGCGCACCGGCGACCCCGACTGGCAGCAGAAGCTGGCGGGCATGGTCTCCTACGCCGAGTCCAAGGGCTGGCTCGACGAGAAGGGCCGCATCCGCGCCCACGTGGAGACCCAGGAGGGGTAGCCATCGGGCACCATGAGCCGGTGGAAAAACCCGGCGTTCTGGAACGCCTCGCCCGTCTTGCCCTGGCTGCGCCCCGACGGATCCTCGCCGTCGCCGCACTGGCCGCGGTCGCGGCGGCGATCTTCGGTGTGCCGGTCACCCAGAAGCTGACCGCCGGCGGATTCCAGGATCCCGGCGCGGAATCCAGCCAGGCGGCCGAACTGCTGACCGGCAGGTTCGACCAGGGCGACATGCAGTTGCTGATCGTCGTGTCGGACCCGTCGGGCGCCATGAGTCCCGAGGCCCGCCGGGTGGGGACCGAGATCGTGTCGGCGTTGCGGGACTCCGAGCATGTGGCCGAGGTGAGTTCGCCGTGGACCGTGCCGCAACCCGCCGCCGCGGAACTGCTCACCCGGGACGGCACCGCGGGACTGATCGTCGCCGGTATCACCGGGGGCGAGAAGTACGCCCAGAACCACGCCAAGGAGCTCGTCGACAGCCTGGTCCACGACCGGGACGGGGTGCGCGTGCAGGCCGGTGGCCTGGCCATGGTGAACACCCAGATCACCGAGCAGTCACAGCGCGACCTGCTGGTGATGGAGTCGATCGCCATCCCGTTCAGCTTCCTGGTTCTGGTGTGGGTGTTCGGTGGGCTGCTCGCCGCCGCGGTGCCGGTGGTGGTCGGTGTGATGGCGATCCTCGGTTCGCTGGCGGTGCTGCGGCTGATCACGATGGCCACCGATGTGTCGGTGTTCGCCCTGAATCTCTGCATGGCAATGGGGCTGGCGCTGGCCATCGATTACACGTTGCTGATGATCAGCCGCTACCGCGACGAACTGGCCGACGGAGCCGCCCCCGAGGACGCCCTGATGCGGATGATGGTGACGGCGGGGCGCACCGTGGTGTTCTCGGCGACGACGGTGGCGTTGCCGATGTCCACGCTGGTGCTGTTCCCGATGTACTTCCTGAAGTCTTTCGCCTACGCCGGGGTGGCGACCGTGGTGTTCGCGGCGATCGCTGCGTTGGTGCTCACCCCGGCGGCCGTCGTGCTGCTCGGTGACCGGGTCAAG
Source organism: Mycobacterium sp. ITM-2016-00316 (assembly GCF_002968335.2). Classification (NCBI taxonomy): domain Bacteria; kingdom Bacillati; phylum Actinomycetota; class Actinomycetes; order Mycobacteriales; family Mycobacteriaceae; genus Mycobacterium; species Mycobacterium sp. ITM-2016-00316. Next base: position 629,487 of record NZ_CP134398.1, read on the forward strand.
GGCCGGCGCGCGCGGGAGCCCAAACCCGTCGAGGCACAGTTCTGGTACCGCTCAACCAAGTTCGTGCTGCGCCGCGCCGCCTCGATCGGCCTGGCGGTGGTGGTGTTGCTGGTTTTGCTGGGGCTGCCGTTCACCGGGGTCAAATGGGGTTTCCCCGATGACCGGGTGCTGCCGGCCGGCGCGTCGGCGCATCAGGTCGGCGACCGTCTCAGACAGGATTTCGCACACAACTCGGCGACCGATATCAGCGTCGTCATCCCCGATTCGACCGGGCTGACACGCACCGACCTGGACCGCTATACGGCTGAATTGTCCGCAGTGCCCGAGGTTTCGGCGGTCTCACCCCCGGTGGAACGCGACGGCAGCATGTTCCTGCGGGTGTCCAGTTCGGCGCCGTTGTTCTCCGACGCCTCGGCGGCGCAGCTGGACCGGTTGCACGAGGTGACCGGCCCGGCCGGCCGTCAGGTGTTGCTGGGCGGGGTCGCCCAGACCGATCGGGACAGTGTGGACGCGATCGGCGCGAAGCTGCCGCTGGTGCTCGGGCTGATCGCGGCCATCACGTTCTGTCTGCTGTTCCTGCTCACCGGCAGTGTGGTGCTCCCACTGAAAGCGGTTGTGCTGAACATCTTGTCGCTGACTGCCACTTTCGGTGCGATGGTGTGGATCTTCCAGGACGGGCACCTCGGCGCGCTGGGCACCACGCCCACCGGCACACTGG